>JANXOM010000065.1 GCA_025353585.1 Deltaproteobacteria bacterium
GTCCTCGTGGGCGGCGGCGACGGCGGCGTCGCGCGCGGCGGCGGCGTCGTCACGAACGGCGTCGAGCTCGCCCTTGTGCCGTGCCACGAGCAGGTCGCGCTCGCCGCGGAGCGTGCGCTCGGCGTCCGAGGCCGACGCGGCCCGGCCGGCGCGCTCGGCGGCGAGGTCCTTGTCGAGCTGCTGGCGCGCCGCCTCGGAGGCGGTGAGGGCGGCGCTGCGCGCCTCGAGGGCCTGCTGCGCGACGGCGAGCTGGCTGGCGGTCGTACGCTGCGCGGCGTCCGCGGCGCTGATGCGCGCGGTGTCGGCGGCGAGCCGCTGCTCGAGCGCGCTGGCCTTGGCGTCGGCCGTGCTGCGCGCGCCGCGGGCCGCATCGAGCTCCACGCGAAGCTCCGCCAGCTCGCGGCTGCTGGTCGCCGAGCTCTCGCGGACCTGCGCGAGCTCCTTGTCCTTCTGGATGATCGACTCGCGCAGGTTCAGGAAGTCGCGCTCGCGGCTGCCGCCCTTCGCCGCGATCACGGCCTCGGCGCGCGCGCGCTCCAGCTCGGTCTTGAGCTGCGCGACCTGGCGCTCGAGCTCGCCGAGCTGGCGCAGCGAGCGGCGATCGTGGACGCCGGACTGCTCGCGGCCCGCGTCCTGCGCGATCTCGTCGAGGCCGAGGTCCAGGCCGGGGTTCGTTCCGACGTTGGTGGGCGCGTCGAAGAACTTCTTCCTCGGCGCCGCGGGCGGCGTGGTGGCGATGACAGGCGGCGCGGGATCGGGAGGCTCGACCGGCGCGTGGGCGGCCGCCATGGGCTCCGGCGCGGCCGCCACCGGCTCGTCGTCGAAGGCGACGGGGATGTCTTCCTCGACGACGAGGTCATCGGCGTCGAGCAGGATCGCCGGCGAGGACTCGAAGCGCGCGTGCTCGTGGGGTGGCGCCGACGCGGGCTCGGGAGCCTGCCCCGGATCGTGCTCGGGCGTGGGCGCCGCGTCGGGGAGAGCTTCCACGACGGCCTCGGGCGCGGCGGCGACCTCTTGCGCCAGATCGTCGAACGACGCGGGCTCGCCGACGGAGGTGTGCTCGTCGATCGGCGCGTCCTCGGCGGCCTCGATCGCCTCGGGGACCTCGCCTGTGTGCGCGGCGCTTGGCGCGAGCGCGGGCTCGTCGTCGTTCACTGGCTCCGGGACGGGCTCGGGCTCGGGGACCGGGTTGCGGATCGCCGCCAGATCGCGCGGCGAGACCGCCTCGGGCTTGCTGACGTGGCTGAAGCTCTCGAAGTCCTCGATCGGCTCGTCCTGCGGCGACGCGTGGCCGTCGTCATGGATCGGCTCGGCCGGGATGGCGCCCGCCGCTTCGCCGGATGGCGCGACGTGCTGGCCGGAGTCGGCGAGCGGCTCGGCCGACGCGAACGGATCGTCGCCGAGCAGGGCGGCGAACGCGGCGTCCGTCTCCATATCGACCATCGAGTCGAGCCGCATCGCGGCGAGGTGTTCGTCCCCCGGGCCGACCGTCAGCGCGTCGTGGACGAAGTCCGCGGCCGGGTCATCGCCGCCGACGGTCTCCTCGAGCACCATGTCGCCGTCGTTGATCTCCATCGGGATCTCGTCCACCTCGATCGGGATCGAGATCTCGTCTCCATCGGTCGCGGCCGTCGGCTCGCCGAGCGTGATCAGGTTGTCGATCTTCCCGAGCAGCTCGTCCGAGGTCATCGTCCGCTTGTCGATGTACTCGTTCGCGGGGTTCTTCAGCTCGCGGTGCCGGGTGATGTTGCTCGGCGAGACCGACGCCGTCACGAGGAGGATCGGCACCTCGGCGAGCGCGCCCTTCTTCGCCTTCTGGAACAGCTTGAAGCCCGCCTTGCCCGGCTCCTCGACGGAGATCACGAGCAGCACCGGCGGATCCGCGGCCGCGGCGGCCAGGGCCTCGTCGCCATCGGCGAACGCGGCGATCTCGATGGGGTAGCGACCCAGCTCTCGGGTGAGCGTGTCGCGGAAGGTCTCGTCGGCGTCGATCAGCAGGATGCGGCGGTTCATGCTCCCCTGCCGCCGATCATAGCTGCTTTGGCGGCTAGCGACCCTGCTGCACGCGGCCGATCAGGTCTGTCGAGACGACCAGGCGCACCAGCTCGTCCGGCGAGAGGCGGTCCGACATGAACGCGTAGCCCATGCGGTCGCTGTCGATGAACGTGACAGCCGTCTTGCCGCCGCTCTCCATCACGTGGAGCACGCGGTTGCCGACCTGGATCTCCTGGCCGCCGTCGAGCTCCTCGGGGCGGACGTCGCGGATGACGAGCGCGGTGAGGCCGATCCGCGCGTCGGCGAGGCGGACGTCATACGCGAGGAGCGCGCCGTCGTGGCCGTTGACGGCGGTCAGGCGCGCGCCGACGAGGCGGATGCCGGGCGCGGTGAAGGTCGGCGGCTCGACGCTCGGCGTGAAGTGCTCGTGCAGCCAGGGGCCGGTGCTGGCGCCCTGGACCTCGAGGGGCATCGAGCGCTCGTGCTGGCGCATGCCTTCCTGCGCGACGGCGCCAACCCCGGCCGGGCCGGGCGGCTTGCCGGCCACGAACACGAGCAGCGCGGCGGCGGCCGCGAGGATCGCCGAGCCGGGCAGGACCCACTGCGACCAGCGGCGGCGCTGATCGCGGGTGGCCACGACGTCCTCGGCGTCGAGGGAGCGAGCGATGCGAGCGCGCAGGAGGTCCGGCGCGGGCGGGGCGGCGAGCTTGCCACGCAGGAGGCCGAGCTCCTCCCGCTCCGTCTCGACGTGCTTGCGACACGCGGCGCAATCGTGGATGTGGAGCTCGAGCTCGCGGCGCTCTTCGCCGGCGAGCTCGTCGTCGAGGAAGGCCATCGCGAGCGTGTCGATGCTGGTGCACAGGCTCATGACTACTTCTCCCCGCGCTTCGCCGCGCGGTACTTGTCGAGGTCGATGAGGCTTGGCGCGGGGGCCTCCGCCGTTGCCGCGGCGGGGGCCTCGTCGCGCACGTAGCCTTCGCCGCGCGCGAACTCGCGCAGCGACGCCGCGAGCAGCTTGCGCCCGCGGAACAGCCGGCTCATCACGGTGCCGACCGGGCACTCCATGATGTCGGCGATCTCCTTGTACGAGAGGCCCTGGACGTCGCAGAGCACGACGGCGGTGCGGAAGTCATCGGGCAGGGCGTCGAGGGCGCGCTGGACGTCGTCCGAGACGCTGCGGTCGAGGAGCGCGCGCTCCGGCGACTGCTTGTCGCTCGCCTCGGCGTGGACGAGCACGCCGTCGGTGGCGTCCTGCTCGGCCGTCGCGGCGTCGAGCACCTCGCGCGAGCGCTTCCGGCGCTGGTACTCGTTGATGAACGTGTTCGTGACGATGCGGAGCAGCCACGCCTTGCAGTTCGAGTCCTGCTGGTAGCTGTCCCAGAAGCGATAGGCGCGCAGGAACGAGTCCTGGACGAGGTCCTCGGCGTCGCGCGGGTTCCGGGTCAGCCGGTACGCCGCGCCGAAGAGCGCGTCCGTGTGGACCAGCGCCTGGCGCTCGAAGTCCGTGCGCTTGTCTCGGGCCGCAAGCATTGTGGGAATGTCTACCGCCCTCGGGCGGCCGCCATTCCCCGATGTACCGGGTATTTCGGCCGCCCAACTATCGAGATTTACGCGTGAAACGCCTTGTGCGGGACGCCGAGCGCCTCGGCGACCGCGGCGTGCGGGACCGAGCCCTTGTACGTGTTGATGCCGGAGACCAGGTGCGGCGTGTGCTGGACGGCCTTCTCGAGGCCGCCGTCCGCCAGGAGCGCGACGTACTTGATCGTCGCGTTCGTGAGCGCGTAGGTCGACGTGCGGGGCACGGCGCCCGGCATGTTCGCGACCATGTAGTGGATCACGTCGTGGACCACGTACGTCGGGTTGTCGTGGTAGGTCGCCTTGGCCGTCTCCACGCAGCCGCCCTGGTCGATCGACACGTCGACGATCACGGAGCCCGGCTCCATCTTCTTGATCATCGTCTCGGTGACGAGGCGCGGGGCGCGCGCGCCCGGCAGCAGCACGGCGCCGACGACGAGGTCGCTCTCGAGGACGGCCTTCTCGATGCTGAGCGGATCGCTGTACTGCGTGGAGATGCGGCCGCCGTAGATGTCGTCGAGGTACGCGAGCGTCTTCAAGTTGACGTCGAGCACCGTGACGTTCGCGCCGAGGCCGACTGCCATCTTGACGGCGTTCTGACCGACGACGCCGCCGCCGATGACGGTGACGCGGCCGCGCTTGACGCCCGGCACGCCGCCGAGGAGGACGCCCTTGCCGCCGCGCTCGCGCTCGAGGTACGTCGCGCCCGCCTGGACCGACATGCGGCCCGCGACGGCGCTCATCGGCGTCAGCAGCGGGAGGTCACCCGGCGTCGGCTCGATGGTCTCGTAGGCGACGCCATTGACGCCGCGGGTGAGCAGCTCCTTGCCGAGCTCGTGCGCCGCGGCGAGGTGGAGGTACGTGAAGAGCAGCAGGTCCTTCCGCATCAGCGCGAACTCGGGCGCGATGGGCTCCTTGACCTTCACGACCATGTCGGCCTGGCCCCAGATGTCTTCCTTGGTCGCGACGATCGTCGCGCCGGCCTTCACGAACGCCTCGTCGGGGATGGACGAGCCCAGGCCTGCGCCTTCCTGGACGAGGACGGTGTGGCCGCGCGCGGTCAGGATGGCCACGCCCGAGGGGGTCATGCCGACGCGGAACTCTTGAGTCTTGATCTCTTTCGGGACGCCAATGCGCATATGTGGCGAGACAATCACGCAACGCCCGGGCGCGCGCAATCGGCGCACGGATCGTTGTTGTCGTGCCGGTCGTTAACGCGATGCGCTACGCCAAGATCACGGACGGACCGGTCCGCTACGCTGCGTCCTCGGTCTCGTCCTTGCCGTGGCACTTCTTGTACTTCTTGCCGGAGCCGCAGTG
>JANXOM010000081.1 GCA_025353585.1 Deltaproteobacteria bacterium
GCCGTCGTGCTCGATCGCGACGTCGCACGGGCCGTGCGCCACGCGCACCGCGCCGGCCGCGGCCACGACGCGCGCGGTGAGCGCGGCGAGCCGGTTCGCGCCGCCGATCATCACGCGTACGCCGGGTGCGACGACCGCGAGCACGCCGAGCGCGGCGGCCACCGGCTCGACGAACGCGCCGAGCACGAGCGGGAGATCGCGCGGCAGCCGCACGACCTGCGCCGCCCGCACCGCCACGTGCTCCGCGAACCCGCCGTCGACGTCGACGCCGAGCCAGCGCGGCGCCTCGCCCGCCGTGAACGGCACCACCGTCACGGGCTCGCCGTCGAGCCAGCCCGACAGCTCGTGGCCGAGCACGCGCCCCTCGGCCACCGCGATCGCGCCATCGGCGACGGCGAGATCGGTGCGGCACACGCCCGCGTACGCCACGCGCACGACCGCCTCGCCGTCCGGGACCGCGATCCCGGCGAGCGCGATGCCCCCACCCCGTCGAACCAGCGCCATCATGGTGTCCATCATACACGAAGCGGCGGTCCGCCGCGCGCGCCAAATTACCATCCGGCCGGGCACCTACATCTGCGGTAAGCTGGCCAACGCGATGTTGCTCACCCGCGAGGAGATGACCTTCGACTTCGGAGGCGACAAGCTCGACCCGATCCGGGACCGAGAGGTCCTCGAGTGGATGCTGAACCAGTTCCTCTACGGCGAGATCACCGGGATCCAGGTCGGCCACTGGCTCTACGACGCGCCCGACTACGAGGCCGCGAAGTTCCTCGCCCGGCAGTCGCTCGAGGAGATGCAGCACGTCGAGAACTTCCTGCGGATCATGGCGATGCTCGGCTGCCAGCCGAAGCCGGCCCACCCCGCCGTGCGCTTCCTCGCCACCGGCATGATGGGCGGCTCGTGGGCCGAGCACGTCGCGCTCGAGATGGCGCAAGGCGAGGGCTTCGTGCTGCAGGGCTTCTACGCGCTGATCGACACGCTCGACCACAAGCCGACGACGGACATCCTGCGCCGCGCGGTCAAGCAGGAGGAGCGGCACGTCGAGTTCGGGGAGCAGCAGACGGCGAAGGCGGTCGAGGGCAAGCCGTGGCTGCGGCGCCGGATCCTCGGGCTCTCGCTCGTGTCGATGTGGGGCGTGCGGCGGCTCGCGAGCTTCATGACGAAGCGCGTGCCGGCGGATCACCCGGTGATGAGCCAGCTGCCCGCGTTCCTCGCGCACGCGAACAAGTGCGCCGAGCTGCGGCTGCGCCGCATCGGCGTCCTCGAGCGCCCGCTGGCCGAGCTCTCGGGGACCGCGCGCGCGGCGCTGGTGGTCGAGGCGTACGGCGGCAAGGCGCTGGGCTCGCTGCTCGCGCTGGTGACGCTGCCGCTGCGCGTGCTGCCGTTCTGGCCGAAGCGCAAGCGGCTGACCGACACGTACCTGTCCGACCCGCGGATCGCGGGCGGCCCCTCGGCCCTGCCGGCCGGCGAGATCGTCGAGCCCGACGCCCCGTAGAACCGCCGAGCGCGCCGTCTGCTCCGGGCTCGCGGAGACCAAACGCCCGCCCGCCCGCCCGCGCTCTCGTCGGCGCTGGCGGAGAAACGGGTGCGGCTCGGTCCGCGCGCTCATGCGAGTCAGTCGCAGTTGTTCGCAGTCCCACAGCGCCGGTTACCCCCACCCCCCATTTCGTTTTTTCGGAACGAAGATCGCAGATGCGGAGAGACGCGGCGTACCCCGCTGGGTACGGCCAGACCGCGGACTTTTGCAACAACAGAAGGCTTGCTGCCAGGGCCGTCGGTCGGCGTCCACCGCGAGCCCGGGTGCCAACCCCTCTCCTTCTGCTCCTCCCTCTCCGCGGCCTCCGCGTCTCTGCGCAAAGAAGCTCTGATCCGTTGCTACTCCGCCCGCGTGAGCGTCCCCAGCGGGACCGCCAGCGTCACCGCCACGTCGACCCGCGGCAGCCGCTGCACGCAGCGCGCGTCCGGGTGGTGCTGCAGGTTCCACCCGCACACGTCGTCGGCCCCGAGCGGCAGGCGCGCGTCCTGACCGCCCAGCGTCAGCCCGACCGGTGCCCGCGGGTCGCGCATCCACTCGTCGAGCGCCGCCTCGCCGAGCTCGCCCACGCGGCCCGCCGCGTCCACCGGATATGACTCGCCGCCGATGGCAAGCGCGAGCCCGTCCGGGCAGTCCTGGCGCACCACGGTGACGTCGGGCCGGCGCTCGGTCCGGTAGACCTCCTTGCGCGGCGCGAAGGCGATGATGCCCGTGCCGAGCGTGTCGAGCGCGACCGCCGCGGCCGCCAGCTGCGTGCTCGGATCCTTCGTGTCGCTGGCGTAGATCAGCGCCGCCGTCGCCGCCTCGAGCACGAAGAACACCGCCGCCGTCTTCTTCCACGTGCTGCCGTAGCGAAACGCGGCGTGATAGACGGTGTCGTCGCCGCGCTGCGTGACCTGACACACGAGCGCGAGCGGTCGCTTCGCCGCCGGCGCGGCGGGCGTGAACACCCCGGGCGTGGCCGGCGCCGTCGTCACCACCGGCGCCTCGTACGCCTGCGCGAGCGGCAGCCGGACCTCGAGCGCCTCGCGCGCCCCCGGGCTCGGGACCGCCGACTCGTGGACGCTCTCGTCGAGGAGCTTCTGCTGCCCGGCGCCTTCGGTGATCGCCCAGCTCGTGAAGCAGCCGCTGCTCGCCAGCGCGACCGCGACCGCGGCCACGCCGCCAGAGATCAACGCCTTCATCGGCGCACCCACTGACCGGGGATGAGGATGTGAACCTTGCCGCGCGCGCGCCATTCTGCCGGTCTCCACGAGGCGCCTGCCTCCGGTCGTTGCCACGAACCCGCGACCCACACCCACGCCGTGCTGCCCCACTGCCAGAAGCCGGGCACCCAGATCAGCGCGCGCATCGGCGCGACCGCGATCGTCTCGGGGCGCAGCGGCGGCGGCGCGTCGGGGGCGGTCGTCGTGAGCTCTGCCGCGATGTCGCTGTCGGGCACGCGCCACATGCCGCCGAGCCACGCCCACTGCGCGCCCGTCCACTGCCAGTAGCCCGGCCGCCACTCCGCGTGCTGCGACAGCCGCGGCGGCATGTCCTCGGTCAGCGGCGCCGGCGGTGGGCCGTCCGGCTGCTTCGGCGGCTGCCGCGCCACGTCCACCCGGTGCTGGAAGCTCGTGCGGCGCTCGGCCCACGTCGCCGGCGACCAGCAGCGCGCGTCCTCGGCGTTCGCCGCGCAGAACGCCGCGCGCTCGCCGTCATGCCGCGCGAGATCGTCGTGCACCGCGCGGCCGCCCGCGCCCCAGCAGTCGCGATCCTCGGCGTGCGTCGCGCAGAACTGCTCGTGCAACCGGATCCGTTGCGCCTCGAGCGCGGCCGCGATGGCCCGCCGGCGCTCCTCCTCTCGCCGCCGCGCCTGCTCCTTCTCGCGCTCGTGCCGCTCGCGCTCGAGCCTCGCCGGGTCGTCGACCTCGCCGTGACCCTCGCCGTAGAACGTCTGCTCGACCTCGACGCTCCCACCGCCCGCGCTCGTGCGCGCGACCAGCCGGGCCTGCTCCGCCTGCTGATGCTTCGCCGCCTCCGCCAGCTCTCGCGCCGTCCGCGCGTCCTCCTCGGCCTTCGCGCGCGCCAGGTACGCCTCGTACGCCGCCTCGGAGACGTTCGGCCGCCACTCGATCCGCGCGAGGCCGAAGCGCACGTCCGTCAGATCGTTCGGATCGACCGACCACAGCGTCACGCGCACGCGGCCGCGCAGGTGGCTCTCGCGCCCGAGGTGCAAGATCTCCTGCGCCGACGACGGCGAGCCCGGATCGACCACGAGCGCGATCCCGCCGCCCGGCCGTGGGCCGCGCGGTTCATCGACCTCGCCACCCGCGCCCGCGATGGGCCCGCCGCCGCCCGTCGACACCCCGCCGCCGCCGACCGAGTGGCTGGCGGCGAGGCGCTCGTGCACGTCCGCGACGCAGCGCTGGTTGTCCGGCTCACCGGACGTCAGCCCCTCGGGGCCGTAGATCCCGTCGCGCGACGAGCCGGCGGTGTCCTCGGCGGACATCGTCACGTGCAGCGCGAGCTTGCGCGGCGTCGCGATGCGCAGCTCGACGTCCTGGCCCCATCGCGACTCGGGGAGCGCGAGCTCGATCGCGTAGGGGCCCTGCCCGCACGGGGTCGGCGCCCGGTACCACGCCTGCTCGGCGACGGCCGGCTCGAGGCCGACCGCCCTGGGCGCCGCGGGCCCCTTGCAGCCAGAGCCCCACGCTGCACACAACGCCCCCACCGCGATCGCCACGAAGCTCGTACGCGCCATCGCGACCACGTTTAGCACGGGGCGTACCACCCCGGTTTTCGCCCTCGTTCCGACGAGGACGCCCCCCGCGCGCGCGCGGATCGTGAACTCCCGGTCTCGCCGCGGCCGTGTACTAGTGCGCGTCGAAGTCGATCGTGCAGGCGCTGCCGAGGGCCAGGTGGGCCCGGCGCGCGCCGGCCTCGAGCGAGAGCGCCAGGGTCGGCGCGGCCGCCTTCAGGTAGGCGATCGTCGCCTGCCCGGCCCCGGACGCACGGGCCATCGCGGCGACATCGGGCGGCAGGGATTGCACGGTGAAGGTCGCGTGGGCGACGGCCGAGCCATCCGCCGCGACCGTGCCCTCGATGCGGCCGACCGGCACGCTGACGTCGCCGCTCCCGTCGGTCCGCGTGACGTGCACGTTCCACGGGATCGTGAAGTGGCCGTGCAGCACCGCGAGCGTGTCGAGCGCGCCCGGATCGAAGCAGCGCCAGTCCGTGCTCGCGTGCGCCCGCTGCTTGTACGTCGCGTCCCACCGGTCCGCGCCGGCGGCCGGCGGGGGCGCGGTCGCTCCGCCTTGCGCGGCGCACTCGCCGAACATCGACCACGCCGGGTCCGCGGATGGGGTCGAGCCCGCCGCGCACGCGCCGACGCAGCGATAGAGCTTCGTCGCCTGGCCAGCCGCCGCGAGCCGCGCGAACTCGCCGAGCTTGTACGCGCGCTCGCTCGACCACAGCGCCACGGCGTACTCGCCGGAGTTGCAGTTGAGGCCCGTCGGCTTCGGCGGCGCCTGCACCTCGCGCCACGTCGCGGAGCACGCGCGGCTGACGAGGCTGAGCGTACGGCCGGTCGCCCCCGGCTTGAACTTCACGGTCAGCCGGATCCCGCGCAGCACGTCGAGCGATTGCCCGCTGGCCTGCGCCTGCGCGACGAGCTCCGGCGGCGGCGGCCGGACGTACGACACGGTCGCTGTCGTGACGCCATCGCCGCGGACCGTGCCTTCGATGTGCGCGATCGTGACGTGCGTTGGCGTGCCGCCGCCGGCGACCGGCACGTCCCACGGGATCGAGAAGTGCGCGTCGGTCACCGTCACGTCCGCGCCGGGATCCGGGCACGGCCACGCGCCGCCCGTTGCCTCGTGCTTGTACGTGTGGTCCCACGGCGACGTCGGCTGCGCGGCGGCCGTCCGCGCGCCGCAACAGATCACCGCCACGATCGGAAGCCAGTTCCAGACGCCGGGCATGCCTTCTACACTAGCAGACCGGGGCGATCCGCCACCGCGACCGGCCCCGGGCGCGGCGCGCCGGTGTCACCGCGTGCCCGGCGCGGCGTTGTCGCAGCTGACCCGCAGCGGGTTCAGCGAGACGAGGGCCGTGCCGAACACGGCCGTCGCGAGGTCGATATCGTCGATCGGCTCGGAGAGAAAGCTCTGGACGAGCTTCCAGGCGCCGTCGCGCTTCTCGAACACGAACGAGCCGCGCAGGCGGATCTTGCCGCCGGACACGCCCGGCCGGGCCGGGTAGTCCGCGTCGAAGTTCCCGACCCAGTACGCGATCGTCGCGGTGGCCGCGGCGTGGCCCACGATCCCGACCCGCCGGTCCTCGGCCGTCAGGGTGGCCGCGCCGAGCCCCGCCGTCGCGATGGCGGGGCCGACCCACTCGTCGCCGACATCGGGCCCGAGCAGCACGGCCTCGGGCCCGGTGGAGAGGAGGTCGACGTTGCGCTTGAACAGACCGAGCGCGAGCACGCGCGACAGCTCGTCCGCGATCTCCGGCATCTTCTTCGACTTCACGTCCGCGCCGCGCGGCTTGCCGTCGGGCGAGGGCGCGGGCGTGTGGGCGAACGCGAGGTGCTCGAAGACCGGGATCCAGCGGTCCCCGTCGTGCGCGTAGAGGCCGGTCAGGCGCAGCGGCACGACGGCGATGCGGCCGCAGACGGTGACGCGCCACGAGATGTCGTCGTGGACCCAGGCCGCGGAGTAGTCGCGCGACAACCAGATGTGGTGGCCGTCGAGCTGCTTGCTGACGGGCTCGGTCCGCGTCGCGCGGTCGACGAACAGGGGCCAGCGGCTCGGCGCCTGCACGAGCTCGCCGCCGACGAGGAAGTCGCCCGGCCCGACGCCGATGCGCGCCGCGCCGATCTCGGGGCGGATCATGTCGGTCTCGACCTCGGGCGGCTCGTCGCGCTCGTACGCGGCGAGGATGTCCTCCTGCAGCTCGCTCTTGTAGCGCTCGTCGCGGTGCGCGTCGGTCTCGCGATCGCCGGTATCATGGACGACGGGGCGCGCTCGCGGCGCGTCGTGGGTGCACGCGGCCACCATCGCCAGCGCGGCGAGCCAGCGGCGCGTCACCCGAGCCTCGCGAGGTCGGCGGGCGTGTCCACGTCGCCCACCACGCCGGGATCGGCGACCTCCACGGCGCGGACATCGGCGCCCGCGAGCACGGCGCGCCCTCCGCCCGGGTGCCCCCCGCACGCCGCCAGCTCCGCCCACAGCGCGCGCGCGACGAGCGGCGGGTGTCCGCCGCGCCCGCCGTGGATCGGCCGCGCCGCCGCGTGGGAACCGAGCGTCTGGACGAGGGTGGCGAGGGTGCCGGGCGCGACCGCCGCGTGATCGACGGGCCACAGCCACGCCGCCCCCGCCGGGCCGTCGGCGATCGCCGCGAAGCCGAGGGCGAGCGAGCTCGCCATGCCACGCGCGGGGTCCGGGTTCACCACCACGCGCAGCCCGAGCGCGCGCGCCGCCGCCGCGACTGCCTCGCCGTAGGGCGGCCCCACGACGCACACGGCGTCCGCGAGCCCGGCCGTGCGCGCCGTCTCCACGATGCGCGCGAGGAATGTCCGGTCTCCGGACACGAGCAGCGCCTTCGCCACGCCGCCGAGCCGCTCGCCCTTGCCGGCGGCGAGGATCACCGCGCCGAGCTCAGGCATCGCTCGCCTCGGCGTCGTCGCCATCCAGGTTCGGCCGCTGCCCGAACCGCGGCGATCCACCCTGCCGCCGCACCGCGATCAGCTCGGCCGCGATCGCCACCGCGATCTCCTCCGGCGTCTCCGCGCCGATGTCGACGCCGATCGGCGCGCACACCTTCGCCCACCGCGCCGCGCCCGCCGCACCATCGATGAGCCCGCGCGCCTCGAGCCGCTTCTTGAACCGGCCGACCTTGCCGCGGCTGCCGATCATCCCGATGTACCCGAGGTCCTCGCGCACGATCAGCCCCTCGAGCAGCTGCTGGTCGATCGCGTGATCCCGCGTCACGATCAGCACGTGGTCATCCGCCGTGAGCCCGCCGAGCACGCGCTCGACGTCGGCCAGCGCGAACGACTCGACCACGTTCGTCGCCCACGCCGGGGCCTCCGCGAGCGCGCCCGTCTCGCCGTCATCGCACGCCGTCACGGCGAAGCCGAGCCGCGCGAGCAGCGGCCCGAGCGCGCGCCCGACGTGCCCGAGCCCGAACAGCACCACGCGCTCCGCCGCCCCCACGCGCTCGAGCAGCGCCCCGTCATCCACCCGCGGCGCGTTGCGCGCCGGATCGCCCGCCCGCACCGCCCGCAGCGCGAACGGCCCTCCGTCGAGCGGCGTCTCCAGGATCAGCGGTCCGCCGGTCCCCGTCGTGGCGAGCGCGGCCAGCTGCGCGATCACGGCCCGCGACTCCCCGGCCGGCGTCACCGCGATCGCCATCGCCCCCCCGCAGCACATCGCGAGATCGCGCACCAGGTGATGCCGCACCACGCGCGCCTCGGCGCCGGCCGCGACCTCGCGAGCCGCCGCCACCACGACCTCCTCGATCTTGCCGCCGCCGATCGTGCCGCGCTGGGCGCCGTCCGACCACACCATCATCCGCGCGCCGAGGTGCCGCGGCGTCGAGCCGCGAGCCCCGACGACCGTCGCGATCGCCACCCCGTCCCCCGCATCCAGTGCGCGCAGCGCCGAGACGAACACCTCGCGCATGGCCCGGGGGAGCTTAGCGCGGGAGCGAGAGGACGTGCTCGATCAGCTCGCGCAGGCCGGCGCCTTCCGGGCGCTCCGTCAGGTACGCCGGCTTGAACGCCAGCTCGTCCCACCACTGCTTGATGTTCGCCACGCCGACCGACGTCGGGAACCCGCCGAACATCGGCGCGTCGTTGAGCGCGTCGCCCACGTACACGTACCCCGACAGATCGTTCGCGTCCCCGCCCATCACCTGGCGCACCACCGTCATGCACGCCGAGAGCTTGTCGAAGTGCGGCGGGCCGTAGTTGACGTGGATGCTCGAGCGCACGGCGGTGAACCCCGCCTTGCGCAGGATCTGCACCGCCACCTCGGCGTCCGCGCGCGTCAGCGACGCCTCCTCGTTCCAGTCGATCGCGAGATCGACCTCGCGATACTTCGAGTCGCTCGACAGCAGCGCGCCCGGGACCTTTGCCCGCACCTCGGCCGTCGCGTCGAGCATGCGGCGCCGCCACTCGGGCAAGCTCGCCGCCGGCACGCCGTAGAGCTTCCGCAGCTTCTTGCCCTCGCGGATGAACGTCACGCCGCCGTTCTCCGCCACGCACGCGAGGAGCGGGAACGTCTGCATGAACGTCTGGCCGAACCCGGCCGAGCGCCCCGTCACCATGACGAGCGGGATGCCCGCGTCGTGCAGCTTCTCGAGCGCGGCGAACGTGGCCGCCTCGATGCGGTCGCCCGTGGTCATGGTGCCGTCGACGTCCGAGAAGAGCGCGCGTACCGGCCCGCGCATTTCCGACAGAGGACGAGTCATCGGCGCGGTCTATATCATGACAGCGCTAGGCGATCAGCCGCAGACCCACATCCGCCATCGGCGCGACCGGCGCGACCGGCGTCGGGACGCGCATCGAGCTCGCGCGCTGCCGGGCCAGCCAGTCCTCCAGATCGCCGTGGTTCAAGCGGACGATGCCGCCGACCTTGAACACCGGCAGGGGATCGCCGCCCCGGCGCGCCATGTAGCGGCACCAGCGCTCCGAGCGACCGAGAGCCGTCGCAATACCCTTCCACGTCTCGACGAAATTCGACATCAGGCCTCCGTGACCTGACCCATGTGCAGCGCCCGTGCCCACCAATGCCGGATCTCGCAACCACATGCAACCGCTAGCTTTCTTTGCGCGATCCCGGATTTTGGGCGTCCGAGACCCACCAGGTTCGACGCCAAAAGCTGACAGGCATGACGAGTCCGTGGCGCTGGCACAACACTTCGTCGGCCAGTATGCTTTTCGGCACATGCCTGGGCTATTGCGGTCGGGAGCCGCAGCTGTTCTGGCGTGCGCCGGCCTCGTCACGGTCGCGCACGCATCACCGCCCGAGACCTATCCCCTCTCCAAGGTCCACCGCGGCCAGACCGGCTACGGCGTCACCACGATGGCCGGCCAGACGCCGGAGCGGTTCACGTTCGAGGTCGTCTCGGTCGTCCACAACTTCCTGCCCAAGCAGGACATCATCCTGGTGAAGACGGACGACCCGAAGATCACGCCGAGCGGCTTCTGGCACGGCATGTCGGGCAGCCCGCTCTACATCGACGACAAGCTCGTCTGCGCGTTCTCCTACGCGTGGCCGTTCAGCAAGACGCCCATCGGCGGCTGCACGCCGATCGAGTACATGAAGCGCGATGGCGAGGCTGTCCGGCGCAGCTCGCCGACCCAGGCCAGCGGCGGCGGGACCGGCGCGGTGCAGACCGTGGCCCCGGCCGCCGCGACGCTCGAGGACTGGCGCCGCCTGACGCCGCGCGTGGACGTGGCCGACGCGTTCGCCGCGCTCGGCCCGCTCAACAAGAGCTGGCTCGCGTCCGCGCCGCTGCCGCGGCCGGTCTCGCGGCCCGGCCCGATCGAGGGCGACGTCGTGCAGGCGTCGATCCCGCTGTCGATCTCCGGCTTCTCGGCGCCGGCGTTCGGCGACCTGACGAAGATCTTCGCGGACTCGAACCTCGTGCCGATGCGCGCGGGTGGCGCGAGCAGCGCGGGCCCCACCGAGGGCGGCCCGCAGAAGTTCGTCATGGGCGGCCCGATCTCCGTCGAGCTCGTGCGCGGCGACTTCGCGATCAACGGCACCGGCACCGTCTCCTACATCGACGGCAACAAGCTCCTCGCGTTCGGGCATCCGATGTTCCAGACGGGCGAGTCGTACGCGCCGGTGGCGACGGCGAGCGTGCACACCGTCATCCCGTCGGCGCAGAGCGCGTTCGTGATGGCGACGGCGATGACGGAGGCGGGCTCGCTCGTCCAGGACCGCCAGTCGTCGATCATGGCGGACACGAACCTGCGCTCGCCGATGATCCCCGTCGACATCACGATCGCGACGGCGGCGGGGGGACGCAAGGGCGGCGGCGCGTTCCACGTCGAGGTCCTCAGCAACAAGTTCCTGACGCCGTCGCTCACGGGCGCGGCGATCGCGAACGCGATCAACTATTACCTGCCGGATCGCGCGGACGTGACGGCAAAGGTCGAGTCGACGCTGATCATCAAGGTTCCTGGCAAGGTCCCCGGGCAGACCGGGGAGATCGCGCCGATCCGCTTCGTCGATTACATGTACGCGAACGACGGCGCCGGCTCCGTGATGGCGGGCATCCGCGGCCTGCGCGCGCTGGTGCCGCTGATGCTGAACCCGTACGCGCCGCTGCAGATCGAGCGGCTCGACATCAAGGTCGACCTGACGTTCGAGTCGAACTTCGGCGAGGTGAAGGAGCTGTCGGTGCCGACGGCGGAGCTCGTCGCCGGCGAGCGCAACCTGCTCCACGTCCGCATGAGCACGTGGGACGGCCGCGACATCTATGACGACGTGCCGCTCGACGTGCCGCTGTCCGCCGCGGGTAGCATCGTGCAGGTGGAGCTGTCGTCGGGCGACTCCGCGAAGCTCGACGCCGCGCCGCCGGTCGACCTGCCGTCGCTGCTCGCGATCGTGCGCAAGCTCCTGCCCGGCGACGTGTGGGCGGCGACGATGTATCCCGCCGACGAAGGCGTGGCCGTCGAGGGCAAGCTCGTGCGGGACCTCCCGGCGAGCGCGCTCGACAAGCTCCACCCGCAGAGCCACACGCAGCGCGCGCAGCCCTACCGGCCGATCGCGCGCACGCTGTCCCCGGCCCGGCGCGTGATCGCGGGCGCCACGTCGATGCTCGTGCGCGTCCGCGCGCGCTAGACCCGCCAACGTTCCAGAGCCCGAGAGTCCGGAAGTTCCCGAGGAGAAAGACACATCCATGAAGCGACTCCTGCTCGCCGCGCCGCTGCTCGCAGCCCTGGCGCTCCCTGCCAACGCCGTCGTGACCGCGACGTGGACCGTGGAGACCTACCCGCAGTTCGACGCCGGCGACGCGACGTCGGCGTTCGTGACCTCCACCGGCGAGATCCGGCCGGGCTGGGACACGAAGCGCACCGCGCTCGAGGGCGACGCGGTGTGGAGCTCGCTGCGGCTCGCCGATGGCAGCGTGCTGCTCGGCTCCGACGCGGGCGGCGCGATCTACCGGCTCTCCGGCGATGGCGCGAAGAAGCTCGTGGCGATCGACGGCGCGGTCGCGATCGTGGCGCTGACGCAGACCGCCGATGGCGCGGTGTGGGCCGGCGCGATGCCGGGCAACAAGGTGTGGAAGATCGAAGTGGGCGCGGGCAAGGCGACGGCCGGCCCGGTGCTCAAGGACGTCGAGACGGTCTGGGCGCTCGCGGCGAGCGGCAACACGGTCTACGCGGGCACGGGTCCGTCGGGGAAGCTGTTCGCGATCACGGGCGGCTCCGCGAAGGAGGTGTTCGACACCGACGACAAGCGCATCACCGCGCTCGCGACCACGACCGACGGCGCCGTGTGGATGGGCACGTCCGACCGCGCGCTCGTGTTCCGCTACGATCCGAAGGACGGCAAGACGCGAGCGATGGCGGACTTCGCGGGGAACGAGGTCAGCGCGCTGGCGGCGTATCGCGATGGCGTGGTCGCGGCCGCGAACGACCTCGCCGATCCGCCGGCGCCCGTCGGCAAGACGGCGGCGCAGGTCGAGACCGCCGACAAGCCGAACGCGTCGAAGGGCCAGGTCGCGAAGGCCCCCGAGGTCGGCAGCAAGCCGGGCGCGGAGAAGGACCCGCCGCCCGTCACCGACCTCGGTCGCAAGGGCGCGAAGAAGGGCAAGGGCGCGCTGTTCCGCATCGGCGCCGACGCGCGGCTCGAGCAGCTGCACGCGCTGACGCAGACGTACTTCACGTCGCTCGCGGTCGCGCCCGACGGCACGATCTACGCGGGCGCGGCGGACAAGGGCCGCGTCTACATGGTGGACGGCGAGGACGCGGTGGCCACGGCGTTCGACGTCGACGAGCGCGCGGTCTCGCAGCTCTGGCTCGACGGCAAGCAGCTCGGCTTCGCGACGGACGACGCGGCGGCGGCGTACCACGCGACGGGCCGGGCCTCGCAGGCGCGCTACGTCAGCGACGTCATGGACGCGAAGGCGGTGAGCAAGTTCGGCAAGCTCACGTGGATCGCCTCCGGCAAGGTCAAGATGGAGACGCGCAGCGGCAACACCGCGAAGCCCGGCACCGGCTGGAGCGAGTGGCAGCAGCCCGGCGCGGCGACGAAGCTCGGCGGCGGCAACGAGGGCGGCAAGATCGCGAGCCCGCCCGGGCGGTACCTGCAGTTCCGCGCGGCCCTCGAGGACGACGGCGCGCGCGTGCGGCGCGTCAGCGCGTACTACGTGCCGCAGAACCAGGCGACGACGGTCAGCGACGTCACGACGGAGGTGGCGACGGTCGAGAAGCTACCGACGCTGAAGGACAGCGCCGCGAAGCCGCGCTCGCCGATCCTCCGCGTGAAGTGGAAGATCGACAACGCGGACGGCGACGACACGACGTACGCGCTCGAGGCGCGCCGGGATGGCGAGGCGAACTGGCGCCCCGTCGTGACGGGGAAGACGCCGCTGACGGCGACGCAGTGGGAGTGGAACACCGAGACGTATCCGGACGGCTGGTACCGCGTGCGCGTGACGTCCTCGGATGCGGCGGCGAACTCGCCGGACCGGGCGCTGGCGTCGAGCGCGAGCTCGGTGATGTTCGCGATCGACAACACGCGGCCGACGATCGAAGGGCTGACCGTCAACTACCCGAAGGCGACGGCGCGGGCGAGCGACGCGCTCTCGCAGATCGCGGAGATGGCGTTCTCGGTGGACGACGGGCCGTGGCAGCTCGGCACGACGGTCGACGGACTGTTCGACGACGCGGTCGAGGATCTAAAGATCGACCTGCCGGCGACGGGGCTCACGCGCGGCTCGCACACGCTCGCGGTGCGCGTGGCGGACGGCGCGGGCAACGTCGGCGCGACGTCGACGACGTTCGTCATCAAGTGACGGCGGCGGCGGGCGCGCGGCGCCGCCCGCATATCCTAAATTGGCGCTGCGAATAGGTCCTTGTAGGATCTGGGGGTGCCAAGCACGAGCGTCCACCTGCCCGCCGACCTCTTGAAGCGTCTCGACCGCGCGGCCCAACAACGCCGAGTCAGTCGCAACCGACTGATCACTGATGCTTGCCGCTCGTTGGTAGAGGACGGGCGGGACGCGTGGCCGGAGGGATTCTTCGCGCCGCTCGGCGCGCGTGACGCCGAGCTTTTGCGAGAGACATTTGAAGACTGGTCCACGACAGTATCAACACGTCACACCAGGAAAGCGCCGCCGTTTTGACCGTGCTCGACACGAGCGCCGTCTCGGCCGTGATGCATGCAATGCCAGCCGCGCGTGCTCGCCTCGCGCGCGAGCAACCTCGGAACGTCATCTTGACCGCACCGGTCGCAGCCGAGATCGCGTTCGGACTCGAGCGCCTGGCAAAGGGCTCGCGTCGACGGCGATTGCTGGAGTCCGAATACGGCAAGCTCCGCGGCGTCCTTCGTTGGGAAGACTGGACCGAAGAGGCGGCGCTCGAGCTCGGACGGCGAAAGGCGCGCCTCGAGAAGCGCGGAGCGCCGATCGAGGACTTCGATGTCGCGATCGGCTCGGTGGCTCGGGGACTCGGCGCTCGCGTGGCGACGTTGAACGTCAAGCACCTCGCGCGACTGGACGGTGTGGTCGTTGAAGATTGGTCCGGCTAGGCGCGCCGCCCGGTGCTAGAAGTGACGCGATGAGACGGACCTGGGCCGGATGGATCGTGGTGGCCGTGGCCGCGTGCGGCACGTCGCACGATGCGTTGCCCGACGGTCCGGACGCCGGTGGCGGCTCGGGAAGTAACGGCGGCGGCTCCGGCAGTGACGGCAGCGGCGGCGGCTCTGGCAGTGGCGGCAGCGGCGGCGGCTCCGGCAGCGGCGGCTCCGGCAGCAGCGGCGGCTCCGGCTCCGGCAGCAGCGGCGGCGGCTCCGGCAGCAGCGGGTCCGGATCCGGCAGCGGCAGCGGCTCGGGCGCCTCCGGCATCATCTCCGGCGGCCCCTGCACCTCCGGTGCCGCGGGCGCGACCGCGTATCGCATCCGCTTCATGGGCCAGGAAGGCAGCACCGCCCAGGTCATCTACGAGGTCGACGGCCTCCCCGCGGACCCCGACGACCGCGTCAGCGTCAACGGCTTCCAGATCGGCTTCACGTCGACCTTCACCGATACCTTTCTCGCCCAGGGCGGCGTCCAGCTCGACGACGACGACTTCATCGACATCGATCTCTCGACCGCCGGCCTCTCGTCGATCTCGTCCGCGACGCTCTCCCTCCTCGGCCGCAGCTTCAACACGACCGCGTCCGGCAGCTTCTCCTGGCAGACGTTCTCCGGCATCGGCGAGGCGCCCACGAACCTCGTGAGTAACTCCGCGCCCTACGCGTGGTACTCGGCCGACATCACCACCGAGCTCCCCGCCGGCGACGCCACCACCCTCCTCCGCATCAAGTCGGGCCCGAGCTCCGACTCGCTCGTGGTGAACTCGATCGAGCTCTGCCTCGTCGCGCAGTAGGCGGTTCAGGGAGTCGGCGCTCTCGCGGTCAGCGTGACGGTGATGCCACGCGCCAGCGTGAGCTGCACGCGGGCGCCGACCGCATACGAGTCGAGCAGGATGCGGGCCCGCTCGGCGAGGCCTGCGAGTCCATGACCATCGACAGCGCGGATTTCGTCACCGACGCGCAAGCCCGCCATCGCCGCAGGACCGCCATCGACAACCTCCAGGATGCTGAAGCCAGCGCCGACCCAGCGAGTCGTCCAACCGAAGTCACCACGCGGTCCGACTCGAGGCCGCACGACCTCGATCGTGCCGAGATCGACGCGTTCGCCCACCGCCGCCGCGTACGGTGCGCCGCCGATCATCTCCCGATCGTTCGGGCTCGTCCGCACCTCTACGTAGCCACGCGGGTCCGCCGGCGCATGCGGAGCGACAAAGTGTCCGCTGGCGTCGGTGATCACCGCATGCGCGCTGAACATGTCCAGGAGGAATTGGACGTGCGGCGTCGACAGATTCACCCTCACGCCCGCGACGGGCTGCCCCGTGAACATGTCCAGGACCGTTCCGGTGACGGTCGCCCAGCCGACGGTGTCGAGCGCGAGCTCGGCACGTGCGCTCGCCACGTCGACCTCGCCCGTCGCCGTGCCCGCATCGCCGACTGCGGTGCAGCGGTAGCGACCGGCGGCAAGGCGCGGCACGACGACCACGGTCGCATGGACGACGTAGCGCTCGTCGACTCCCACCTCGGCGGTCTCGCAGGTGAGCAGATATGGCGTCGTCACGGGCACGCCACCGGCCGTGACATGCACCGCGATCGATCCCCGCGGCACGAGCGTGACCGTGGTCGACGTTTCGGTCTGGACGCCGTCGGTCGAGCCGCGCGCGTCTCGGCGCGCCGCTTCGGCAACGACGGTGTAGCTACCCTTCACGAGGTGCGCGAGCTCGAACCGACCATCGGCGGTCGTCAACACGGGGGCGGTGGCGTCGATTCCCGGCCCCGGCCCAGGCGACCGAGCACGCGGTGTCACCCACGCGTCGGCGACGGGCGCGCCTGCGGCATCGACGACGCGACCGCGGATCGTGGCGTCGCGCGACGGTAGCGTGATGACGACGTTTGCTCGGTCTGCGGTGGCCGCAAGCTCGACCTCGACCACGGCAGCGTATTCGTCGCTGCCGCCGTAGCGCTCTCGCTGCTCGAAATCATCGGACGCCTCGATCCGAGCTTTTCCGGCCGGGAGCCCGACAACGACGAACGTCCCGTCCGCACCGGTAGTCGCCTTGGGTCCCTGCCAATCGTATCGGCTCGAAGCGGCGAGCCACGCTCTGGCGTTGATGCGGGCGCCAGCCACGGCGGCCCCGGCCGTGTCGATGACCTTGCCCCGCACCGACGCGCGGCGCGTCGTGTGGATCACGAGATCGTGCGCGTCGGTGCTGCCAACGACGACCGGTAGCGAGCCTTCGCTTCCATCCGCGGCCGTGGCGACCAGTTTCAAAATGCCCGCCGGTACCGCGTGAAGCGTGAAGGCCCCCGACCCGTCGCTTGTCCCTTGTGCGTGAGCTGCCTTGCTGGCCAGTGAATTGAGGCCGCGCTCGCCGCCTGCGGTCACCGCGATCTGTGCGCGCTCCGCCGGCTCGACGCGGCCGGTCACCGTGACGACGCGCTCGACCTCCACGATGGCTCCGTCCACGTCCCGATCGGACACCGCGAACAACTCGCCCCGCGATGGCGCGTGGTCGTCGCCGTCGGCGGCGAGCCTGTAGCTCGCCGGAAGCACGCCGAGGATCTCGAACGAACCATCAGGTGCGGACAGCGCGGTCGCCGACACCATCAGCCGCGTACCTGGCGAGTACACCGAGACCTGCGATCCCGCGACGCCCTCGGCCGGCGTGCCGCTCGCGACGACGCGCCCGCGGATCGCAACAGCGTGGTCTACGAGCACGCGGACATCGTCCATCTGCTCGCCGATCCCGAGGGCGAGCTCGACCGGAGCGGACGTCGCATACCCGCGTGCGACGACCGAGACACTGATCGGCCCTGCCGGAAGTTGCCGGAGCGCGAAGTGCCCGCTGGCGTCGGTCTTCACCTGGGTCAACACGTCATCCGACCAGACCAGCGCGTCGGCGACCGGCCGCTGCGTGTCGCGGGCGATGACCTGGCCGCGAATCGCCGCGCCCGGGACCAAGACGAAGTTCACCGGCGGCGGCGTCCCCTCGACGACGAGGTCCCGATCCGCGCGCGCGTAGTCATCATGCATCACGGTCATCACGTACGAACCGGGCGCGAGCGACAGCTCGTAGGTGCCGTCCGCGCCCGAGACCGCGATGAAGTCCGCCGTCCGGTGCAACGTGAACGATTCACACGCCGTGACACGCGCGTCGGCGACGGGACCGCCGCCGACATCGGTCACCCGCCCACGGAGCGTCAGGCCACCCGTCGCGAGCGCGAGGTCCAGGTCGCTCCTCTCGGTGCCGGCCGCGACGACCACGCGGCCGCCCCCGGCGGGCTCGAAGCCGCGCGCCGTCGCTGCGAGCAAGTAGGCCCCCGCCGGGACGTTGCTCAACCGCCACGCCCCGTTCGCGTCAGTCGCGACGAGGTGCGGCACGTCGTCGGCGAGGGTGGCCTGCAGCGACGTCAGCGCGACGATCGCTGCCGGAACGGGCGTGCTGTCGCTGGCGCGCGTCACGCGCCCCGCGAGCGATGCGCGCTCGATCTGCTCGTGCGCCGTCCGCACGCGCAGCGCGACCACGGCACTGCCACTCCCCCGTTGCTCGCGAGTCGCCGGGGCCTCGCCGCTCGTCCACCACCACAGCGCGGCGATCGCCACGAGCAGCACCAGCCCCGCCGCCACAGTCCGACGCACCTGATGATGCTACCGCGCCGCGCGCCGCGCACGCGCACGGTCGTGGGCACGTGTGGACGGCGGTCGCCGATTCTGCGGTTGCAGTCGGCGCCGCGCTGCCAACGTGGCACACGGGTCGCCCTCGCCGGCACGCCGCGGACGGCCGCGAGCTGCGCGGCGTCATCCAGTTCGCCGCGCGCTTGCGAGCCACCCCACGAACCCCGGGCCGGAAGACAGACCTGACGAACCTTCGGTACGTCCGCCCGCCAGACATCTACGATCCGGCGCTCCTCTTGCTTTACCCGACCTCGATGCGCGACCTCGACACCACCCGCCCGCGCCCTGCCGGCCAGCTCGCACCGGCCGCCGCGCCCTCGCCCGGCCGCTCCACGCTCGTCGAGCCGCCGCTGCCGACCGGCGAGCACACGGCCCGCGCGGCAACCACGCCCGCGCCCGCACCGACGCCTGCGGCCGTGCCCGCCGCGCCCACCGGCGACACGCTCACCGTCTACAGCGACGACCACCACGCCGCCCACGCCGCGCCGTTCGAGCACGCGGTGAAGCACCGCGACAACCACTACGCACCGCACAGCGCGCAGAACCGCGGCGGCGTGCACTCCGACAAGACGAGCGCGACGACCGCGGGCGGCCGCCCCGGCGTCGTCGTCGATCACAACAGCTTCTTTCGCCTGAAGGACGCGACCGCGGTCCGTTACACGTACAGCGCCACCGGCGACACGAACGTCGCGCAGCCGTTCGACCTCATCAAGCGCGCCGACCTCGCGCACTACAACTACAACGACAAGGGGGCCCTCTCCGCCAAGGAGAAGGCCGCCGTCGCCGGCAAGAGCCAGCGCCTGCTCCTGAACCCGGCGCTGCCGCGCGAGCTGTCGATCAACGGCAAGAGGCACATGTGCGTGCTGTCGTGGGTCGACGGCAAGGGCGCCGCGTGGCTCCCGCTCTCCGACCTCGCCGGCAACACCAGCGCCATCCACAAGGAGGTCACGGCGCGCGCGAAGCGCGAGAACCCGACGTCCGCCGCCGGCCCCGCGACGCGCTACGTCGTGCGCAACGACGCCGTCGGCCAGGCGACCGCCGGCGACGCGCCCAAGGGCAAGGAGCACGTCCTCGGCCCGCACCAGAAGGGCGGTGACAACGTCTCGCACTACCTCGAGAAGGATCAGCGCAAGCCCGTCATCGGCGACGACGGCACGGCCACCGGGAAGAACGCGTGGGTCTCGTTCGCCGCGCTCTGCATGAACCTGCCGGAGCCGGCCGTCGCGCCGGTGGCCGTCGACACGCTGCGCGCCGGCGAGTCCTTCTTCGTCATGAACGCGACGAAGTTCCACCAGCAGATCGCCGTCTACCAGAACAACAGCGCGAAGAGCCACGAGCGCATGACGTGGGTCTTCGGTAACGTCGGCAAGCTCGGCGCGCGCGGCGCCATCGAGCGTGACCCGCACCGCTGCGGTTGGGTGCCGCTGCGCATCCTGGCGCAAGCGAGCCAGGAGCACGAAAAAGATGTCACGAAGAAGGCCTGAGCCCTCCTCGCGACTTCGATCGTCATCACATCAGCAGTACAGCCGGTCAGCCGGCTGCAGACACCGCTTACGCGCGGCGCTCGGCGCTGGACGCGAGATCGAGCAGCTGCGGCAGGCTGTACGTCGCGAGCTTCGCGACGTAGTCCTTGTCCTTCGTCTTGCCCTCGGCGAGCTTCGCCAGGAGCTTGGCGCGCGTGCCGAACTTGCGCTTCACCGTCTCGGTGACGGCGTGGAGGCGGAGGAGCTGCTGGTTCGACGCCTTCTGGAGGCGACCCGCGATCACGTCCGTGTCGTCGTCGGCCGCGCCGACGAGCGACGAGAGCGCCTTCGCGAGCTTCTCCTTGCCGCCGTGCTTCTCGGTGACGGTGCGGAGCGGGCTGGCCGTCTTCGCCTTCACGCGCTCGACCTTCGCCTTGGGCACGAACGCGCCCTTCTTGGCTCCGGCCTTGGGGGCGGCCTTGGGGGCGGCAGCGGCGGGCTTCTTGGTCTCGGTCTTCTCGGTCTTCTTCGCCATGGTGCTCTCTCGTTTCGCCGCAGTTACTACGGCTTGGGCGCCGGGGGCGCCGGTTGCGGCTGCGGCGGCGAATCCTGCGCGGGCGGGGGTGCCACGTCAAGCGCCGATAGCAGCTGGTTCACATCCTCGATGGACAGCGCCGCATCGAGGTTCGCGATCTCGGCCTGGGCGACCACGGCGACCTTGTCGACGACCGGCTGCAGGCTCTTCACCTGGGCCGCCATCGCGAGGATGCCGAGCTCCGCGTTGGCAAACGATTCCAGCGCCTTGGCATCGGCCGGCGTCGCCATCACGACGCCGACGTGGACCTTGGCGCCGTTCGTCGGGTCGAGCGCGGCGACCATCGCCGACGGGCCCGCCGCGACCTTGCCCGCCGTGACCTTCACGAGGCCCGCGCGGACGCGCTCGTCGACCCGGCCCGCGGCCCAGATGGGCGCGTTCTGATCGACGAGGCTGATGACGTGCTTCATCTCGGGGTCATCGAGGATCTTCTTGCCCGAGCCGAGCGCCTCGGTCACGAACGCCTCGTTGCTGCCGAGCACCACCGTGTCGGGGCGCCCGAACGCGAAGAACATCGTCCGCGCGCCATCCTTGGCCTGGTACAGCGTGCGGCCCTCGAGCGCGCGCGCCGTCAGCGTGCCGCCGCCCTGCCCGACCATCGCGCGCACGCACGCGGCCAGGTCGGCCTCGACGATCGCGCCGGTCGCGATCATCACGGTCGGCCCGGTGCCCGGCTTGTCGCCCGTGGGCGGCTTGCCGATCGCCAGCATCACGCGCTTGACCTGCGTGCCGAGATCGAGCTTGCAGCTGGCGTGGAGCTTCTGCCAGCGCCCGGCCAGATCGGCGTCCCGCGCGAGCAGCTGCCCGACCGCGCGGTCGACCAGCGGAGACGCGGCGACCTTCGTCACGTCGATGCCGATGACGACCTGCGCAGACTGCGGTACCGCCGCGAGGCCGGTGACCTCGGGCTGCGGCGCGTCGGGCGCGGACGACTTCTTGCCGCACGCCGTCGCGCAGATGATGAGACTCAGCGCGACGGCCGCGGACTTCATATGGATGGAGTCAGACGTTACGGGGTCGTGCCGCCGGCCATACCGCCGCCCATCGCGCCGCCGAGCATGCCGCCGAACTGCTGGACGAGCGCCTGCAGCTTCTGCTGGCTGAGCCCGACCTGCACGTGAACATCCGCGCCGTCGTTCGAGATGTCGAGCTTGTCGAACATCTTCGCCGCCTGCTGCGCCTGCATCTTGCCCATGTTCGCGAGCTCCGCGGCCTTGTCAGCCGAGTCGAGCCGCGCGCGCACGTCGAGCGAGAGGCCGTCGGTGACGTTGAGCGAGCCGAACAGCGCCTTCATCTTGACGCCCATCGGCATCTTGTCGAAGGCCTTGCTGTTGCCGTTCATCAGCATCCACAGGGAGTCCTGCGTGTTGATCTTCGAGTACATCTCGGTGAACGTCGCCGACGTCGCGAGCGTGCCCTTGCCGGCCGCGGCCTCGGCGACGCCTTCCTTGGTCGCGGCCGGGCCGAGCACGGCGAGCAGCGTCGAGTCGTTCGTGAACGTGAAGCCCACGTTCGTGCCCTTGGCATCCTTCACGAGGACGATGTCACCGTCGATGGTGACCTCGCTGCCGTCCTTCTTCGCCTCTTCCTTCGCCTTGTCCATGCACCCCATGGTCTTGGCCTTGTCGAGGCCGTGGACCACGAACGCGCCGGTCGGCTGCGCCGTGTCGCCGATGCCCTTCACGCCCGCCGACAGCGAGGTGATCGTCTGCATCGGGTCGAAGCCGCACGCGGCCTTGAACTTCTCGAGGCCCGGCTGCGCCGACGCCATGAGCTTCGGCGCGACGAGCTTGGTCCACAGGTCGCTCTTCTGGAGCTGCGACCAGTTGAGGCCCATCACGACCTCGGAGTCGAGCGGGAGGAGCGCGAGGTCGCCGGCGTTCGCGTTGACGCCGGGCGCCGGGGTCGCGGCCTTCTCGACGGGCTTCGCCATCCCGGGATCAGCGGCCTTGTCGGCCACCTTGTCCGCGGACCCCGCCGGGGTCTTATCGGCCGGCTTGGCCTCGTCCTTCTTGCAGGCGCCACCGGTGAGACCGATGGCAAGGGCAGCGACAAGCCAAGCAGAGCGATTACGGACCATCTCAGTTCTCCTGTTGTCTCCCGTCGAGGCGGGTCGGACGCCCGGTCTATAACACGATGAAACGGCCGGTGGTATCGTGCGTTCCGTGCCGTGGCTTTTGCATCGACTCCGTGACCAGGACGTGTACGCGAAGGTCGACAACGCCGGGGCGCTTGTCGCGGATCGTGACGGTCGTGTCGAGGTTGTTTACAAAGCGATCGCCGGGGCCAAGGTTTACCGCGCCGGCGGCCGGAACCTGACGCGTGTCGGCGGGGCCGCGGTCGAGATCGAGGTCGGCGAGCCCGCGCCCGAGAAGGCGGCGGCGGGACCCGGGGCGGGCGCGAAGCCCAAGCCGATCCCCGACAAGACGGGCAAGGCGGCGGCCGCGGCGGCGCCGGCGGACGCGATCCACGTCTGGACGGACGGCGCGTGCACGGGGAACCCGGGGCCGGCGGGCGTGGGCGTGGTCATCGTCAATGGCGCGCAGACGAAGGAGATCTCGGAGTACCTCGGCCACGGCACGAACAACATCGCGGAGCTGACCGCGATCCTGCGCGGCCTGCAGGCGATCGGGGCGGCCGACCAGAAGCGCGCCGTGCTCGTCTACTCGGACTCGTCGTACTCGATCGGCCTCCTCAGCCAGAACTGGAAGGCGAAGGCGAACGTCGAGCTGGTCGGCGAGATCCGCGCGGTGTGCAAGCAGTTCGCGGACCTGCGATTCGTCAAGGTGCTCGGGCACAGCGGCGTGGAGCTCAACGAACGGACCGACGAGCTCGCGCGGCAAGCGGTCAGCGGGCGCGGGCGCTGACGAGCGCCGTGCTCGTCGCGTAGAGATCCTCGGCCCAGTCCATGCGCGCCGAGCCCGTCCACGGGAGCTCGCGGCGCCGGTAGTCGAAGTAGCGACCGGTCGTGCCCGCGACGTCGGGCGTGGTCAGGAGCCACACGAGCGCACGCGCCGAGCGCGCGGGGCTGCTGGCGCCGGGCATCAGCCACCCGAGCGGGCGCATGATCGTGGTCCAGGCGAGGCGCGCGAGCGCGGGCTGCTGGCGCGCGAGGCCGGTCCCCGGCATGAGGCCGGGATCGAAGGCGAACGTCGCGAGTGCGGGCGCGTGGCGAGCGACCGCGGCCATCGCCAGCAGGTTGCAGAGCTTGCTCGTCGCGTAGCGATCGCGCGCGCGCTGCGCGTCGGAGACCGCGGGGTCGCCCTCGCCGCGCGCGAGCTGGGCAGCGGTGGTGTACCGGCCGCCGCGGAAGCCGAAGAGCTTGGCGCCGGTGGGCTCGAGCGTGCCGCTGCCGATCCAGATCACGCGCGCGGCGGGTACGAACGCGGGGTGCAGGTCCTGCACGATCGCGAAGTGGGCGAGGTGGTTGACGGCGAACGTCGACTCGAAGCCATCGCGGGTGGTGGTCGGCGCGCCGCTGTCCTGGCCGCCCGCGTTGCAGACGAGGCCGGCGATCGGGCCGAGCGCGGCGAGCTCGCGGGCGAAGCGGTGGGTGTCGGCGAGGTCGGCGAGATCGACGGGCAGGACGGCGGCGGCGCCGGGGACCGCCGCGCGCGTCCGCTCGACGTCGCGGCCCGCGACGATCACGCGATGGGTGCGGGCTAGGCGCGCGGCGGTGGCCCGCCCGAGGCCGGTGCTGGCGCCGACGATGACGTAGGTCGGTGACGCGGTAGACTCGTGCATGTCCCGACAACGTAGGGGCGGCGCGGCCGTCTCGGAATTCGCATTCGTGGACGGCGCGGCAACCCCGCGGAAACGCCCGGCGCAGGCGCGCTCGACGACCACCGTGGACGCGATCCTGACCGCGACGCTTCAGGTTCTCGCGGTCGACGGCCCGGCCCTGACCACGACGCGCGTGGCGGCGGTCGCGGGCGTGGCGGTGGGGACCCTGTATCAGTACTTCCCGAACCGGGACGCCCTGCTGACCGGCGTGCTCGCGGATCACCTCGAGGCGGCGATCGGGGCGGTCGAGCTGGCCGCCGCGGATGCGAAGGCGCAGGGCTTGCCGCGCGCCGCGGCGGCCGAGCGGATCGTGCGGGCGTTCCTCGCGGTGAAGGCGGAGCGCGCACCGGACTCCGTCCTGCTCGACCAGGTGTTCGGCACCGGGCGGCTCGACGAGCGGCCCGTGGTGGCCGCGGCGACGCGGCGCGGCACCCTGGCGGTGGCGACGTTGCTGCGGGATCCGCCAGACGCGGCCGCGCTGCAGCGCGCGGGGATGGCGTGCGCGGCGCTCGAGGGGATGGTGCGGGCGGTGGTGGCCGAGGACCCGTTGCAGCTGGCCGACCGCGGATGGCAGGACCAGGTGGTGGTGATGACCGTGGCCGCGCTGCGCTAAGCTCGGCGGATGCGGAAGTGGCTCGTCGCGTGCGCGGCGCTGATGCTGGCGGTGCGGCTCTGCGGCGGCGAGCACGGCGGGGCCGCGCGGCCCGGGCGCGTGCGGATCGCGACGTTCAACATCGAGCATTTTCCCCAGACCGCGCGGCAGGTGACGGGCGCGTTCGACGAGATCGTGGCGCTCGATGCGGACCTCGTCGCGGCGGAGGAGATCACGGACGTGCCGCTGTTCGTGACGACGGCGCGGGCGCGGCTCGGCGCGCGATGGGACTTCGTGCGCGATCCGGATCGGTTCGAGGACGATCACCACATCGGGGTGCTGTTCGACCGGGACGCGTGGCGCTTCGTGTCGCGCACGGTGCACGCGGAGACGTGCATCGGTCGGTACGACCTGCCGGTGCTCGAGGTGCGGCTCGCGCCGGTGGCCGGTGGCGAGGTCGTGCGGGTCCTCGTCGTACACCTGCGGCCGCTCACGCGCGGGCGGCCGGTGCGCGCGCAGCAGCTCGCGCTGCTCGGGCGGATCGCGCAGGCCGCGCGGGCCTCGGGAGAGCGCGTGGTCGTACTCGGCGACTTCAACGCGACCGAGGACGCCGACCGCGATGACATCGCCACCCTCGCGCGCACGGCCGATCTCCAGTGGGCGACCGAGGAGCTGGCGTGCAGCGCGTTCTGGCGCCGCGCGGCGGACTGTCCGCGCTCGCGGCTCGATCACGTGCTGACATCGGAGCGCCCCCGGGGCATGGAGGCGCGCGGCGCCTGCGCGACCGACGGCTGCGAGTGGGCCGACCGCTGCCCGCTGTGGGCGACCGAGGTCTCGGACCACTGCCCCGTCCTCGTCGATTTCTGAGCGTTCCGAGGCGCGCGCTACTGCGTGCGCTGGACGTCGGTAGCGACGGCCGAGAGCAGCGCGAAGTCGCGATCGCGGGCCACCTGATCGAGGAGCGCGTCGAGGCGGGCGAGCTTGTCGTCGATGGGGATGCGCAGATCCGGCTGCCGCGCGACGAGCTCGCCGGGGATGCCGTCGCGCTCGGCGTCGGCGAAGTCGATGCCGTGCAGCTCGAAGTTGAACAGGGCGCGGCGCGCCATCCACCCGACGAGCCGATCGCGCAGCGGCGCGGGCGCGACGAGCAGCGAGGTGCCGATCGCCGGCAACCGCACGTACGGCGTAACCGCCACCGGTAGCTCCACGAGCGGCGCCTGGCCGCGGCGCCACGGCGCGGCCATCGCAGGCCGGTACGGATCCGTCGGCGCCACGAGCGCGCGCGGGTTCGTCATGACCGCCCCGCTCGGTCGCCCCGCCGCCGCGAGCACCGCCATCACCGCCGCCTTCGCCGCGTAGTACGCGGGGGCCGGGAACACCGACGAGTCGTAGCGATAGCCGAGCCGCGCGAGCGACGTCATCATCGCCGCCGACACGTCGTACCCCGGCGCGCGGAAGCCGGGCACCACGCCGCCGGTCAGCGCGCGCAGGACGCGATCGCAGCCCGCGATCTCGGCGTGCACCGTCGCGGCCGGCCGCCGCGCGAGGTCATAGAAGTGGCTGTACGAGTGGTTCCCGAGCTCGTCGCCGTCCGCGTGCAGCGCGCGCAGCCGCTCCGCGTTCGTCGCGCACACCGGGTCCGCGAGCGCCGCATCGGCATCCTGGCCGACGACGAACCACGTCACGTGCAGCCCGCGCCGCGCGAACAGCGCCGCGGCCCGGGGCAGCGCCCGCTCGAGGATCGCGTGCCGCAGCTCGGCCGGCGCCGGCCCGAGCGCGTGGATCCGGTAGTAGCACTCGACGCTGTCGAGATCGATCGAGACCGCGCAGCGCCGCGGCGCCGCCGAGCTCACAGCTTCTTGCCGGTCCGCACGGCGTACGTCAGCTTGACGAGGCCGCGCAGCACGTTCGGCACGCGGCTCGTCAGGTTGATCGCAGGCGCCCGCTTCTCGGCGAGCCGGATCGGCACCTCGACGACCCGCAGCCGCGCCCGACCGGCGCGGATCACGAGCTCGCTCGCGAACAGGTCGCGGTCGATCACGCACTGCTCGACGATCGGCAGGAGCCGCGTCCGGTGGAACGCCTTGAGACCGTGCGTGTCCGTGCCGCGGAAGCCGACGGACGCCCACAACAGGCCGTTCATCACGCGCGTGGCGGCGCGCCGGAACAGCGGCCGCTCGTCGTTGCTGCCCTTCATGGCCTTGCTGCCGACGACGAAGTCCGCGTCACCGTGCCGCAGGAGCTCGAGCGCGCGGCGGTGGAAGTCGAGATCGCACAGGTCGATCTCCTCGCAGATGACCCACTTGCCGGACGCTTCCTCGATGCCGCGGCGGAGCGCCTTGCCGTAGTTCGGCTCGCCCAGCGAGAACGTGCGGACCTCGGCGAACTCCGACGCGAGGTGCTCGGCCAGCTCGACGGTGGCGTCCCGCGAGCCGTTCTCGGCCAGGATGATCTCGAACGTCAGGTCGGGCCAGTGGAGGGCGGTGCGAACGACGTCGAGCCCCTCGAGGAGCTCCGTCACCGCGTCGCGGAGGATCCCCTCTTCATTGTAGACGGGGATGACGATCGAGACGTCGGGCGAGGCCATCGCGACGGTCTTGTAGCACGGCTCTCGGCTAGCCGACGCGCTGCATGTTAGCGTCCGGGCCCGTGTTTCCGGTTTGGTTCCAGAAGGTCGGCGCGTGGCTCGTCCGCTGGCCGGTGGCGCTCGCGCTGTCCGCCGCGCTCGCCGCCGCGATCTTGCTCCCGGGGCTCGACTCGATCGGTCTGTGGGAGCCGCAGGAGCGCGCGGTCTCGGATCAGAAGGCGCCGCGGCCAGAGATCCAGGCGCAGCGCGACAAGGCCGAGGCCGACGCGGAGGCCGCGAAGGCCGCCGCGAAAGCCGCGCGGGCCGCGGGCAGCGCCGCTGGCTCGGCGACGTCGGGCTCGGGCTCCT
>JANXOM010000085.1 GCA_025353585.1 Deltaproteobacteria bacterium
CCCGCTGATCTGCGGCGAGCGGGTCGCCAGGTGCGCGCGGGAAGAGGCCGACGCCGAGCGCGCCGGTGACGGCGATGGCGAGCTGCTCGGCGCGGGCGTCGTCGACCTCGCCGAGGTCGCCCTGGATGATCATGTGGGCGAGGCCGTGGACGACAGCGCGCGCGGCGAGCATCGCCTCGGCGAGCGGCAGCGGCGCGATGAGGCCTGCGTCTTGCGCGGCCCCGAGCGCGGCGGTCTCGTCGGCGGAGCGGCGCGCGTAGTCCTCGCGCATCGCGACCGGCGCGCGGGCGATGACATGCGGGATGCAGAGCGCGCGGAAGTGCGCGGGGTGCGCGACGGCGAAGCGGAGGTACGCGACGCCGGTCGCGCGGAACTGCGAGAGCGGGTCAGGCGCCGCGGCGGCGACGGCCTCCTCGAGGCCAGCGTGCAAGCGCTCGAAGCAGTCGATCGCGACCGCGGTCAGGAGCTCGTCCTTGTCGGCGAAGTGACGGTAGACAGCCGGCGGAGACACGCCGGCTCGTCGGGCCACATCGCGGAGCGAGAAGCCCTCGGGACCGTCCGCGGCGATCGCGCGCAGACCCGCGTGGACGAGCGCCGCGCGCAGGTTGCCGTGGTGGTACGCCCGCTTGGCCATGAATGTTTACATTGTTCACTTTTGCGCTTGCGCGTCAACTCGACGCGGGATACGTAATGTAAACACCGTTAACATCGGAGCTGCAACATGGCCACGACCACTCTTCCTCCACCCCGCGCCGCCTCGGGTCCCGTCGCGCGCTACGTCGGCCCCGCGACGGTTCGCGGCGCCCAGCCGACGCGCAGCGGCGATCTCACGGCCCGCCTGTGGAGCGAGGACCTGACGCGCGAGCACGGCTTCGAGCCGCTCGAGATCGAGGGCGCGATTCCGCCCGAGCTGGCGGGCACGCTGTTCCGCAACGGCCCCGGCCTCTACGGCCACGGCGCGCAGCGCTACCAGCATCCGTTCGAGGCGGACGGCGCGGTCACCGCGGTGCGGCTCGGCGGCGGCCAGGTGCTCGGCGCGTCGCAGGTCACGGCGACGGCGGGGCTCGTCGAGGAGCGCGCGGCCGGGAAGATCCTGTACGGCTTCTCCGCGCCGTGGTGGCGCCGCCTCCGTAACATGCTCGGCGGGCGCGCCAAGAACCCGGCGAACACGAGCGTCATGATCTGGCAGGACCGGCTGTTCGCGCTCGTCGAGAGCAGCCGGCCCACGGAGCTGGCGCAGGCCGACCTCGCGCTGCACGGCGTGACGGATCTCGGCGGCGTGGTGCGCGGCGCGTTCTCGGCGCACCCGCACCGCGTGGCGGCGCGGCGCGCGACGTACAACTTCGGCGTCGTCCAGGGCCGGAAGACCGAGCTCGTGATGTACGAGCTGCCGGACGTCGGGCCGGCGCGCGAGCTCGGCGCGGTGCCCCTGCCCGGCCCGACGATGCTGCACGACTTCATCGCGACCGAGCGGCACCTCGTGTTCTTCCTCTCGCCGGTGCGCATCGACGTGCCGAAGGTCTTGCTGGGGCTCGGCACGTTCGAGACGCTGTTCCAGTGGAAGCCGGAGCTCGGCACGGAGGTCATCGTGGTGCCGATCGAGCGGCCGGCGGAGGTCGTGCGCTTCACGACCGAGGCGTTCTATCAGTGGCACTTCGCGAACGCATTCGAGCGCGACGGCGAGATCGTCGTGGACTACATCCGCTACCCGACGTTCGGGTCGTTCGGCGAGATCGGGCGAGCGCTGCGCGGCGGGAGCGGCGAGATCCTCACGGCCGGGCGCTACCACCGCGCGACGATCGACCTGCGCGCGAGGTCGCTGCGCTCCGAGCCCCGGTTCGATCGCGGCTGCGAGTTCGCGACGATCGCGCCCGGCGCCGAGGGCCGCGAGCACGGCGCGACGTACCTGGTGCTCGGCGACCTCGCCGCGGTCGGCAAGCTCGACGCGCGCACGGGCGAGGTGGTCTCCCACGAGCTACCGGCGACGCAGCGCACGACCGAACCGCTGTTCGTCCCGCGCCCCGGCGCCACCGGGGACGACGACGGACACGTGCTCGCGCTGCAGCACGACGGCCCGACGAACCGCGCGTTCCTGGCGATCTACGACGCGGCCCGCCTGCCCGACGGCCCCGTCGCGCGCGCGTGGTTCGATCACCACGTGCCGATCACGTTCCACGGCACGTTCGCGCGGAGCTGAGGCCCCCGCCCCGGCTCGACCGCCAAGGCCAATCGCCGCGCGCCCCTACCGCAGGGCGCCGAGCTCGAACTCGCGGGCGTAGCCGCGGGACAGGTTCTCGATGCGGACGGAGATGGTGCCGTCGGCCGCATAGGTGTACGTCTCGGCGATCTCGTCGCGCAGGTCGGAGCGCTCGACGGGCGCGCGCGCGGCCGCGGCGGCGGACAGGTCGCCCGCGTACGGGAACACGACCTCGCCCAGCGGCACGAGGTCCTGCACGGGCTGGCCGTCGGCGTCGAGCGCGCCGCACTCGACGAAGCGCAGGTGCCCCACGGTGTGGGCGGGCCGGTACCGGCGGCGCACGACGCCGGCCTCCGCGTCCTTGCCGATCAACGAGTCGAACACCTTGTCCGCGCCGCCCTGCCCCTCGCGCCAGACGCCGAAGTGCCGCGTGACGGCCTCGCGCACGAGCACGCTGGCGGCGGGATCCGCGGCGAGCGCGAGCCCGATCGCCGTCGCCGCGAACGGCTGCGGCGCGAGCTGGAGCTTCTTGCCGAAGCGCGCGCGGAGGGCCCGGCTGACGGCCGGGAACGCCGCCGCCCCGCCGACGAGGTACACGCCGCCGAGGGCGCGGGCGTCATCCGAATCGGTTGCGATCCCCGCGTCCCGCAGCCGCGCGAACAAGGTCTCGGTCTGGAGGAGCGTGCGCTCGATCAGCGGCGCGCAGCGCGCGTAGACGTCAGCCACGTCGAGCTGCACCGCCTGCGGCGAGCCGGCGCCGTCCTCGAGCTCGACGACGATGCGCTTGCTCGCCGGGCGCAGCGCTTCTTTCGCCTCGCGCGCCCGCTCGAGCGCGGCCGCGTCGGTGGAGACCGGCAGGCCCGCCGCCGCGCACGCCGCGGCGAGGATGATCTCGTCGAAGTCATCGCCGCCGACGCGCGCGAGCCCCTCGGTCGCGATCAGCTCGAACTGGCGTCCGACCAGCGAGACGGCCGACGCGTCGAACGTGCCGCCGCCGAGGTCGTAGACCACGACGTAGCGCTTCGGGCTGCGCGGCCCGAGCTCGGCGAGGTGGCGGTGGGCGAACTCGATCGCGGCCGCGGTGGGCTCGTTGAGCATGCCGATCGGCGCGAAGCCCGCGCGCCGGAACGCCTCGAGCGTCAGCCAGCGCTGGCGCGACGACGCGTTCGCGGGCACCGAGACCATCGCCTCGATCGGCCCCCCGCCGCGCGCGCCCGGCAGGTTGCTCTTGGCCACGACCGCCGTGCGGAGCTCCGCGAGGAACGTCGTCACGAGCGCGAGGGCGGTGACGCCGGGGAGCCCGGGCACCGGTGCGTCGGGCGCGAGGGCGGCCGCGGCGCGCTTGATCGAGCGGATCGCGTGGTCTGCCTCGCCGGCCGCGAGCGCGCGAGCCGCGTCCCAGCCGACCACGAGCTCGCGCCCGACGAGCGCCGCCACGCCAGGGACGTACTCGCGGAAGGCCTCGCCATCGTCGAAGGCCGCGACCGGGTAGCGGCCGTCGTGCGCCGCGGCGACCACGGTGCGCGTCGTGCCGAAGTCGATGCCGAGGCGCAGCGCGGTCATGCCTGCGGTCTTACCGCCTCTGGCGGGTGGGCGCCTATTTCTTCTTCGGCGGCGGGGTCGGCGCGTTCTGCATCTTGCGCTTGAGCGCGGCGAGCTCGTCCTCGACCGTCGTCGAGCGCGTGCCGGCCGAGGCCTTCGCGCTGCTCGTTGCCTTCGGTGCCGATCCCGCGCTCGCCGGGCGCGGGGTCGCCGTCGAGCCCGAGGCCGGACCGCCCGCTCCGGCCCGCCGCCGCATGGCCGCCAGCTCCTCGTCGATCGACGGCGGTGCCGGGGCGGACGTCACGGCCTCGATGTCCTCGTCGGTCCAGCCGTGGGCGCGCGGCGCCGAAACTTTCGGCTTCGGGGGCGCGTCCGCGACGAGCTTGCTCACCCGGTCGAGCTCGCGCAGCTCTGTCTCCAGCGTGGCCAGCTCCGCGAGCAGGCTGTGCATCCGCGCGCGCTCGGCATCGGCGCGCTTGTCGAGCTGCGTGGCCTCGTCGCCCGTCGCCGCCGTCGCCCGCTCGCCGAGCTCCGTCGCCGCCGTGCGAGCCGCCGCCATCGAGCTCGTCATCTCCACGACGCGCTGCTTCACCTCGCCGCGCAACCGCGCGAGCTCGGCCTCATCTGGTAGCTCCACCTCGTCGGCCGCCGCGGCCACGCCGCCGCTGAGGTCCTCGAGGTCGCCCGGCATCGCCGTCGACGCCGCCACCGCGCTCGCCGCCGAGGTCGCCGCCCGCACCCGGGCCCGCGTCGCCGCGTGCGCTGCGGACCGCCGTTCGTCGATGACCGCGCGCTTGTCGTGGGCGATCGCGGCCACGATGTCGGCGACGTGATCCGCGCCGTCGTCCGTCGCCGCCACGTGCGACTGCCTGAACGCCGCGTCGAGCGCCGACGACAGGAGCAGCAGCCCCTTCGCCGGATGCGCCCTCTTGCGCGCCTCGAGCGCCGCCGCCGCCCGCGCGCCGCCCGGGATCGTGTCGTCGATGATCGCGACCAGCGTGCCGCCGAGCAGCATGACGCGCGCGACCACCTCCGGCCGCGGCCGCGCGACGATGACATCGGCCGCCCGCCACAGGAGCGCCGCGTCCGCCGTCTGCCCGAACAGCTTGCCCTTGAGGCCGAGCGCCGGCACCTGACGCCGCAGCACGGCCGCCGCGTCCGCGTCGGCGCCCGCGTCGAACAGGAACGTGATCTGGTCGCTGGTGCCCATCAGGGACATCTGCATCGCGATCTGGCCCGTCACCTCGCCGCCGAGGCCCGCGACCTCGACGAGCGCGACCTTGCCGCCGAGCTTGTACCGCCCGAGAGCCCCCGTGCGCACGCTCGCGCGGTCCTGGCCGCCCGCCTCCGCGTACGTCCGCTCGCCGATCGCGCCGACGACGAGGATGCGGTCGCCCTCGACGCCCGCGTCCGCGAGCGCCACCGCCGCGAGCTCGTCGATCGCGACGAAGCGGTCCGCGTCGGTCGCCGCCCACGCCTTGTCGGGCTCGAGATCCGCGACCACGCCGATGACCGGCGCCGGGTTCTGCACCTGATCGCACGCCACGGTGAGGGCGAGCGCGGCGTGGGGGTCGAAGACCACGGCCGCGTCGGGCGGGCTCGCCTCGAGCTCCTTGCGCAGCCGCCGCTCGGCGCCCTCGCCGAGGAGCGCGCGCCGTACGCGGTCGGCCATGCCGCCGCCGCCGCCGCCCGCGCCGCCGAGATCGATCGCGCGCACGCGCATCCCGGCCGCCTCGATCGCGGCGAGCACCGGGACGACCGCCGCCGCCGACGAGCCGCCGCTCGTCACGACCAGGATCATCGGCTCCGCCACTAGCGCGTCACCACATTGGCCGGGCGGCGCCCGGTCAGCACCGCGATCACCGCGTCCGCACAGAGCTGGGCCATCTGGGTCCTCGCCTCGGTGGTAGCCGATCCGAGGTGCGGCGCCAAGACCGCGCGCGGACTCGCGAGCAGCCGCGGGTGGATCGCGGGCTCGTGGGCGTAGACATCGAGGCCGGCGCCGGCGAGGTGACCGGACGCGAGCGCGTCGGCCAGGGCCGCCTCGTCGACGCAGCCGCCGCGGGCCGTGTTGATCAGGATCCCGCCCGGCCGCATCAGCGCGAGCCGGCGCGCGTCGACGAGGTGGCGCGTCGCAGGCGTGAGCGGACAGTGCAGCGAGATCGCGTCGGCCGCGGCGAAGATCGGGTCCACCGGCTCGTGGGAGCCGACCGCGATGACGCGCATCCCGAGCGCCCCGGCGCGCCGCGCGACCGCCTGGCCGATCCGACCAAAGCCAATGACCCCGAGCGTCTTGCCGGCGAGCTGCATGCCGAGGAGCTGGTCGAGCCGCCAGCCCGGCCACGCGCCCGCGCGGACCAGCCGCTCGCCCTCGCCGAGCCGCCGCGCGGCGGCGAACAGGAGCGCGATGGCGAACTCGGCCGTCGCCTCGGTCAGGACATCGGGCGTGTTGGTCACGATGACCCCCGCCGCCGCCGCCGCGGGCAGGTCGATGTTGTCGACGCCGACGGCGCAGTTCGCGATCACCCGGAGCCGCGGCGCGCGGGCCAGGACGGCGGCGTCGATGCGATCGAGCAAGAGGCAGACGAGCGCGTCCGCCGCGGTCAGGTCCAGCGCCGCGAGCCCGGTCCAGCCAGCGACCGGCACCTCGACGCGCGCGGCGGGCAGGACCGCGCGGACCTGCGCGGCGAGATCGATCGGCAGGTTCGCAGTCGCGACGACACGCACGGCGGCGAGTCTACATCGCGCGTGTTACGCTTTTCGGGGTGAGGATCTCGTGGCTCGCCCTGCTCGCGCTGGTCGCGACCGCCGACGCGGCGCCCGAGCCGCAGGCCGCGCCGACGACGCCGCCGCCCGCGCGCGACCCGCTGCCCAACGAAGTCGCGAGCACGAGCTCCGGATCGGCCGGCTCGGCGGCCGCCCTCGACGCCGCCCCGGCCCCACCCGCGCTCGATCCGAAGAACCTCCTGTCCCTCACCGCCGATCCGATCCTCGGCAAGGCCACGCGCATCTCCGGCGAGGAGATATCCGGCGTCGTCGCGTTCACGTTCGACGACGGGCCCAACCCCGTCACGTCCCCGCATGTCATCGACGCCCTCGAGAAGTACGATATCCCCGCGACCTTCTTCATCGTCACGCAGCGGATCATGGGGAAGCACGGCGAGACCAGCCGCGCCGTCCTCGCTCGCGAGCTCGCCGACGGCTTCACCGTGGGCAGCCACTCCGTCAGCCATCCGAACCTCGGCAAGGCGAGCGGCAGCGTCCTCGACAAGGAGATCGACGCGTCGATCCGCACGCTCGCGGTCGAGGCGAACCGGCCGATCGGCCTGTTCCGTCCGCCGTACGGCTCGCTCAGCGGCGCGGCGCGCACGCGGCTCAAGAAGCTGAACCTGACCGAGGTGCAGTGGTCCGTCGACACGCTCGACTGGCGGGCCAAGGACGAAGGGCGCCTGCGCAAGAAGGTCCTCAGCATGGTGGTGAAGCAGAACGGGGGCGTGGTCCTCATGCACGACGTGAAGCCGATCACGGCGAAGATCATCGCCGACGTCCTCGACGACCTGGAGGCGGAGAACTGCAAGCGCCTCGCGGCGGGCACCGATCCGATCATCCCGGTGTCGCTCCACTACTTCCTGCGCGATGGCAAAACGCCGCGGCCGATCCCGGACGCGGTGCTCGCGCGGACCGCCGCGTACAAGGCCGCGCTGCCGCAGCGCTGCGCGAACCGACCGGCGCCATCTGCGACGGCAACTCCACCCGCCACTCGTGCCGCGCCTGTCACCGCGCCCGCCGCGAAGACGTCACCGGAGCGTTAACGAACCTACACAATTGGTCCGAAGCCGGTTCGTATGTGGTTGACAAACTACAGGCTCCCACATAGGTTCCTCGACCATCTCTGTCGGGGACGCGTGGAAAACTCATGGAAGAATCGGAACTTACGCCCGCCGGTGGCGGGGAGCGGACCGTCGTGGCCCCGCTGACGTGGGACTCGCGGACGCCGCTTCCGAACCCCGGGATGATGGAAGAACCGACCGCTCAGGGTACCGAGCGCACCCCGACGTTCGAGCCCGCTGACTTCGGCGAGGACGACGACGACGGCGGGCAGACCGCGATCATCACGACCGCGTACGACTTCCGACCCAAGTTCACCGGGCGGAATGCCACGATCCAGAAGCTGACCGACCTGGTGGAGCGCTCGTACGACGCGCACACGCTCGGCTTCGCGCTCGTCACCGGCGAGCCCGGCACCGGCAAGAGCCGCCTCCTCGGCGAGCTCGTGGCGCGCACGCGCACGCAGTTCCCCAATGTCACGGTGCTCTCCGGCGCCGACGACGGCAACGCCTACGGCCCGATCGCCCGCGCGCTGGCCGCGCGCTTCGGCCTCGTGGCCGGCGAGGACATCGCCGAGAGCCGCGACAAGATCCAGGCCGGCGTCTCGGAGATCGTGGCCGCCTCGCGCGTGCCCGAGCTCGCGCACCTCGTCGCCCATCTCCTCCGCGTTCCGTTCGACGATAGCCCCGTCGTCTCGCCGCTCCTCGAGCAGCCGCAGCGCCTCGAGGCGCGCATGTTCATGGCGCTCAAACGGCTGTTCGCCGGCGATGCCGAGCGCCGACCGCTGCTGGTTGTCTTCGAGAACCTCGAGACGTGCGGCGCCGAGACGATCAACCTCATCCAGTACCTCGCCGCCGGCCTCCGCGAACAGCGCGTCATGCTGATCACGACCGCGACGACCGCCCTCTTCGACCGCCACCCCGCGTTCGGCGATGGCGAGGTCGCGCCGCAGCGCTTCGACCTCGGCGTCCTGGCGCCGAGCGAGGCCGAGGACCTGCTCCGCGAGCTGTGCAAGCAGCTCCCCGAGATCCCCGCCACCCTCGTCGCGCACGTCCGCAGCCTCGGCAGCTCGCCGCGCGCGATCCACGAGCTCGTGCGCTTGCTCCACGAGAGCGACGTCATCGTCCGCGAGGGCATGATGTGGCGGCTCGACAGCGCCGCCCTCGCCGCGATGCCGTTGCCGACGAGCTACGACGAGGTCGTGGCCGCGCGCCTGCGCGTGATGGAGCCGACCGAGCGCCGCGTCCTCGAGATGGCGGCCGTCATCGGCGAGACCTCCTGGCTCGACGCCGTCCTCGCCGTCGAGCGCGCCAGCCAGCGCGAGCTCGAGCGCGCGCGCGAAGAGAGCGGCCTGCGGAAGCTCGCCGACCCGGACGGCCCGACCCTGGCGCAGATCGCCGCGTCGGGCGATCACTCGCGCCTCGCCGTCGTCGCCGCGATCGGCAAGCTCGTCGAGCGCGAGTGGCTCGTCGACGTCACGACCTCCACGATCGCCGGCGAGCGCGAGCTCCGCTTCGCCTACCCGAACCTGTGGCAGCTCGTCGATCGCGCGATCGACGACGCGCGCCGCCGCGCCTATCACGGCACGGTCGCGCGCTGGCTCGAGCTGCACCCCGATGGCCGCGGCGCCGCCGCCCAGGAAGAGGTCGCCCGCCACCTCGCCCTCGCCGGCGAGGCCCGTGAGGCCGGCATCCGCTACCGCCGCGCCGCCGAGTTCGCGCGCGCGCAGTTCTCCAACGAGCGCGCCATCCGCCTCTTCGACCGCGCCCTCGCGTGCACCGGCACCGGCGACGCGGGCGACCTCGCCACGCGCATCCACCTGTGGCACGACCTGGGCTCGATCTACGAGCTCATCGGCGACTTCGAGGCGGCCCTCGGCGCGTTCGAGCGGATGTTGCGCCTGTCGTGGATCTTCGCCAGCAAGACGAAGGCGGCCGTCGCCTTCAACAAGATGGGCCGCGTGTGGCGCCGCAAGGGCGACCTCCGGCTCGCGCTCGAGTACCTGGAGCGCGGCCTCGAGCTGTTCCGCAGCGCCGCCGACCAGCGCGGCATCGCCAGCTCGCTCGACGACATCGGCAAGTCGCTCCAGATGCTCGGCCGCTACGACGAGGCCTTTGCCAAGATCACCGAGGCCCTCGCGCGCCGCGGCAAAGGCGGCGACAAGCGCTCCATCGCGACCTCGCTGTCGCGCCTCGGCGACGTGCAGGCCGATCGCGGCAACTACGAGTCTGCGTACACCTGCCACCAGGAAGCGCTCGAGCTGCGCAAGCAGACCGGTGACCGCTGGGGCACCGCCGTCTCGCTCAACAACCTCGCCGCGCTCGCGTTCGACCTCGGTAACCTCGGCGACGCCCGCACCGGCTGGCTCGCCGCGCTGCCCGAGGCGGAAGGGATCGGCGCCCTGCCGCTCGCCGCGCTGATCCTCGCCAACCTCGGGGAGCTCGCGATCGTCGAGGGGAAGCTCGAGGAGGCCAAGAGCCGCCTCGACAACGCGCTCGAGATCATCGACGACATCGAGGATCGCGGGCTCGAGTCCGAGGTCTGCCGCCACCTGGCGACCCTCGAGAAGCTCCACGGCAAGCCCACGGCCGCGCAGGCGCTCGCCGAGCGCGCGCTCACCGTCGCGAACAAGGCGGGCCTCCGCGAGAAGGAGGCCCAGGCCTACCTCACGCTCGGTGACGTCCTCTCGACCAGCCTCTACGACGCCGACTCCGACCACGGCGACGCGCCGCCGGCCGCGAACGCGTACGCGAAGGCGATCGACGTCCTCAAGTCGATCGGCAACGACGCCGCGCTGGGCAAGGCGCTCGTCGCGTTCGGCCGCTACAAGGCCGAGGCCGGCAAGATCGGCGAGGGTAAGGACATGCTCCGCGACGCGCTGATGCTGTTCTCGAAGCTCGGTCTCGCCCGCCCCGCCGGCGAGGTCGAGAAGCTCCTCGCGTCGCTGAGCTAAAGCGCGCGCCCCGCGCGACACGGCGCCGGATCGGTCATACTCACGACTGGCCTCCGCGATGTTTTTGTTCTGGCTCGGCTTCTTCGCGCTCGTCGCGGTGCTCCTGTTCATCGACCTCGGGGTCCTGCACAAGAAGCAGGAAGAGGTCACGATGGCGAGCGCCCTCGGCTGGACCGTCGTGTGGGTGTGCCTCGGGCTCGCCTTCTCCGGCGTGGTCTACGTGATGTACGACCGCCACCTCGGCGGGGCGACCCTGCCGAGCGGCGACGGCAGCGACGCGGCCGTCACCTATGTCTCGGCGTACCTGCTGGAGCAGGCGCTCTCCGTCGACAACCTCTTCGTCATCTCGCTCGTGTTCGCGAGCTGGAAGATCCCGACGAAGTACCAGCACCGCGTGCTGTTCTGGGGGATCCTCGGCGCCGTCATCTTCCGGATGTCGCTGCTCTCCGGCGGCGCGTACGTCGTCGAGCGCTTCCAGTGGGTGTTCTACATCTTCGGCGCGTACCTCGCGTACTCGGGCGTGAAGCTCATGCTCCCCGAGCACGACGAGAAGCAAGGCGAGAGCACCGTCGTCAAGTTCCTGCGGCAGTTCGTGGCGATCGTCGACGCGAAGGACCACGCCTACGTGTTCAGCGTGCGCATCAACGGCCGGCGCGCGCTGACGACCGCGTTCGTCTGCCTCATCGTCATCGAGCTGACGGACATCGTGTTCGCGCTCGACTCGATCCCGGCCGTGATGTCCGTCAGCCACGAGCCGTTCATCATGGTGACCTCGAACGTGTTCGCGATCCTCGGCCTGCGCTCGCTGTACTTCGTCCTCGCCGGCGCGATGGCGAAGTTCAAGTACCTGAAGTACGCGCTCGCCGTGCTGCTGATGGTGATCGGCGGCAAGATGCTGTTGCACACGGTCGACGTCATCCACGACCTGCCGAACGTGTTCTGGCTCGGGGTCATCGCGGGCATCCTCGCCATCGGCGTCGCCGCCTCGCTGATCGCCACGCGCGGCCAGCCGCTCGAAGCGACGCCCGTCGATCCCGCCGAGTAGCGGACGACGCGCTACGCGCCACCGCGGCGGCGGACCTGACCGATGGTCATCCGCTTGCCGAAGCCGGCGTGGTAGCTGCCGCGCGGCAACCGGCGCCGCGCGGTGATCATCGTGATGATGCCCTGCAGCTCGGCCGGCAGCCGCACGCCGAGGTCATCGAGGATCTCGCCGGCGTTCATCGCGCCGGTCTCGGCGCCGCCCTCCATGTAGCCCTGGAAGTTCTCGGAGCAATGCTCGCCGCAGAAGTGCTGATTCCCGACGCGCGCGCCCTCTTGCCCCAGGAACGACCACTGGCCGACGTGGTAGCTCGCGTAGCTGCCCTTGTTGAACGGGTACGTGGGCCAGTGCTGGCGGATCGCGGAGCTCGCGAGGTACGTGCCCGAGGTCCCCGGGAACACCGTGTCGAGCCAGGGCAGCACCATCTGCGCCTGCGCCTCCGGCGTGCCGTTCGCGATCGCGACGCCGCGCATGCCGCCGACGAAGTTCGTCATGATGCCCTGGGCGCCGTCCTGCCCCCGCGACGTCGCCCACGTGGTCTGGAGCTGGCCGACGTCCGAGATGCTGCCGCCGTCCGACTTGGCCTTTGTCTCCCACGGGCGATCCGAGAACTGCAGCATCAGCTTCGCGTTCGTGCCGTAGCCGAGGTTCTGGATGACCATCGTCTTCTCGGCCGTCAGCGTCGCGGCGGTCAAGTCCACCTCGCGCAGCTTCGTGAACGGTAGCGCGTAGACCACGTGGTCGACCGTGATCTCGACGTC
>JANXOM010000088.1 GCA_025353585.1 Deltaproteobacteria bacterium
TTTTGGCCGGCGGCCGGACAGTTAGCGGCGGCGCGTCAGGCCCCAGAGCAGCGCCAGGAGGCGGCCGAGGGTCGCGTGGATCTGGGCGTCGTGATCGATCCAGCCCCACGCGACGCCGACCTCCAGCGCGGCGCGGACCTCGGCCGCCGACCCGTGGGCCACCTCCCACAGCTTGCGCTGGTCGCCACCCGTGCGATGCCGGCCCTCGCTCAGGTTGAGCGCCACGCTCGTGGCCGCCCTCCCGATCTGATCCGCCAGGTTGCGATCGGCGCGTTTGATCGCAGGCATCAAGCCGCGGAGCTGACCGATCATTTCGAGCGAGACGTCGTATGCGATGAACATGAACCGCTCTCCTTCTGCCCCCAGGGGCGCCCCGCCCACGCCGGGCCGGTTTCGGGGGCTACGCCCGTCCGCCCCGAGACGCGCGAGAACCGTGACGACCGCGCGCACCACCGCCGTCACACGCCGCAGCCCCAGCTCCGCGGCGATCGCCCGCAAACCACCGCCGCTCACGCGGTCGGCGCGATTCCAGCGCGGCCGGGGCGACGGCGGCCCCCGAAACGAGCCCGGCACGGGCGTCCGTACTCACCGCCTTCCGCCTTCCGCCTTCCGCCTTCCGCCTTCCGCCTTCCGCCTCCCGCCTCCCACCTTCGAGCCTTCCGCCTTTGAGCCTTCGAGCCTCGAGCCTCACACCTCCGAGCCTCGAGCCCTTAGCTTCAAGCCTCGCGTCTCGCGCCTCTCCGCTCCAAGCATTCCGTCGTCGTCGTCGTCGTCGCCCCCGCCGGCCACGCCACCCGTGTCCCCCTACCCACATGTACGTCCAACCCCTCGCCCCGACGCAGATCCGCGGGTGGCACGGCCGATGCTCAATAGGCTCGATGAAAGGTTCTTCATCCCATGCTGACTTCTCGTGTGCTGCGTTCGTTCTTGCTCGCTGTGTTCGTGCTGCCCGCCTGCGGCGGTGACAGCGAGCCCGTGCAACCCGTTGCTCATCACGAGTCGAGCCCCGTAGCGGCCCGGTCCCCGGCGCCGGCCCCGGTCGCGATCGTCGAGCCTGCGCCCGTCGCGCCGGCAGTGGTCCCGGCGCCCGTCGTCGCGGCGAAGCCGGTCGCGCGCGAGCTGCCCGCGACGTACGCCGAGGCGCTGGCGCAGGGCAAGGCCCTCGCGCAGCAAGGCGATGGCGTGGGCGCGCGCGAGCTCTTCCTCGCGGCGGCGAAGCTCGATCGCAAGGCGGCCGCGCCGCACATCGAGCTCGCGCGCCTGGCGATCAGCAGCGGCGAGCGCAGCGCGGCGATGACGGCGGCGACGAAGGCCGTCAAGCTCGCGCCGGACTCGAGCCAGGCGTGGAACACGCTCGGCCGCGCCCAGCTGGCGCGCTTCAGCTACGACGACGCCGTCATCGCGTTCGGCAAGGCGACGGAGCTCGACGCGACCAACGCGTGGGCGTGGAACAACCTCGGCTTCGCGCAGCTCGAGCAGCAGCACTACGCCGAGGCGGCGGACGCGCTCGCCCACGCGACGAGCCTCCCGGCCGCGACCGGCTTCATGTGGAACAACCTCGGGACGGCGGACGAGCAACTCGGGCAGCTCGACGAGGCGCGCGCGGCCTTCGCGAGCGGCGGCAAGCTCGGCTCGGGCCCCGCGCTCGCGAGCGCGAAGCGCCTCGTGGGCGTGACGGCGGTTGTCGCGGTGCGGCGGGTGGATCCGGCGTCGGAGGGCCCGACGGCGGTGCACGAGTACGAGCCGCGCGAGGCCCTCCCGGCCGTCGACACGACGGACGTGCTGGTGCCGCCGGACGGCCGGCCGGACGCGGTCGAGCCGGCGCCGGAGGCCGCGGTCGACGCGGGGGTCGATCCGGTCACGCCGCCTCAGCAGACGCTGTAGCGGCCGCGCGTGGGGTATGATCGCGGCCCATGTATTCGATCGCCGCGATCGCGTTCATCGTTGCCGCGGCCGGCGGCGCGGGCTACCTGGCCCAGCGCCCGACGCTCGGCTCGAGCGACGGCCTCGCCCAGCTCCTCCACGACTCCAAGGCCTACGGCGGCTCGAACATCACGGCCATCAGCTGCGACGACGACGTGCCCATCGGCGTCGACGGCGCTCGTTACCACTGCGCCGCGACCGACGACCGTGGCGCCGTGGACCACCTCGCGTGCACGATCTTCCGCACCGGATCGTTTACGTGCGACGTCGACGATGTCGACCGCAGCCACGCCACGCCGCCCGTCAACTCCTGGGACTAGCCAGGCTGTGATATAGGAACCGTGCATGCCGAACTACTCGAAGTTGCACGACATGATCAGCCACCGCGTCACGTTCGAGTACGACACGGGTGCCAAGGTCACCGGCTCGCTCGCGTCGTGCCAGCCGGCCTCGGGGCCGGTCGAGTTCGTCACCTTGCAGGACGCGAAGATGGTCGATTCGCGCGGCAAGCTCTGCTGGGAGCAGCGCGAGCTGACGCTCTGCCCGAACGTGTTGACGCAGATCGCGCTGGACGAAGGTCCGCGCGGCCGCGACATCAAGCACGGCTAGGTCGCCAGGTCGCCTAGGTCCGGCTCGGCCGCTTCATGGCGGGCGGCCGACCGTCCTCGGTGAGCTCGAGGCTGAGCCCCTCGCTCGCCACGTACGTCGCGAGCGCCGGCGCGTGGACCGCGGCCCAGCCGTTCGCGCCCGTGCCGACCGCGTCCAGGGCGTCGTCGTCGCGATCCGGATCGTGGTGATGCAACGCGACCGCCCGCACCTCCGCGTCGCGGGCGAGCGCCAGCACGTCGTCCACGATCGAGTGCCCCCAGCCGGCCTTCGCCGGCATGTCGGTGCTGAGGTACTGCGCGTCGTGGATGCCGAGCGAGGCGCCGTGCGCGAACCGCGCGAGCGCGGCCGGCGTGGTCGTCACGGGGCCGGGCGGGTTCAGCTCGTTGTCCGTCAGATAGCAGAGCGACGTGCCGTCCTCGTCGTCGATGCGGAAGCCGACGCAACCGCCCGGGTGGTTGAGGTCGACGTGCCGCACGAGGGCCGAGCCCACCTGATGGGACTCGAAGTCCTCGATGCTCTTGAACGTCGCCGGGATGTCGGAGAAGCGGATCGGAAAGTGCGTGCCGTCGAACATGATCGGCTGGCGGACCCGCTCCGCGCCCGCGGGCGTGAACGGGTGCATCACGATCGTCGTGTCCTTCGAGTAGAGGGGCCCGAAGAACGGCAGCCCGAGGATGTGATCCCAGTGCGGGTGCGTGATGAACATGTGGATCGGCTTGGCGTAGCCCTCGAGCTGGAGCTGCTTGCCGAGCTCGCGCAGGCCGGTGCCCGCGTCGAGGATGATGCGCGTGTCGTCGGCGAGCGTGATCTCCACGCACACCGTGTTGCCGCCGTAGCGAACGGTCGAGGGGCCCGGCGTCGGGATGGAGCCGCGGACGCCAAAGAACCGTACCCGCATCAGCTCACCACCTGCTTGGCTACACGCACCATCTCACTGGCGTAACACGGCATGATTCGGCCTCGAAGCCATGACGCGTTTATCCGCCGCCGAGGTGTTCACGCCGACCTCGTTCCCCACGTACACGTACGTGCAGCGCGACGAGCTGCATCACGAGCGCTTGCTGCGCGAGTGGACGCGCAGCTCGACGCAGATCGCGTCGGTGTCCGGTCCGTCGAAGGCAGGCAAGACCGTGCTCGTCCAGCGCGTGGTCGGCGAGGGGAACCTCATCACCGTCAGCGGCGCCTCGGTGCGCGCGCCGGACCAGCTGTGGGACCGCGTGCTCGACTGGTACGGCGAGCCCCACGCGATGACGGCGAGCTCGGCGGCGTCCACGACGGACACGCACTCGAGCGAGCGCGCCGTGAACCTCGGCGTGAGCGGCACGGGCGCGAGCCACAAGCGGGCCGAGGGCGGCAACGCGGGCGCGACGGACACGACGCAGGCGACGGTGAACCGGCGCGGGCTCGTGCAGGTGGTGGCGGAGCTCGCGCACACGGCGACGACGCTGCTCGTCGACGACTTTCACTACATCCCGGCCGCGATCCAGAGCGACGTGGCCCAGCAGCTCAAGGACGCGTCGAGCCGCGGCGTGCGGATCTGCGTCGCGAGCGTGCCGCACCGCGCGGACAACATCGTGCGGGCGCTGCCGGAGCTGCGCGGGCGCGTGCTCGCGATCGATCTCGACTACTGGAGCAAGCGCGACCTGCTCGCGATCCCGCGGCTCGGGTACGCGCACCTCGGGCTGCAGCTCGAGGAGGACGCGCTCGCGGCGTTCGCGGCGGAGGCGGCTGGGTCGCCGCAGCTGATGCAGTCGATCTGCCTGTGGACGTGCAACCACCTCGGGGTCCACGAGCCCGTGGTCCCCGCTCGGGCGGTGGCGCTCGACGCCGCGGCACGGAAGCAGATCCTGTTCCTCACGTCGTGCACGGTGGACTTCCGCTCGCTCGTGCGCGCGCTGGTCGCGGGGCCGAAGACACGGCCGGGGGAGCGCCGCTCGTACACGTACCAGGACGGCCGCACCGGCGACGTCTACGCGACGGTGATGCGGGCGATCGCGCTCGATCCGCCGCGCCTCACCCTGACGTACGCCGAGCTCGGCGAGCGCCTCGAGCAGGTGTGCAAGGGCGACTCGCCCGACGGCGCGAGCGTGGTGCGCACGTGCCTGGCGCTGTCCCAGATCGCGGGCGCGTTCGCGGCCCCCACGGGCCCCTCGCTCGAGTGGGACGAGCAGGAGCAGGTGCTGGTGCTGCCCGACCCGTACTTGCTGTTCTACCTGCGCTGGAGCGGCGTGCTGGACCGCGAGGAATAGAGCCCACGCCCTCGTCGCGGTCTCAGAAGCTCGGCGCCTCGGTCTTGTACTTCTTGACCAGGGTCACCAGGTACGAGGCCAGGTTCGTGACGTCGTCGTCGATGTCGTTGTCGCGCGGCACGTAGACCGTCGTGATCTTCTTCTCGTCGCTGCCGTCGACGGCCTCGCGCAACACCAGCGTCACGTAGCCCTCGTCCTCGGTCTTCTTGCCCTTCTTGCGCGAGCCGAGGTCGAGCTTGTCGACGAGCCGCCAGACCTTGCGGCCCTCCTTGTCGGTCAGGTTCACCGAGCCGAGCTTGTCGGTGGCGTCCGCGTTCGCGTACGAGACGAACATCGAAGTGCCGCGCAGCCGGATCGACCAGTCGTCGCCCTCGGGCTTGTTCGAGACGAAGTCGAACGTGCGCCCGTTGACCTCGCCGCGGTCCAGGCCACCGCCCTGGCGGTCGGTCTGCACGTACTCCCCGCCCGGGTGACAGGCGGCGAGCGCGATCGCGAGGAGGACGCAGCGCATGCGCGCAGTCTAGCAGCCGCGTATGCTGCCGGCGCCGATGGCGCTGCGCATGTTCGATCGCGACCTCGACGCGCCCACCGTGGTGCGCGCGGGCACGCATCGCGCGGCCACCCTCGACGCGACGTGGCGGCGGTTTGCGCCGCTGCAGCGCGCGGCCGGCATCACGCGCATCGCCGAGCTCACCGGCCTCGACACGATCGGCATCCCCGTCTACGCGGCGATCCGCCCGATGGGTCGGTCGCTATCGACGCAGCAGGGCAAGGGGGCCACGGCCGCCGCCGCGCGCGTGTCCGCGCTGATGGAGAGCCTCGAGACGTACACGGCCGAGCAGCCGCTGGCCGGCGTCGTGCGCGGCTCGGCCAAGGCCCTCGGGAAACAGCGCCGCGTCGTCGACGTGCGGCAGCTCGCGCGCGCCGGCCGCGGTCGCCTCGATCGCGACGCGCGCTGGCCGTGGGTGACCGGCTGGGACCTCGCGGCGGCCGAGCCGATCCTCGTGCCCGCCGAGTGCGTCACGCTCGACACCGTGTTCGTGCGCCCGCCGGTGTTCGACGTCTCGTCGACGGGCCTCGCGTCGGGGAACGTGCTCGTCGAGGCGATCGTGCACGGCTTGCTCGAGGTCATCGAGCGGGACGCGGAGGCGGCGTGGCGGCG
>JANXOM010000106.1 GCA_025353585.1 Deltaproteobacteria bacterium
CGTCAACGCCGTCCTGCTCGCCCCCGAGCACACCGAGGCCTTCCTGGGCCTCGTCGACCGCGTCGGGCTCCTCGTGTGCCGCCACGTCGGCGGCGATGACGCGCTCCACCGCGACGTCCGCGGGCGCTCGAGCCGCGGCCGCCTCTCGCAGGGCGAGTTCTTCCACCACGATGGCTGCGCGGGGCCCAGCAAGCCGCGCGTCGTCGAGATCCGGTGCCCGTACCAGGAGGTCCCGCGGCACACGTTCACCGCCGTCGCGCCGTTCCCCGAGGTCGTCGTGGCGATGCTGCAGGAGCTCCCCGAGATGCTGTGCGCCGGCGAGCTCGTCGGCTGGCGCGCGGCCGTCCAGAGCCCCCAGAGCCTCCCCGCGCTCGACTGGGATCTCGTGCAGGGCACCATCAACCGCGCCGTGCGCCGCTCGCTCCCCGCCGAGGCCCAGCGCGCCTACCTGCGCGGCGTCGACGTGCGCGTCGGGGCCCACCGCGAGCCGTGGGCCATGGGCGAGAGCCGATTCATCGCGAACTCGAACACGGGACGAACCATGCAGCACCGCCGCGCGTACCTCGAGGAGCACACCGGCAAGCGCCCGAACGGCCGCCTCGTGAAGCGCTGGCCCGCGCACGCGTACGGCGAGCCGTAACCAGCCGGGCCACCTGGCGTAGGCTAGGACGAGGCTCATGTCCGACGACAAGCTACGAGAGCGGGACGTCACCCCGCAGGCGATGTACCTGAACCGGCGCGCGTTCCTCCGCGGGGGGCTCATCGCGGCCGGCGCGGCGGCGACCGCGGTCGCGTACCGGAAGATCAACGGCGTCGACCTGCTGTCGAGCGACATGCCGGAGATCAAGGATCTCGGCCGGCCGCTCGACCCGCAGTACCACCCGGACGAGACGACGACCGCGCACGCCGCGATCACGAACTACAACAACTTCTACGAGTTCACGACGGACAAGGACGGCGTCGCCGCCGCGTCCGCGGGCTTCAAGACGGATGGCTGGAAGGTCGAGGTCGGCGGGCTCGTCAACAAGCCGCGCACGTTCGACATGGACGACATCCGCCGGCTCGCGCCGCGCGAGGAGCGCATCTACCGGTTCCGCTGCGTCGAGGCGTGGTCGATGGTGATCCCGTGGGCGGGGTATTCGCTGTCGAAGCTGCTCGCCGCCGTCGAGCCCCAGAGCGGCGCGAAGTTCGTGGCGATGGAGACGCTCTTCGACCCCACGCGCATGCCAAACCAGAAGTCGAAGGTGCTCGACTGGCCCTACGTCGAGGGCTACCGCCTCGACGAAGCGATGCACCCGCTCTGCCTCCTCGCGACGGGCCTCTACGGCCAGGAGCTGCCGCCGCAGGACGGCGCGCCGCTGCGGATCGCGATCCCGTGGAAGTACGGGTTCAAGAACATCAAGTCGATCGTCAAGATCACGCTGACGGCGACGCAGCCACCGACGACCTGGGCGAAGTTTGGCCCCAGCGAGTACGGCTTCTACGGCAACGTGAACCCGGCGCACGATCACCCGCGCTGGAGCCAGGCCACCGAGCGCCGCATCGGCGAGGCTGGCCGCCGCAAGACGCTGCCCTTCAACGGCTACGCGAACGAAGTCGCGATGCTCTACGCGGGGATGGATCTCGATGTCAATTACTAGCGCCGCGCCCGCGTTGCCCGTGGAGCCCGCGCCCGCGCCCGCGCCCGCCGCGGCGGCCGGATCGCTGCTCGATACGCGGTTCGCGAAGCACTTCGTCCTCGTGTGCGGCCTCGTGCCCGCGCTGCTGCTCGCGATCGACGCGAAGTCGGGGAGCCTCGGCGTCAACGACGTCAACTTCGCGATCCGCTCGACGGGCATGCTCGGGCTCGTCTTCCTGACGCTGACCCTCTGCATCACGCCGCTCCGCCGCCTCACGGGCTGGACCTGGCTGATCGGCGTGCGGCGCAACATCGGCGTCTACGGCTGCCTCTACATCGCGGCTCACTTCGCGATCTTCTTCTGGTTCGACCGCGACGCGAGCGTGGGCAGCACGCTGTCGGAGATCGTGGAGCGCGTGTACCTGTGGTTCGGCACGGCGTCGCTCGTGCTGATGATCCCGCTCGCGCTGACGTCGACGGACGGGATGGTGTCGCGGCTCGGCAAGCGGTGGAAGCTCCTGCACCGGCTGACGTACGTCGCCGTGGTGTGCGGCGTCATCCACTTCTACCTGCTGGTGAAGGCGGACACGACGCGGCCGCTCGTGTTCGGCGTGCTGTTCGGCGGGCTGATGCTGTACCGGCTCGTGCGCGGGTACCTCGACCTGCGCGCGGAGCTCGCGCAGACGAAGGAGAAGCTCGCGGCGGCGCGCAAGCAGGGGGCCCGGGGCGCGAAGAAGAAGAAGTTCTGGTCGGGGGAGCTGCGCGTGGCGCGGATCTTCGACGAGACGGCGGACGTCAAGACGTTCCGCATGGTCAACCCCGACGGCGGCCCGCTGCCGTTCGAGCACACGGCGGGGCAGTACTTGAACATCTCGCTGCCGATCGACGGCAAGCGGGTCGGGCGCTCGTACACGATCGCCTCGTCGCCGACGCGGACGGCGTACGTCGAGATCTCGGTGAAGCGCGACGGCCTGTTCTCGAAGCACCTGCACGCGAACATTCACGAGGGCGATACGGTCAAGGTCGGCGCGCCCGCCGGGAAGTTCTTCTTCGCGGGCCACGAGGCGGAGCGCGTGATCCTGGTGGCGGGCGGCGTGGGCATCACGCCGATGATGGCGGTGATCCGCAGCCTCACGGATCGGTGCTGGCGCGGCGAGATGTACTTGCTGTTCGCGGTGCGGACGCGCGCGGACGTGATCTTCGCGGCCGAGCTGGCGGCGCTGCAGGCGCGGTTCGCGAACCTGCACGTGGCGATCACGCTGACCGGCGACGCCAGCGGCTCGGCGGACTGGACGGGCGCGCGCGGTCGGATCTCGAAGGAGCTGATCCAGAAGTTCATCCCCGATCTCGGCGCGCCCGGACCCGTGATGATGTGCGGGCCGGAGAAGATGATGCAGGCGACGCGCGCGCTGTTCGTCGAGCTCGGCGTGCCGGATGCCCGCGTGCTCGAGGAGGCGTTCGTCTCGCCGGCGGCCGCGGCGGCCGGCTCGAGTGGCCCCGACCCGCTCGTGATGATGGTGGAGCCGGGCGCGGGCGAGGCGGCCGCGGGCGAGCCGGCCACCGTGACGTTCCGCAAGGCGAGCAAGTCGGCCGAGGCGCCGAGCGACCAGACGCTGCTCGAGGTCGCCGAGGATTGCGGCGTCGAGATCCCGTTCGAGTGCCGGAGCGGCATCTGCGGCCAGTGCAAGACGAAGCTCGTCAGCGGCCGCGTGACGATGGACGTCCAGGACGCGCTGACCGGCGCCGATCGCGCCAAGGGCCTCGTCCTCGCCTGCCAGGCGCGCGCCGCCACCAACGTGGTCATCGACGCCTAGCCGACGCGAAGAGCGGCAAAGTGCGGGGCCAGGCCCCATTCTTTTTGGCCGGGAGCCGGACAGGGGGCTGCGACACCGGGGGCGACTCCGCGGCGCGGCCTGTCACGCGGCGTGATCGGGCCGGCCGTTCGGCCCGCGGCCACCTCTGGTAACGATGACGGCATGGGGATGAGCACCGGCGGTACGAAGGGCGGTGTCCAGAGCGACATCAACGTCACGCCGCTGATCGACGTGCTGCTCGTGTTGCTCATCATCTTTCTCGTGGCGATGCCGATCATGATGAAGCGGGAGGCGCTCGAGGTGCCGCGCGCGCTCGACGTCGGCCAGATGATCGATCCGCAGACGCAGCAGCTCACGATCGCGGTCAAGAACGACGGCTCGTTCGTCTTCAACGACGGCGACCGCGAGCAGCCGATCGCGCTGGCCGACATCGCGAAGACCCTGCGCGTGAAGCTCGCCGACTGGCACACCGGCCAGGACAAGTTCGTGTTCGTCGACTTCGACGACAAGGTCGGCTGGAAGGACGTCATCGCGACCATGGACACGATCCGCAGCCTCGCCGCCGACGTCGATCACGACGAGATCAAGGTCGCGCTGAAGGTCAAGGATCCGCCGGGCGGCCACCCGGCGCCCTGACCCGAAACGAGTATTGCAGCGCGCGGCGCGGCGGTTCACGCTTTCGGCCATGCTCGCCGCGCTCGCTCGCCCTCACGTCATGCTCGGCTGCTTGCTCGCGGCCACGGTCGCGCTCGGGGCTGCCATCGCCGTCGCGCACGTGACCGCGGCGGAGGCCGACGTCGAGGTCGAGGTGTTCGTACCGGACGAGGCGATCGCGATCGTCGCGCCGCCAGCGTCCCGCTTCACCACGACAGCAAGCGGCCTCGGCTACGAGGACACGCGCATCGGCTCCGGCCTCGCGCCGCGCCCCGGCCAGCAGTGCGCCACGCGCTACACCGGCTGGCTGTGGGAGCACGGCGCGAAGACGAAGCTGGTCGACACCTCGTACCCGCGCGCCGAGCCGTTCGAGTTCCCGCTCGGCGGCGGCGTGGTGATCGAGGGCTGGGACGAAGGCGTCGCGTCGATGCGCGTTGGCGGCAAGCGCACGCTGCTCATCCCGCCCGGCCTCGGCTACGGCGCGACCGGCGCGGGCGCGGTCATCCCGCCGAACGCGACGCTGCTGTTCGAGGTCGAGCTGGTCGGCGTGCGGTGACGAGCACGATCGCCGCGACGCCGACGGTGTAACAGGCGAGATCGGCCCAGCCGAACTCGGTGCCGAGCACCCAGCCGACCCAGCGCTGGCGATCGGCGAGCCCGTCCGGGATGCCGGTGAGCTGGAACAGCTCGAGCGCGGAGCAGATGCCGAGGGTAGCCGCGGCGCGCCCCGCCGGGCGGACCCGCGGGGCCACCAGCGCGAGCGCGAGGTACACGGCGACCGCGTAGAGCGCATCGCCGAGCCACTTGTCCCAGAGGCGGCAATCGAGGCGCACGGCGCGCGAGCCGACGCCAACGGCGAGCGTGGCCACGAGGAGCGCGAGGGCCCTGGTTCGAGTCACGTCCACGGAGCGTACGCGACCGCTGGTGCGTTGCGCCGGCTGGTGCGTTGCGCCGGTCGATGCGTTGCGTAGCGCAGAGGCATCGAGGAAGAGGAGGTCAGAGGAGTCAGATCGGAATGGGTTTGCCGCCGTGCGGTCGTGGTCACCAGGGGGCGCGCCCGACGCGTTCGGCTACCAACCCCTCCCGGTCCGACTCCTCTGGCCTCTTCTTCCTCTGAGCCTCTGCGCGATGCAACGCATCAACCGTCATCGGGATGTGTGTAGAGTCGGGGCATGGCGAGGAAACTGGTGTCCGCGGCGGGCGCCGCCCCCGGCAAGATCGATCTGCCCGCGTTCATCAAGAAGCTGAGCGCGAGCACCGATGCGGCGCGCATGGCCAAGGTGACCAAGATGCTGCGCGCGGATCGGTTCGAGCTGTTCACGGAGGTGACCGGGGAGCACGTCACCGGCGTCGTGAAGAGCCAGACGGACTCGTCGCTCGTGTACGCGTGCCGGCTCGGCGCGAGCGGCACGTTCTTCTGCTGCACGCAGAACCTGAACCACTGCGGCGGGCTCCGCGGCGCGCTGTGTAAGCACATCCTCGTGCTGGTCGTCGGGCTCGCCCAGCACGGCGAGCTCGATCCCGGCCTCGCCAGCGCGTGGAGCGTGGCGAGCACGAAGCACAAGCCGGCGCTCGATTCGGACGCCGCGACGGCCACGTTCGTTCGCTACAAGGGCGCCGAGGCCGGCGAGGTCGACTGGCGCCCGACGGAGACGATCCCCGAGGACTACTACGCCCTGTGACGGTCGACGCGCCGGTTCCCGACCGCGCCGATCGGGCCGAGGTCACCGCGGCGCTGGCCGCGCTGCACCACGCGTTCGAGGATCTCGTCGTGCGCGGGCTCGAGTCCAGCGGGCCGAGGGACGTGCAGCGCCTCGAGGCGCTCGGCGAGGAGCTCGCGCGCGCGGGGGCGAGCTTCGTGGCGGGCAAGCTCGCCGAGGTCGTGCGCCGCGTGCGCGCGTCAGATCCCGGCGCGGCCCGGGCGCTGCTCCAGGCGCAGACGACGACGCGCGTCCTCGAGCGGGTGCTGTCGCTCGACGCGGCGCTCGAGAGTTTCGGCGGGCCGCCCGGCGAGCCGGCCGCGCTCCCCGCGCGCACGCCGCCCGCGGTCGACTCCGCCGCGCTCGTGCCCGTCCTCGAGGAGCTCGCCGCGCTCGCGGAGGGCCTCGTGGCCTCGGGGATGACGACCGCATCGGCCGCGACGAAGGCCAAGCTCGACGCGACGTTCAAGGAGGCGTCGCGGATGAAGCTCCTGCGGCTCGCGGCCTCGCTGCGCTACGTCGGCGACGAGCTCGCGCGCTTCCTCGCCGACAGCGAGCAGTTCTCGCCGCGCCGGCTCGCGTTCTTCCTGAACCGCACGTGGCTCATCAGCCGCGGCCTCCTCGACGCGATCCAGAAGAAGGACAGCGCGGCCCTCGCGCGGCTCTTGTGGTCGGCGGCCCCGACGCCGATCGCCAAGCTCACGCTCGTGGTGGTCGGCGTGCTGAAGCGCTCGCTGCTCGACGGCTCGGCCGCGTTCGAGTTTCGCCTGCGCGTGGCCGCGGCCGCGGGCGCGGTCCCGCAGGGCGCGAAGCTCGCGTGGTCGTGCGTGTTCGGCGCGAAGAAGGGCGTCCCCGCCGAGGCGTTCCTGCACCTGCCGCAGGCGCAGAGGTTCATGCCGAAGATCCTGCTGGACCCGACGGAGATCGTCGTGACGGACGCCGCGGTCGTCCTCGACGAGCACGGCGCGGGGCGCCTGATGCTCGGCCCGAAGTCGACGGTGAAGCCCGGCCCCAAGCTAAAGACGTGGGACGCGTGGCAGGCGTGGGATCCGGCGGCGGCGGCGGATCGGATCCGCCGGCACCCGATCAGCCCCCTCGATCTCGAGGTCGAGCTCCACGAGGAGGTCACGCTCGTGGAGTGGACCATCGGCGCGCCGACGGAGACGGACGCGCGGCCGGACCACGTGGTCTACCCCGTGACCGCCGGCGGCCGGACGTTCGACGCGATCGCCACGCGCGGAGCGGACGGCGCGGCCTTGCGCGACGCGCTCGATGCGTTTCGCAAGCCGAAGGCGAAGCGGCCGCCGCTGTTCGGCCTCGTGCACTACGAGATGGCGCGCCTGGTGCTGCAGCCGCTCGCCGTGTTCCGCGACGCCGGGCCGGAATTCCTGATGATCGCGACCGACAAGATCGACCTCGCCTCGCTGATGAAGACGCTGGATTTTACTCATTGAGCGCAGCCCCGGAGACCGCATGACCAAGCCCGACGACCAAGCCCTGATCCTCCGCGAGCCCGCCGAGCTGCAGTACCGCGCGCAGCTCGACGCGCTGATCCAGGCCGATGCCACGACCTCGCGCGACGCACCGCCGAACGCGTGGAAGCTCTCGCCGCGCTCCGTACTCGCGTACATCACCGGCACGCCGAAGCCGATCGAGGCGACGATCGGGGGCAAGAAGGTCTCCGTCGCGATCACGCGCAAGTTCTTCAACGACGACGCGCTCGTGGAGCGGGCGATCGTGACCCTCGCCAGCGAGCGGGCGTTGCTCCTCGTCGGCGAGCCGGGCACCGGCAAGAGCTGGCTGTCCGAGCACCTGGCGGCGGCGATCAGCGGCTGCTCGACCCTGACCATCCAGGGCACGGCCGGCACGACCGAGGACCAGATCAAATACTCGTGGAACGTCGCGCGCGTCATCGCGGAGGGCCCGAAGCCGTCGAACCTCATCCCGTCGCCGACCATGATCGCGATGCGCACGGGTGGGCTCCTGCGCTTCGAGGAGATCACGCGCTGCGTGCCGGACGTGCAGGACGCGCTCGTCTCGATCCTGTCGGACAAGAACATCGTGGTCCCCGAGCTCCCCGACGCGAACATGGTGTTCGCCCGGCCGGGCTTCAACATCATCGCGACGGCGAACTCGCGCGACCAGGGTGTCAACGAGCTGTCCGCCGCGCTCAAGCGCCGCTTCAACTACATCCACATCCCGATCGTCGGCGATCAGAAGACGGAGATGGCGATCGTGCGCGACCGCAGCAAGGAGCTCATCGAGCGCTACAAGATCCCGGCGAAGCTCGAGGAGCCGGTGCTCGAGGTCCTCGCGACGGTGTTCCGCGAGATGCGCAACGGCACGACGGCCGACGGCACGACGTTCCAGAAGACGTCGACGACGCTGTCCACGGCGGAGGCGATCGCGGTGGCGCTCGACTCGGCGATCTACGCGCGCTACTTCGGCACGGGCGCGATCGGCGTGGCGGACGTGGCGAAGAACCTCGTGGGTTCGATCGTGAAAGAGGACCTCGCGGACCTGCAGGTGCTCAAGGAGTACCTGTCGCTGGTGGCGAAGAAGCGCGGGGCCAAGGACGCGCTGTGGAAGGCGTTCCACGACGCCGCGATCAAGGCCGTCGCGAGCGCGAGCTGAGGCATGGCCGCGGAGCTCGACATCGCCGACGTGAAGGCCGCGGCGGACCGCGTGCTGGCCGAGGAGCTGTACTGGTTCCCGGTGCGGCACCACTCGCCGGCCGTGGCGCGTCACGTGCGAGCGGCGATCCGCGCGCGCAAGCCGAAGCTCGTGCTGATCGAGGGGCCGGCGCACGCGAACGAGCTCATCCCGCACGTGGTGGACAGCAAGACCAAGCCGCCGATCGCGCTGTACTCGAGCTTCCGCGACGACACGAACGCGCTCGGGCTCGCCGGGATCGCGAGCGCGGCGCCGGATATCCCGCCGCGGTTTCCGGTGTGGTACCCGCTCCTCGCGTACTCGCCGGAGTACGTGGCCATGAAGGAGGCGGCCGCGATCGGCGCGGCGACGGCGTTCATGGATCTGCCGAGCCACGGGCTCATCGAGCCCCATCCGGCGCTGCGCGAGCCAGAGGACGGCGACGAACCCGAGGACGCGGACGAGCCGTCTCCGACCGGCGCGGCCTCCTGGGAGACGTTCGTCGTCGAGTCCGACTTCTACCAGACGATGGCGCGCGTCGCCGGCTACCGCACCTGGGACGAGGGCTGGGACTCGATGTTCGAGATCGGCCACCGCCACGCGTCGCACGAGGAGTTCCGCCGCGACCTCGCGTACTTCTGCGCCGCCGTCCGCGCCACGACCCCGCGCGGCCGCATGGAGCACGACGGCACGCTCGCCCGCGAGCGCTTCATGCTGCGCACGATCACGGCCGAGGTGGCGCGTCGCAAGCTGCGCCCCGCCGACGTGATGATCGTCTGCGGCGGCTTCCACCTCTTCCTCGATCGCGCGGACCCCGAGCCGCCGCCGGAGCTTCCGAGCGGCACCGTGTTCGCGACCGTCGTGCCGTACTCGTACTTCCGCGTCAGCGAGCTCGCCGGCTACGGCGCCGCGAACCGCGCGCCGAAGTACTACGAGAAGGTGTGGGACCACGGCGACACCCGCGGGGAGGACGAGCCGTGGGTCGCCGCGATGATCGACCACGTCACCGCCGTGCTCGGGCGCGGCCGCAAGGACGGCGAGCTCCTGTCCGCCGCCGACGCCATCTCCGTGACGCAGCACGCGCGCATGCTCGCCTCGCTGCGCGGGCGCCCGGCGCCGATCCTCGACGACATCCGCGACGCGCTCGTCTCGTGCTGCTGCAAGGGCCGCCCCGAGGAGGAGGGGCGCCACCTCCTCGCCGCGATGACGGCGACCGAGATCGGCAACGCCATCGGCCGCGTCACGCCCGCGCTCGGCCGCATGCCGATCGTCCACGACTTCTACGCGCAGCTCGACACGCTCGAGCTCGGCGACGTGATGGGCAAGGACAAGCGCACCGTCGTCACGCTCGACCTCCGCGAGCCGCACGGCGCGGCGCGCTCCGCGTTCCTGCATCGCCTGGTGAAGCTCGAGGTCCCGCTCGCCACCCTCGAGGGCCGCGGCGCGGAGGGCGGCGCCACGCTGTTCCGCGAGAAGTGGCGGCTCGAGTGGTCGCCGAAGACCGAGGGTCAGCTGATCGAGAAGAACCTCTACGGCGACTCGATCGAGGCCGCCGCGATGGCGCAGCTCGAGGAGGACGTGGCGAAGGAGCAGCGCCAGGCCGGGGCCACGTGCGCGCGGCTCCTCGAGTCGGTGGCGATGCAGCTACCGCACCTGGTGGACAAGCTCGAGGCGGCGGCCGCGGCGGCCGTCGACGAGGACCGGCTGTTCTCGTCGCAGTGCCAGGCGCTCGGACACCTGCTCGTCCTCGATCGCCTCGCCATGCAGCGCGACCTCGGCCGGCCGGCGATCGCCAGCCTCGCGACCCGCAGCTTCACGCGCGCCTGCCTCGCCATCGGCGACCTCGGCTCGATCCCCGCCGACCAGCACGAGGAGACGATCGGCTACCTGAAGTCGCTCGCCGAGGCCGTGCTGTCGCCGCAGGGCGAGATGGAGCTCGACCGCGCGCTGTTCTCGGACAGCGTCAAGGCGGCGGCCGTCGCCGCGGAGGTCCCGTTCATGCAGGGCGCGTACGCGGGGCTCCTGACCGAGCTGCGCGAGATCGATCCGGCCGAGCTCGCCGCGCGGGTGGCCGCGTTCGCGAGCTCGCACCCGACGAAGATGGTGCTCGCGGGCGAGTTCCTCGATGGCGCGTTCGCGGTGTCGAAGACGTCGCTGCTGCTCGGCGCCGAGGCGCTGGTCGCGGCGATCGACACGCTGCTGCGCGCGGCGCCGTGGGACGACTTCATGACGCTGCTCCCCAAGGTGCGCAACGCGTTCGAGCGCCTGCACGAACGCCAGCGCCTCTCGTTCGCCGACCGCGTGGCGGCGCGCTACGGCCTCGCCACGACGGAGGAGGTCAGCGAGCTGCCCGTGACGTCGGCCGGGGCCGCCGCGTACCTCGCCACGCTCGACGCGCGCGTGGCCGCCGTGATGGCGGACTGGAGCTTCTGATGGCGAAGAAGACGAGCAAGCCGGCGGTGGTCGCGGCGCCGCCGCCGAAGCCGGTGAGCGCCGAGGATCAGCCGTGGGTCAGCCGCTGGCGGCTCGTCCTCGGCAAGGCGGCAGAGCAGCGCGGCCTCGCCGTCGGGCCGGACGACCGGGCGCTCGCGGCGCAGCGCGCGATCGACTTCGTGTTCGACGACCCCGAGCGCGGGGCCGGTAGCGGTAGCTCGCCGATGACGGTGCCGCGCTGGATCGACGCCGTCAGCGAGCTGTTCCCGCGGCAGGCCAAGGAGGTCATGGAGCGCGAGCTGATCGCGCGGCGCGGCATCGGACAGCTGCTGGATCATCCGCAGCTCCTCGAGAAGATCGAGCCGAGCGTGGAGCTCGTCAAGACGCTGCTGACGCACAAGGATCTGCTCGACCCGCGCGCCCGCATCCTGGCGCGCAAGATCATCGATCGCGTGGTCGAGCAGCTGAAGAAGCAGCTCGAGGTGCGCATCGAGGCGGCGATCACGGGCGCGCTGCGCAAGGACCGCCACTCGCCGCGCAAGGTGTTCCGGAACCTCGACCTCCCGCGCACGCTGCGCAAGAACCTCCACAACTGGGACGCCGAGCGTCAGCTGCTGCTCGTCGACCGGGTGTTCTACTACGTGGCGGAGCGCACCAAGCGGCCGTGGCACATCATCGTGTGCGTCGACCAGTCGGGGTCGATGCTCGACTCGGCGATCTTCTCGGCCGTGATGGCGTCGATCTTCGCGGAGCTGCCGGGCGTGAAGACGTCGCTCGTGCTGTTCGACACGAGCGTCGTGGATCTGTCGGACCAGGTCGGCTCGCCCGTCGACGTGCTGCTCAAGGTGCAGCTCGGAGGCGGCACGGACATCACGCAGGCGCTCGTGTACGCGCACGGGCTCGTGGCCGAGCCGGGGCGGTCGATCGTCGTGCTGATCACCGACTTCTTCGAGGGCCGCAACGATCAGGATCTCGTGGACCAGGTGCGCGTGATGGCGGACGCGGGGACGCGGATGATCGGGCTCGGCGCGCTCGGGTACGACGCGCGGCCCGAGTACAACAAGGCCACCGCGGGCAAGTGCCGCAAGGTGGGCATGGACATCCTCGCGTGTACGCCGGAGCGGCTGGCCGAGGCGATGGGCGAGATCATCCGGGGGCGATGATGGCGAGAACGAACGCGAAGAAGCCGGCGGCGAAGCCGAAGGTGACGAAGCCGAAGGCGCTCCTGTTCTGCGGCCAGCGCTGGGCGTTCTTCGGCGACTTCGCGATCTGGCCGAGCTACCACGGCACCGATCCCACCGGCGTCGCACGCCGCCGCGGTGCCACGATCGTCGACGACGTGGCGGGGGCCGATGTCGTGGTCATGGGGGACCTGCGCGGCACCGGGCGCGCCGAAGCCAAGAAGCGCGCGGACCGGGCGCTCGCGGCGGGCGCGATCCAGCTCCTCGACGAGGCCGCCTATCGCGAACTCGTGCGCCTCGATCTCTCCGGCAAGCGCTTCGCGTTCATCGGCGGCTTCGCGCTCAGCCCGACCGAGACCGACACCACGATCCTCGCGCAGATGGTCGCGCGCGCCGGCGGCATCGTGCACTCGGCCGTCGACGACACGCTCGACTACCTCGTCGTCGGCAGCAAGCGTGGGCCGTCGAAGATCGCGCTCCTGAATCAGGCGCGGCGCCTGCGCGTCGGTGGCGCGAAGACCGTCGAGCTCGACGAGACCGGGTTCGTCGAGCTGGTGCGCGTCGATGCACCGGCGGCGGCGAGCGGCGAGCTCGACTTCACCGGCTTCATGGGCCAGCTCTACGGCTACGTCGAGGAGAAGAAGCTCGGCCGCGCGATGGCAATGCTGCGCAAGGACCGCCTGCACCTCTACTCGACGATCGACGAGGACCGCCTCGTGGGCATCGTGAGGAGCCAGTCGATGGAGGGCACGGTCTACGCGAGCTGGCTCACGAGCGCCGGCGCGTACAACTGCACGGACGTCACGCTCGACGCGTGCGGCGGCCTCATGGGCCGGCCGTGCAAGCACCTGCTCGTGCTGGTCGTGGGGCTCGCGCGCGCGAAGCAGCTGCCGCTGCCGCACGCGCTCGAGTGGCTGCGGGCCGCCCACAGCCGTGGCCCGCGCGCCGACACCACGCTCTGCGCGGAGACCTTGATCCAGTACAAGGGCGCGACGGCCGGCGAGATCGACTGGCGCCCGACGGAAACGATTCCCGAGGACTTCTACGCGGTCTGAGCGTAGTTTCCGCCGATGAGCCAAGCCGAAGAGGTCGAGGATCTGGAGCGGGACGCCGAGGACGAGGGCGAGGGTGAGGAGGACTTGGTCGACGACACCGTGCACTGCGGCGTCTGCAAGCGCGCGGTCCCGAAGCAGGAGACCTACATCATCGACGGCAACCGCATCACGTGCGCCTCGTGCACGGCGGCCGTGCAGCGCGAGCTCGCGGCGAGCGTCCCGACCGGGCGGGGCATCGCCCGCGGGTTCGGCGCGGGGCTCGTCGGCGCGCTGGTGGGCGGCGCGTTCTGGGCCGCTGTCACGGTGGTGACGGACTTCCAGGTCGGCTTCATCGCGACGCTGGTTGGCTACCTGGCGGGGCAGGGCGTCAAGCTCGCGGCGGGCAAGCAGCACGGGAAGGTGCTGCAGTACCTGGCGGTCGGGCTCGCGCTCGTCGGCATGGTGGCCGCGAAGTACATGATCTTCGCGTACGCGGCGGTCAAGGTCACCCAGGAGCACGGCATCGACATCAGCTACTTCGACCCGCGCATCGCGTCCCTGTTCCCGGGCGCGCTGGACCAGCTGTTCGACGCCTTCGATCTTCTCTTCGGCTTCCTCGCCGTGCTGGCCGCCTGGCGCGTGACGCGCCCGCCCGTCGTCACGATCGTCAAGGTCGGTCAGAGCTAGCGCCAGCCGTCGGCCGAAACCCGCGGCCGCCGCGAGCCGCGATCGGTGCGAGCGCTTGCGCGCGGCTTACCGCAGAGCCGCGAAGCGCGCGGAGAGTGAAGAGCAGCAACGGAATCATTGGTTCGCTGGCCCCGACGACCGCAACCGCCGTGGCCCTGGGGCCAAACCCTCTCGGTCTGCTCCTCCCTCTCTGCGCGCTTCGCGGCTCTGCGGTAAGCGTCGCGCAACCGCTCGGGCAAAGGGCGCCCGAAGCGCTAGACGGCGCTAGACGGCGCTAGAGGAGACCCGGTCCCCGGCTCCGCGCGCCAGCCCCCCTAGTCTCGAGCCGCACCCGCCGGCACGCGGCTCGCCACCACCGGCGGGTGCAGGCTCACGCGCGGGTCGTGGTGCTCTACGAGCACCGCGCGCAGACCGATGCCGGCCACGGCCTCGCCGGAGTCGCTGTCGTAGAGCGCGCTTCCGTACAGCGCCACCGGGCGATCGTTGACCGCGAACACCACGCGCTCGAGCATCGCCTCGGCGCGTACGCGTGGGACCCAGCCGCCATCCGTGTGCCACGCCGTCCCCGCCACGCCGCGCACGTCCAGCAGCGTCAGGCCGCCGCGGTCCTCGAGGTGCAGCTCGACAAGCAGCGCCGAGAACGGTGCCACGCGCTGGTCGGCCACCACGACCTTGGCCGCGTGGTCGAACGCGACGTCCCAGCTCGCCACCGGACCGAGCGCGACCCGCGTGCGGAAGTCGCGCGTGCGGGCGAGGTCCACCAGCAGCGCGGTCTCGACTACCGACAGCTCGGACCGCTCGTCGCGCACGAGGTGTAGTCGCCCGACCTCGACGAGGGCGCCGATGTCGAAGGGCAAGAAGACCTTGCGCAGGTTCGCGCCGATCGGCAGCACGATGTGGCCGTCCCGCGAGTGCCGGAGGAAGCGGCCGCGATAGAGCAGCCCATCGACCTCGCCGTCGACGAGCCCGTGCTGGAATTGCACGATCGCGTGATCCATCTTCCAGACGAGGTCCGGCTCGTCCTCGAAGTCGATCGTGTGCCGCAGCGACACCCCGCCGCCGTAGCCGAGCGTACCGACCGAGAGCGTCAGGCGGTTCCCGGGGTCGAAGCACGCCGCGAAGCGGCCGCCCTCGCTCGAGATGCCCGTGCACGAATCGGCCCGAGCGACGTGCGCCCCGAGCGCCACGCCGATCAGCGCGAGCCCGAAAATCACGCGAGGCGTGGCGCTGACGCGTCGCCTCGCATGCGCTGGCTTCGTCGGGTGCTCGTCCGCCACGCGCGGTAGCGGACGCTGCTGCGCCTCGCCGTCGCGCGCGAATGCTGGCGTCATCGAATCACCTGGAGGGGGTTTCGGGCTAGCGCGGACGCGGCGGTGCCCACAGGCTGAATCGCAGGCCGGCGTCCACGACGAACGCCCATTGATCGGGGACACCGGGGAGGTCGTCGCGCTTCTCGCCGCCCACCGCGAGCTTGAGGCTCACCGGCTGGTCATTGATCGCGAGGATGATCGACTCGAGCTGCAGGTCGGCCTTCAGGCGCTGCGACCAGTGCGAGCCGCCGTCGACCGTCGTGAAGTAGCGCGGGATCTCGTGCGAGACCTCGAAGCGCAGGTTGTTGAACCCGCTCTCGTCGAGGACCATGTCGAGCTCGAACGCCGACGCGCCCGTCACCGCGGAGCGGTAGCCATTGACGTCGTCATTCTGCCCCTCGAGGCCGAGGCCCGTGCGGAGCCGAGCGTACGAGTCGAGCTTCGCGGACTGCCAGAGATCGAACGTGATCTCGGCCGTGCCGTGCCGCCACAGCTGCGAGTTCCCCATCGAGGTCTTGTGCAGCTCGAGCCCGCCGACCTCGCTCCACAGGCCGAGGTTCAGGTGCAGGTCGTGCCGCGCCGGCTCCCCGATGAACGTCGAGATGCGGAGCAGGGGATCGAGGAAGTGGTGCGAGACGTCGTAGTGCGCGACCACGATTTCGGACGAGAACGGCTGCATGTGCACGCCGCCCTCGAACAGCCGGATCCGGTGCCGCGTGGCCTCCGCGCCCGGGTGATAAATGTCGAGCACGAGCAGGCCGAAGTCGATCGAGGTGCGCTTGCTCTCCAGCGGATCCTCCAGCACCTTGAGCGGCGAGTACGCGGCGCCGAAGTAGACGCGGCGCTTGAGATCGAAGTTCGTCTGGAACACGCGACCGCGCTCGTCGCGCGTCCAGCCATACGGTGCGTCGGCGCGGGCCTGGATCATCTGGTAACCCGCGGCCTCGAGCTTCTTGCTATCGAACGGCTGATCCGTCACGCAGTCGCGCGCCTGCTCGAGCGACTTCGAGCTGCGCTTGCCCTCGGCGTCGAGCTCCTCGTTCGGCGCGTACAAGCACTTCTTCGTGTGCTCGTTGCACTGGAGTCGCCAGACGTGGTCTTGGGTGTCGCGCGCGCAGATCACCGGTTGGTCTGCACTCATCATGGGTAGTCGAGTGTCCGCGCTGGCAAACGCGGGCAAACCAATCCCGATCACAGCGATCGCGGCGCGACTCAGTTGCCTCATCGAACTGGCGCGATTGCAAAGGGCGAACCACGAGATCTTCGACGAGCTCGCCGAGAGTTGAGACCGATCGACCGTGCCGTACGCGAACACCTGTCTCTGCGCAGCAACACTTCTTCACCGAGCACACTACCTACGAGACGAGCTCGGCCACGATATGCAGCTTCCCCGCGGTGATCGCGATTCGCAGCGGCTTGCGCTCCGCATCGGCCGTCAGCCACACGGTGATGCCGATCGGCTCGCTCGCCTCGTTGGCCCGGATGTGTCCGTCGATCCGCAGCGTCTCGATCTCGCGCAGCAGCTCGGTGACCGGCCGGTCGAGCGTGAAGCGAAAGAGGTGCCTGTCTTCGAGGACATACAGCGCGCTCGGCTCCGCTTTCGGATCCGCCCAGGCGCGCAGCCAGCCGAGCGCCGAGTGGATCGTGTGGGCCGCGTTGCCATCGGGGATGACCACCCGATCGTCGCGATCGATCGAGTACCCGTTGCCATCGAATGCCATCTCGCTGCGCGTGGTCTCGCCGCTCTCGACCACCGTCTCGGTTGCCGTGGCGGGCCGGGCCGCCTCGCGGTCCACGGTCGTCACGAGCTCGTGGTGGATCGTCGCGAACATGCTCGCGAGCTTCGACGTGCTGAACTTGCTGTGCACGTCGGTCTCGCCGACGTCCAGCTCCGCGCGACCGATCGTCATGCCCGCGGCGCGCACATCCCAGATGAGGGACTCGTTCGGCGGCAGCAGCAACGCACGCACGGCCGTGGTGCGCTTGGCCACGGGCGTCGCGGCCACGATCTCGCCGAGGGGCATGGGCATGAACGTGACCGCCGCGCCGCCGCAGGCCGTCAGGCTCGCGAGCGCGACACACAGGAGGGTTCGCATCGCGCCACCCCTTGCAAGAGACGCGTCAGAACTGCTCGGCGCACCACGCCGCGATCGGCCACGCGAACAGGCGATCCGCCTTCGCCACGCTCTCCACCGCACCCGAGACTTGCCCGGCCCGCGCCAGCAGCGATGCCGGCACGCTCCCGAGGTACAGCGAGCCCAGCGCGGCGCGGTCGACGCGGACGTCCGGCTCGGCGTCCACCTGCGTACAGGTGGCGCGGCCCCCGCGGCTCGCCAGTTGCCAGCTCGTGCCGTCGACGCCGAGGACGAGCTCGCCATCGCTCGCGTACTGCCGGGCCGTCAGCGCCGCGGGCACGTCACCGATCCGGAGCCACAGCGCATCGTGGCGCACGCGCGTGACCCGCCGCCGATCCGACGCGAGCCACGGCAGCGCCGAGTCGACCGGCGCGGTCTCCCACTCCGCCGCGGGACAGAGATCGATGCCCGTGACGAACCGCCACAACGTCGCCTCGGCGCGCGCGTCGACGGCCATCAGCTCCACGATCCGGGTCTTGCCCGCGAGCTGCCGGTAGACCACGTAGCCCGTCGCGTCGGCGCCGCGGCGCGCGAGCACGTGCCGCCGGCGGCTCGCGCCCTCGCGCATCAGCGACGCATCCAGGAAGCCGCGCTCGCGCCACCACGTCGAGCTGCGATGAAGCGCGCCGGGGCGCCCGGCGATCGCAACCGCGTAGATCGCCGGCAAGAGGGGCCGCGCGCTGGCCTCGTCGTGCCACTCGAGCGCGTCCACCGCCGCCGCCGCGATCGTCACCCCGCGCGTGTCGAGCTCGAGCGCGTCCACCTCCGCGGCCACGCCGTATCCGAAGCGTCCGTAGATCGTGGCCTCCGACGCCCACAACGCGCTCGCCGGCTCGCCGCGCGCCGAGGCATCCGCGAGGTGCAGCGCGACGAGCTCGCGCAGGAGCCCGCGGCGCCGGTGGGTCGGCCGCACGGTTACCATCGTCAGGCCGGCCATCGGCAGCACGCCGCCCGGGATCCCCACGCGCAACGTGTGCGATGCGGCGGTCGCGACCATCGTCGTGCCGTCGAACGCCGCCCACGCCCGGCCGGGCGCGATCAGCGCGCGAAACCGCGGTTCGCCATCGGGGTCGCCGTCTCGCTCGAGGCCGAACGTCGTCATCATCGTGTCGCGAAACGCGGGGACTTCGTGGTCGGCGAGGATGCGAATGGCGAGCACGGCTACGCGAGACTATGCACGACCGGCATCGGCTACGATCCCGGGATGTCGAGGGATGACGTGCCCACCGATCTGATCGTCATCGACCCGTTGTCGACCGCGCCGGTGGTGGGTCAGGGGGAAGAGCCCGAAGAAGATCCATTCGTCCCGCGCGACGAGCGCTACCGGGTCGTGAGCCGCCTCGGCAAGGGCGGGATGGGGGAGGTGATGACCGTGCGCGATACGGCGATGGGCCGCGAGGTCGCGCTCAAGCGCATCCGCAAGGCGAGCCCGAGCGACGCGATCATCCGCCGCTTCATGCGCGAGGCGTCCATCCAGGGCCGGCTCGAGCACCCCGCGATCGTCCCCGTCCACGACATCGGCTACGACCATTTCGGCGTCCCGTTCTTCACGATGAAGAAGCTCACCGGCACGACGCTCGCGAAGATCCTCGATGGCGATCGCGCCGCGTATCCACTCCAGCGCCTCCTGCGCGCGTTCGCCGAGGTCTGCCTGGCGATCGAGCTCGCGCACGTCCGCGGCATCATCCACCGCGACCTCAAGCCCGAGAACATCGTGCTCGGCGATTACGGCGAGGTCTACGTCCTCGACTGGGGCGTCGCGAAGATCGTCGGGGAGCACGACCCGGACTTCGCCGACGTCACCGGCGGCGACGAGCACGCCACGCAGGGCGGGATCTCGATCGGCACGGCCGGCTACATGGCGCCCGAGCAGGTGCGCGGCGAGCTCGATGTCGATGCGCGCGCGGACACCTACGCGCTCGGCTGCGTGCTGTTCGAGATCCTCGCGAACGAGATGCTTCACCCGCGCGGCAAGCCGGGGCTCGCGAGCACGATCGCGGGCGTGGATGCGCGGCCGTCCGCGCGCGCGCCGTGGCGCCCGGTGCCCCCCGAGCTCGACCAGCTGTGCGTGGACGCGACGGCCTCGGATCGCGCGGCGCGGCCCACGGCCCGCGCGCTCGGCGATGGCGTGCAGCGCTACCTCGACGGCGATCGAGACCTCGAGATGCGCCGCACGCTGGGCCGCCAGCACCTCGAGCGCGCGCGCACGGCGTTCGACGCGAGTACCCGGTTGGAGGCGGGTGGGGCGGCCCCGGCCGCCGGCGCCATCGACGACCAGCGCGCCATCGCCATGCGGGAGGCCGCGAGCGCGCTGGCCCTCGATCCCCAGCTCGCCGGCGCCGCCGAGCTCGTCGGCCGCCTGATGCTCGAGCCGCCGCGGACGATGCCCGTCGAGGTCGAGGCGGTCATTCGCGAGGACGACGCCATCACGCGCCAGGGCAACGCGCGCATCGGGGTGTGGGGGTACGTCGCGTTCCTCTCGTTCGCGCCGCTCCTGTGGTGGATCGGCCCGAGCGGCTCGCCGTACCTGTTCGCGGTGACCGGCGTCGTGCTCGTGAACCTCGCGCTCTGCCTGTGGGGCTCGAGCAAGCGCACGTACGGCCGCGAGGGGCTGCTGGCGATCGGCAACGCGGTGCTGCTCGTCATCGTGTCTCGCATGTTCACCCCGTTCCTGATCGCGCCCGGCCTCGCCGCGATGTCTGCGATGGCGATCCTCTTCACGCCGACGTCGTCCCGGCTGACCACGGCCGCCGGCATGTGCATCATCTCGTGGGCCGCCGTGCTCGTGCCGTGGGTGCTCGAGCGCATCGGCCTTCTGTCGGTGACCACCACCGTCGACGAGCACGGCATCCTCATGCGCGTCGCCGGCACGGCCGGACAGCAGGGGCCCACGATCGGCGTCGCCATCATCTACGTGCTCGCGTCGATCGCGGCGGCCTGCGGCATGGCCACGGCGATGCGGTCTCGCGAGCGCGCGGCCCGGCGGCACCTACATGTCCAGGCATGGCAGCTCCGGCAGCTCGTCCCGTACTGAACGGCGGCGGTCGAGACATGGTGAGGCGGCTCTCCCGCGCGCGGCGCGGACGTGGGACGATGATGGGCGGTGACGCTGGAGGTCCACCCTGAAGCGATCGGTACGCTGCTCGCCATTGGCGCGCTCGTCTTCACGGCGATCCGCCAGTGCATCATCTGGCGCCTCGATCCAGGCAAGACGCACCTGCCGTGGGTCCTCATCACGGCGATCGGCATCGTGTTCTCGGTGACGCGCGCGATCCACCTCATGAGCACCGACGCCGACACGGCCGTCGCGATGATCCGCATCCAGTTCGCGCTCGCGATGTTCTTGCCCGGGCTCGCGCTGGCGACGATCGAGGTCCTCAGTGGGATGCCGATGTCGCGGCTGACGTTCGCCTCCCTCCTCGGCGCGCTGCCGCTCCAGTTGCTCTGCGTCGCGACGCCGTGGCTGATCGGCGGACCGGTGGAGACGCACCACGATCTCTTCGGGCACGCGTACTACGGGGCGCGCACCGGGTGGATGATGGCGCTCGTCGTCCCGATCTGCGCCGGCGTCATCGCGGCGATGCGCGCGCGCCTGCGACGAAGCCCCACCAAGGTCGCGAGGCTCCATCGCAACTCCCGGATCGGCGTCTTCGTGTTTGTCGCGTGCGGGCTCCACGACACCCTCGTCGGCGCGGGTGTGGTCTCGTCGATCTTCTTGCTCGAATATGCGTTCGTGGCGTTCGGCGTGATCGCGGCGAACTTCGAGGCGCATGGCGACGCGCTCGCGCTCGGTGAGCTCGAGTCCCGCTATCGCCACCTCGCGGACGCCACGCGGGAAGGCGTGGCCCTGTGCGGCGACCGGAGCATCCTCGACGCGAACCGCGCGCTCACGGACATGCTCGGCGCGCCCGGGGGCAGCCTGCGCGGACGGCCGCTCGGCGCGCTGGGCGCGCTCGTGGTCGAGTCCGACCGCCGGGCGTTCGACGAGCTCCTGGGCGCGGCGGCGGGCCCGCTCGAGTTGACCCTCCACCCGCCGGACCAGACTCCCCTCGTCGTCTCCATCAAGGCGACGCCAGCCCCCGCCGGCTCTCCCGGGACGCGCGTCCTCTTGATCCGCGACGTCACCGGCGAGCGCGAGCTGCAAGCGCGCCTGACCCGCGCGGATCGGCTCGCCGCCATCGGCACGCTGGCCGCCGGCACCGCGCACGAGATCAACAACCCGCTCACGTTCGTCCTCGCGAACGCCGAGCTCTTGAAGGAGACCGTGGCCGGCATCCGCGCCGACCTCCCGCCCGCCACCGCCGCGCTCGCGACGGAGCTCGTGGACGAGATCGTGTCGGGCGGCGGTCGCATCCGGCGCGTCGTGCAGGATCTCATGGCGCTCGCGCGCGACCGCCGCGGAGACGAGATCGCCGTCGACATCGCGGCCACGCTCGACCGCTGCATCGCCATGGCGAACAGCCAGCTGCGGCATCACGCGCGCGTGGTGAAGACATACCTCCCCGTGCCGGCCGTGTACGCGAGCGAGGGGCGGCTGTTCCAGGTGTTTTTGAACCTGATCGTGAACGCGGGCCAGGCGATCGTGGAGGGCCACGCCGAGGCGAACGAGATCCGCGTGGCGACGCGCACCGTGGACGGCCGCGCCGTCATCGAGATCGCCGACACCGGCACGGGGATCGACGCGGCGACGCTGCCGCGGATCTTCGAGCCGTATTTCACGACGAAGGCGGTCGGGCATGGGACGGGCCTCGGCCTCTCGATCAGCCAAGGCATCATCACGGCGCTGGGCGGGACGATCGAGGTCGCGAGCGAGGTCGGCGTCGGGACGACCGTCCGGATCTCGCTGCCGGCGGCTCCGGCGTCTGCGGCGGAGCCCGCCCCGCGCGCGGCTGCGCCGAACCCTCCGCGCCTGCGCGTGCTGATCGTGGATGACGAGATCTCGGTCGCGAAGGCCCTCGCGCGCATGCTCCAGGCGCACGACGTCGAGCTCGCGCACAGCGGGCGGACGGCGTTCGCGCGGTTGCAGCAGCAGCGCTACGACGTGGTGCTCTGCGATCTGATGATGCCGGACGTGACGGGCATGGAGCTCCATGCGCAGCTCGTGGCGGCGGGTGACGAGGTCGCCGGGCGCTTCGTCTTCATGACCGGTGGCGTTGCGACGCAGGCGGCGCGCGACTTCCTCGACGGGATCGGCCCCGAGCGCTGGGTCAAGAAGCCGATCCCGATGGCGGAGCTGCGCAAGCTGGTCGCGGCGCCACGCGTGCCGGCCTGAGCACGCGATACACTGGCGGTGGGATGGACGAAGCCACGCTGCGGGCGCTGCTGGAGGCCTTGACCGCGACGCCGGACAACGCGGCGCTCCGCCTCGCCGTGATCCGCGGGCTGCACGCGGCCGGCAACGCGCGCGCGGCCGAGTACGTCGAGCGGCTCACGCCAGCGCAGGTCCCGGTGGCGGCGGACCGCGCGTTCGTGGCCGGCGTCCTGTTCCGCGGCGGAGCCCACGCCCGCGCGCTGCTCTTCGCCGATGGCCCGGAGCCCGAGCTGCAGCTCGTTCGTGCGCGCGTGCTGCACGCGGTCGGCGATCGCACCGCGGCGCTCGCGGCGTACGAGGCGGCCGTCCGCGCGAACCCCACGCTCGAAGATCGCGAGCTGCGCGCGGCGCTCGGCGCGACGGAGCGCGTGCACG
>JANXOM010000119.1 GCA_025353585.1 Deltaproteobacteria bacterium
CCCCGTGACGATGACGATCTGCATCCCTACTCCGCCGCCGGTTCGAGGACGGGCTCGTCTCGATGCGCCGACTCCATCGCGAGCTGATGAGAGTCTCGAAACGCACGCGCGGAGTGGATGCCTTGGTGCTTGAGGAGCTCGTTGCGCGCCGCGACCTCGATGAGCGTGGCGAGGTTGCGGCCCGGCCGCACCGGTAAGCGGACCTTCGGCACCGAGACCTCGAGCACGCGCTCGAACTGGTCGTCGAACCCGAGGCGGTCGTACTCGACGTTCGCGTCCCACTCGTGCAGCTCGACGATGAGCTCGATCTTCTTGCTGTTGCGCACCGACGCGATGCCGAACAGATCCTTGACGTTGATGATCCCGAGGCCGCGGATCTCCATGTGGTGGCCCAGGATGCCGGCGCCGCGGCCGGTGACCTGCCCGCCCTGTCGGCGGATGCGGATCACATCGTCGGCGACGAGCCGGTGGCCGCGCATGACGAGGTCGAGGGCCGTCTCGCTCTTGCCGATGCCGCTCTTGCCCACGACGAGCACGCCGACGCCGAGGACGTCGAGGAGTACGCCGTGCACCTCGGTCTCCGGGGCGAGGCGGCCGGCCATCCAGGTGGTGACCTCGACGATGAAGTCCGCGGTCGCGAGCGCGCTCACGAGGAGCGGGACGCCGCGGCCCTCGGCGGCGCTGTGAAGCTCGCGCGGGGGCTCGAGACCGCGGCACACGATCACGCACGCCGGCTCGCTCGCGAGGATCGTGGCGATGCCGAGCTCGCGCGCCGCGGGTTGATCGCTCAGGTAATCGATCTCGGTCGCGCCGAGCACGAGGACGCGGCCCGGGTGCAGCTGCTCGGGCCACCCGGTGAGCGCGAGCCCCGGCTTCTGGATCCGGGGCACGACGACCGTGCGATCGAGGCCCCCGCTCCCCGCGACGAGCACCACCTCGAGCGCCGCGTGCGCGACAAGCTCCCCGACCGTGAACGCCCCCGACGCCCCCACGGTCAATACTTGGCGTCCTCGGTAGCGACGACGGTGTACATCGACTCTGCGTCCGGCGCCTCGAGCAGGCGCTTGCGGAACTCGGGGTCCTTGAACACGCGAGAGATCCGCGCGAGGGCCTTGAGGTGCGCGCCGGTGGACGACTCCGGCGCGACGAGCACGAAGAAGAGGAATGTCGGCTGACCATCCATCGAGTCGAACTCGACGCCGTCGCGCGCGCGGCCGAGGCACGCGACGATCTCCCCGACGGAGCCGAGCTTGCCGTGCGGGATCGCGACGCCCTCGCCGATGGCCGTCGACGCGAGCTGCTCGCGCTCGATGAGCACCCGCGAGAGCGAGGCGCGGTCGATGCGCGTGTGGTGGCTCGCCATGTAGGTCGCGAGCTCCTCGAGCAGGCCGCGCTTGTCGGTCGACTGCAGCGCGGGAAGGATCATGTCCCGCTTGATGAGGTCGACGATCTTCACGGCGCGGGCTCGCTGCGAGTCTACTACGACGCGGCGGCGGACGCGCGGCTCGGCTGAGGCGAGTCCGGCGTTTCGATCAGGCCATAGCTGCCGTCCGGGCGCTTGTAGACCACCGACACCTGGCCGGCATCGGACCGGAACACGAGAAAGGGCTCGTGGTTCAGGTTCAGCTGGACGATGGCGTCCGAGACCGACAGCGGCTGCGCGTGAAATTTCTCGGTCTTGACGACCTGGAACTCCGGCGTGCCGCTCGTCTCGTGGGTGTCCTCGGTGGCGCCCGGCTTGCCGTCGAACGCCTCGCTGACGATCGAGTGAGACCACGGCAGCGGCACGACGTCGTGCGGCCGCGCGCGCATGCCCTCGAGCTTGCCCTTGTACTTGCGGACCTGGCGCTCGATCTTCGCGATGCAGAGGTCGATCGAGCTGTACATGTTCTCGGTCGTCTCGTGCGCGGCGACCGTCAATCCGTTGTGGAGCTGGAAGCTCACGTCGATGCGGTGGTTGTGCTTCTCCGTCGACAGCGCCACGTGGCACGCGATCGGGTCCGGCAAATACTTACGGACGCGTTCCATGCGCTCGCGCGCATAGGCCTTGAGAGCATCCGTCGGTTCCATATGGCGGAACGTCACCGCGAATTGCATGCGTGCAGCCTCCCGGGAAGTTGAGATCCCAGGCTCGATCATACACGTCTCTAGAAGACTTGCTTGCGCTTGCTCGACGACAAGATGCCGAGCTGCTCGCGATATTTCGCGACGGTGCGGCGCGCGATATCGATGCCGGTCTTCTTGAGGAGCTCGACGATCTTCTGGTCGCTGTGCGGGCGCTTGACGTCCTCCGCCGTGACCAGCTCCTTGATCTTCGACTTGACGGCCTGGGACGCGAGGTCCTCGCCGTTGGTGCGCGAGATGCCCGAGTTGAAGAAGAACTTCAGCTCGAAGATGCCCTGCGGCGTGTGGACGTACTTCGAGGTCGTGACGCGCGAGACGGTCGACTCGTGCATGCCGATGTCCTCGGCGACGTCGCGCAAGATCAGCGGCTTGAGGTGCGCGATGCCCTTGTCGAAGAACTCGCGCTGGAACTTCAGGATCGACTCGGCGACCTTGATGATCGTGCGCTGGCGCTGCTGGATCGAGCGGATCAGCCACTGCGCCGAGCGCAGCTTGTCCTGCACGTAGTCCTTGCTCGCCGCGCCGCTGCCGATCGCGTTCTTGTAAAAGCCGCTGATCTTGAGCTTCGGCAGGCCGTCGTCGTTCGGGACGACGAAGTACTTGTCGCCGACCTTGTGGATATAGACGTCGGGCGTGACGTAGTGCGGATCGTCGGAGCTGTACTGGCGACCCGGGCGCGGGTCGAACTCCATGATGACCTTCGCTGCCTCGTAGATCTCCTCGAGCGGCTGCTTGAGGTCGCGCGCGATCGCCTGGTAGTTCTTCTTCTCCAGGTTGCCGAGGTGGCTCTTGATCATCTTGATCGCGAGGTCGTCGTCCTGACCGACCGCGATGCACTGGATCATCATGCACTCGGCGAGCGAGCGCGCTCCGATGCCCGTCGGGTCGAAGGTCTGGATCTTCTCGAGCACGATCTCGCAGAGCTCCTCCGGCACGCCGAGGTCGGCGGCGAGCTCCGTGAGCGGCGGATCTTTGAAGTAGCCGTCCGCGTCGATGTTGCCGAGGATCGTCATGCCGATCTCGAGCTGCTCGGGCGGCAGGTTCGTCATCTTCAGCTGCCACGCGAGGTGGTCGTGCAAGCTGGGCGGCTTGGTCAGCGTCTGCTCGAGCGACGGCATCTCCTCGCCGTCGCCGCGGAACGACGGGCCGGCGGACGGGCCGGACGAGTAGCTGTCGAGGTAGTTCTCCCAGTCGATCTCGTTGACCGCGGACGCGTCGCCCGAGATCTCGGTCTGGGCCACGCCGTCGACCATCGACCCTTCGATCGCGGTCTCGGTGTTGCCTGCTGCCTCGGTCTGCTGGCGGATGTCATTCTCCCCGCCCATCTCCTCGCGCTCTCGGCTCCGCTCGGAGTCGAGATCCATCTCGTCGTCCATCAGCGGGTTCTCGAGCATCTCCTCGTGAACGAGCTCGGCGAGCTCCATCCTGGACAGCTGCAAGAGGCGGATCGCCTGTTGCAGCTGGGGCGTCATGACGAGCTGCTGCGACAGCTTCAGCTCTTGCCGCATCTCCATGCCCATAGGATCTCCTTTTGAAAGCGGCTACTTAGGCAATAAATGCCTTGGTATGACGCTTGAAGAAAGCCTACGCGCGGCACAGCAGTCTGTAAAGGCCTGATGGCCCACCTCTTGCTTTGACCTAACGCGTCGCGGACTTAGCTACGTGATCAAGACTTCGTCTGGCGAGCGAGCGACGCGGCCACGAACTTCGAGAACAGCGGGTGAGGCGCGCTCGGTCGGGACTTGAACTCGGGGTGGAACTGGCACCCCACGAAGTACGGGTGGTTCGGCAGCTCGAGCATCTCGACCAGGCGGCCATCCGGCGAGACGCCCGAGAGCACCATCCCGTGGCGCTCCAGAGCGTCGCGGTAGTTGTTGTTGATCTCCCAGCGGTGGCGGTGGCGCTCGCTGATCTCGAGCGTGCCGTAGGCGTCCGCCGCGCGCGTCCCGGGCTTGAGCTTGCACGGGTACGCGCCGAGCCGCATGGTGGCGCCCTTGTCCACGATGCCGCGCTGATCGGGCATGAGGTCGACGACCGGGTGCGGCGTGGTGGGGTCGAGCTCGGTGGAGTTGGCGCGATCGAGGCCGCAGATGCTGCGCGCGAACTCGATGCACGCGACCTGCATGCCGAGGCAGATGCCGAAGAACGGGACGTTCTTCTCGCGCGCGTAGCGGACGGCCGCGATCTTGCCTTCGGTGCCCCGGGCGCCGAAGCCCGGACCGACGAGGATACCGTCGAACGCGGCGAGCTGCGCGGTGCCCGTCTTCTCGAGCTCTTCGCTGTCGATGTGCTTGATCGAGACGCGGCAGTCGTTCGCGATGCCGCCGTGGAGCAGCGCCTCGTTGAGGCTCTTGTAGGCCTCGGCGAGCTGCACGTACTTGCCGACGAAGCCGATGGTCACGTGCTTCTTCGGCTCGACGACGCGCTGGACGACCTCTTCCCACGCCGAGAGCTGCGAGGCGCGCGACCAGATGTTGAGGAGCGCGCACAGCTTCGTGTCGAGGCCCTGCGCGGCGAGCGTGAGCGGGAGGCGGTAGACGGTATCGACGTCCACGGACTGGAAGACGGCGTCGCTGTGGACGCTGCAGAACATCGCCATCTTCTTGCAGACCTCGTCGGCGAGGAGCTGCTCGCAGCGCACGACGAGGACATCGCACTGGATGCCGATCTCGCGGAGCTTCTGCACCGAGTGCTGGGTCGGCTTCGTCTTGAACTCGCCGGCCGCGCGGATGTGCGGGACGAGCGTGAGGTGCACGGACACGCTGTGCTGCGCACCGAGCTCGACGCGGAGCTGGCGGACCGCCTCGAGGAACGGCAACGACTCGATGTCGCCGACCGTGCCGCCGACCTCGACGACGAGGAGGTCGAGCCCCTCGGCGCACCGGAGGATGCGCTGCTTGATCTCGTCGGTGATGTGCGGGATCACCTGCATGGTCGAGCCGAGGTACTCGCCGCGGCGCTCCTTGCCGATGACCGTCGAGTAGACCTGCCCCGTCGTGATGTTGTTGAGCCGCGACATCTTCGACGAGACGAACCGCTCGTAGTGGCCGAGGTCGAGGTCGGTCTCCGCGCCGTCGTCGGTGACGAACACCTCACCGTGCTGCGTCGGGTTCATCGTGCCCGGATCCACGTTGATGTACGGATCGAGCTTCATGTTCGCGACCTTGAGGCCGCGGTTCTCCATGAGCGCACCGATCGACGCCGAGACCATGCCCTTGCCGAGGGACGACACCACGCCACCCGTCACGAACACGAACTTGGTCTGCTGAGGAGGCGCCATCAGGCGCCGTTCTACCGGCCAGACGCCCGGGGCGCAATCGCTAAGGGATCACGAGCGGCGCCACCCGCTGATCTCCGACGAGATCGGCGGCGGCGACGTGGTGCTCGACGAGCGCGCGGAGCTGGAGGCGGCGGCGGGCTTGTCGCCCTCGAGGACGGCCGCGCAGATCGCGGCGACGAGCTCGGCGTCGTCGGCGCGCGGGTGGAGCTCGGCGGCGTTGCGGCCGATGAACCCGGTATCGTATTCACCGGCGACGAACTCGGGGTGGCGGAGGCAGCGGCGGTGGAACGGTAAGTTCGTCTCGATGCCGCGCACCTGGTACTCGTCCAGCGCGCGGCGCATGCGGGCGACGGCGCGGGCGCGGTCCTCGCCCCACACGACGAGCTTGCTGATCATCGGATCGTAGTGCACGGGGATCTCGGCGCCCTCGTAGCAGCCGCTGTCGTTGCGGACGTACGGGCCATCGGGGATGCGGAGGTGCGTGATGCGGCCGGGCGACGGCAGGAACTTCACGGGATCTTCGGCGTAGATGCGGCACTCGACGGCGTGGCCGCGGCGGCGCGCGTCGAGCTCGGCCTGCGTGAGCGGCAGCGGCTTGCCCTCGGCGACATCGAGCTGCCACGACACGAGGTCGAGCCCGTAGATCATCTCGGTGACGGGGTGCTCGACCTGGAGGCGCGTGTTCATCTCGAGGAAGTAAAAGCTTCCGTCGGCGCCGAGCAGGAACTCGCACGTCCCGGCGCCGAGGTAGTGGACGGCGCGGGCGGCGGCCACGGCGGCAGCGCCCATGCGCGCGCGCAGCTCCGCGGAGACGACGGGCGACGGCGCCTCCTCGACGACCTTCTGGTGGCGGCGCTGGATCGAGCAGTCGCGCTCGCCGAGGTGGACGAGGTTGCCGTGCGCGTCGCCGAAGACCTGGATCTCGATGTGGCGCGGGCGCTGGATCGCCTTCTCGAGGTAGACGGTGCCGTCGCCGAACGCGGCGGTCGCCTCGCGCTTGGCGCTGTCGAACGCGTTCGCGAGGTCGTGCTCGTCGGCGACGAGGCGCATGCCCTTGCCGCCGCCGCCCGCCGCGGCCTTGATGAGCACGGGGAAGCCGATCTTCTTCGCGGCGGCGAGCGCGAGCGTGGCGTCGGGGAAGCCGTTGCCCTCCGGGCCGTTGTCGCCGGGGACGACGGGCGTGCCGGCGGCGGTGACGGTCTTGCGCGCCTCGGTCTTGCTGCCCATGCGGCGCATCGAGTCGGCGGACGGGCCGATGAACGTGATGCCGGCGGCGGTGCACGCGTCGGCGAAGTCCTCGTTCTCCGACAGAAAGCCGTAGCCGGGGTGCACGGCATCGGCGCCGCTCGCCTGGCAGGCGGCGATGATCTTCTCGATGACGAGGTAGCTCTGCGCGGCGGGGGCCGGGCCGATGGCCACGGCGCGGTCGGCGAGCTGCACGTGGGGCGCGAGGCGATCGACATCGCTGTACACGGCGACGGTCTCGATCCCGCGTTCCCGACATGTACGCATCACGCGAACGGCGATCTCACCGCGGTTGGCGACCAGGACGCGACGGATCGGACGAGACATGCAAGCGACCTTACATCGGTCGCGCGTGTGATGGGATGGCACGCGTGCGTTGCATCGTTTGGCGTGACGACCTAGAATCGAACCGATTCGACGTGTTGCGCTTCTCGAGCGCGGCGTCGGAGGGAGACAACTTTGGCCGATCCAAACACGCGCACGGGGAAGCGGACGCCAGTCACGCTCAAGATCAAGTTCAAGAGCGAGACGATCGAGCAGTTCATCGAGCGGTATGCGGTCGACGTCAGCCAGGGCGGCATCTTCATCCGTACGAAGGAGCCTCTGGCGGTCGGCACGGCGATGAAGTTCGAGTTCCAGCTGAGGGATGCCTCTCCGCTCATCGCGGGCGAAGGCACGGTGGTGTGGACGCGCGAGAACGATCCGAGCCGGCCGGCGATCGCGCCCGGCATGGGCGTTCGCTTCGACAAGCTCGCCGACGGGAGCCCGAGCGTGCTCGAGCGCATCCTCGCGGAGAAGGCGAAGCAGCAGCCGCAGCGCGCGCCCGCCGACACCACGAAGCCGCCGCTGTTCACCGATACGCCGACGCGCGTCGCGCCCGCTCCGCAGGCGGACATGCTGAGCGGCGGTGGTGCGAACCGCGCCGTCACGCGCAGCCGCGCGGACTCCGAGCAGACGCCGCTGCCGAAGCCGACGCCGTTCCACTCGGACGCCGACGAGTTTCCGGAGGAGGCGTTCGAGGAAGCGACCAAGGTGCGCTCGCTCGAGGATCTCGTCGCGCAGACCGCGCAGACGGACGCGGGGGATCCGGCACGCGATCTGTTCGGCAACGGGCCGGGCAGCCAGACGACGATCATCCCGCCCGACGAGCTCGCGCTGCGACGCCAGCAGGCGCGCAACGACATGACGGTGGACGAGGCCGCGGCGTCGTCGCCGCTGATCGAGCCGCCGTCCGCCGTCGAGCCGCGTCGCCTGATCGATCGCGACTCGGCGCCGGGTCTGCCGAGCCCGCCGATGGTGGACGCGGGTGGGCGCTCGCCGCGCCTGCTCGACACGTCGCCGTCGCCGCGCGCGGAGACGGGGCTGTCCGGTGACATCCCGCCGTCGCGCACGCGCATCGGGCTCGAGCCGGCGAAGGTCGACACCAAGCCGGGCCACGTGCCGAACCAGGCCGCGACGGCGGCGCCGGTGGCCGCGGCCGCGATGGTATCCGCGCCGGCGCGCGCGGCCTCGACGTCCGTGGCTCCGCCGCGCTCGCGCTCGGGTCCGACGACGGGCTCGGTGCGACCGATCACCGAGGAGCCGGTCCGGCCGGTGAAGAGCGGCAGCATCATGCCGATCGTGATCGCGGTGGTCGCGGTGGTCGCCGCTGCGGCCGCGGCGGTGTGGTTCTTCGTGCTGAAGGAGACGATCAACGAGGACGAGCTGACGAAGGTCACGCCGCGTCCGCCGGTGGTCGTGCCGCCGATGCCGACGCCGGGCAGCAACGCGATCATCGAGGGCGGCAGCGCGGGTAGCGCCGCGGCCGTCGTGACGAATGGCAGCGCGGGCAGCGCGGCGGTCGCCGTGACGAACGGCAGCGCGGCCGCCGTCGTGACGCCCGGCGTGAAGACGGTCGACACGATCATCGGGTCGAGCGTGGACAAGGCGACCGTCACGCTCGACGAGCCCGCGCTCAGCGGC
>JANXOM010000165.1 GCA_025353585.1 Deltaproteobacteria bacterium
CGCCGCTCGCGGTGCCCGGGGTGCCGCCCGCGCCGCAGCCGACGCCCGCGCCCGCGCCCGCCGCCATCACATCGCCGCCCGCATAGAGGACGCCGGTGGCGGTGATGCTCAGCGTGCCGCTCGCCACGATCGCCAGGGGCCGCGCGCCGCGGACCACGACGAGCGCGTCGATCGTGATGTCCGTCCCCGCGACGACGCAGACGTCGCCGGTCGCCGTCACGGCGTCGCAGCCTGTCATCGTGTCGATGTTGCCGAGCGTGCGCGCGCCGCGGCCGACGGCGGTCGAGCACACGGCGAACGGCGCCGTGCCGACACAATCGCCGCCGCCGCCCGCGTCGATCGCGGTGCCGCACGCCGCATTCCCGTCGGGACAGAACGCCGGATTCGCCTCCGTGCACGCCGCCAGCCCGACGAGCATCAGCGCCCGCCTCACCAGGCCACCGCCAGCCCGAGCTGCGCGCCCTGCGGCCCGACATCGAGCATCGGCTGATACCGATGGGCGCGCACGACCCACGTGAGCCCGACGGCCGCCGCGACCGCGCCCGCGCCGAGCGTCGCGATGCCCGCCGCCCGCGTCTTGTACCGATCGCGGCACACGAACACGCTCGTGTCCGTCGGATCCGGATACCGGATCACCGCGCCCGCCGCCGGATACACCGGGCCATCGCCCGCGTGACACGTGCCGCTCCCGTCGATCGACCACAGGTACGCGCCCACGCCGATCGCGGCCACGCCGGCCGCGCCGAGCGCCACGCCCGGCACCTGTGACGGCGCCGGGTGCGCGCGCAGCGCCGCGTCGAGCCGCGCCTGCCGCGCCACCACCGCTACCGCTTGCGCGCGCAGCGCCGACGCCGCCACGCCGAGCCGCTCGTCGAGCTCTGCCTCGCCGCACAGATCGCAGACCTCGTGCACCGTCGCGATCTGCTGCGCCGTCGCGCCGTCGAACAGCGCGAGATCGACGATCGCGCTCTCGTCCTTGCTCGCGATCGCCGCGAACACCACCGCGTCCACGCTCGCGTCGCGCGCCACGTCCCGCACGCAGTCGCCGCTCCGACACGCCGCCCGCGCGCCGACCAGCGGCGCGCTCGCCACGATCGTGTAGCCCGCCGCCGCGAGCCCCTGCTCGATCACCAGCTTCGCCTTCGCGACCTGGTGCGCCGGGATCTTCGAGCTCGCGTCGATCGCCGCCACCGCCGCGCGCTCGCGATGCGGCGCCGCCGCCGCCGGCAACGCCGCCAGCGCCGTCACGAGGAATCCGACGCGCCACATTCCAGCCGATAGTACGCCCGCCTCGGTGAACTATTCAGCTCGTCGACGCCGTGCGCTGATCCCGATCACTGTGGCACCAGCGCACATGGATCCGAGCGCGAGCACCGACGTCCAGCCGCGCGCGTGATCGTAGAGCGCGCCTAACGCAACGCTGCCCGCCCACCACGCGCCGCCCCACACCAGGTAGTAGAGACCGTACGCCCGCCCGCGCGCGCCCGGCGGGACGATCGCCGCGATGAGCGCCTTGCCGATCGACTCCGTCGCGGCCCGCGCGATCGCCCACAGCGCGATGCCGAGGATCGCGATCCACGGCGTGGTCGCGTCCGCGCCGAACACGAGCGGCGCGTACGCCGCGCCGAGGATCACGAACACCGCGATCACGCCGGCGCCCGTCCCGCCGCGCGACCGCGACCGATCGAACATCAGCCCCGCCGCGAGCGACGCGAGCCCGTCCGCGCCCATGGCCGCCGCGTACGCGATCGGCAACCACTTCGCGCCGATCACCCCCGCGCCCTGCAGGTGATACGCGAGCAGCGGCCAGTCCGCGAGCCCGACCGCGACCAGCCCCGCGCCCACGAGGTACAGCGTGTAGCGCGGCCCGAGCGTGGCTGCCTCGGCGCCCGCCGGGGTCTCGTCTTCCAGCTTCCGCGGATCCGGATAGAGGTGGCGCGCGCGCGCCAGGATCAGCAGCGTCAGCACCGCGGGGATCCCGAGCAGCGCGAACGCCCACGCGAACCCGCTCGCGGTATCGCCGCGCCACGCGAGCACCGCTGCCACCAGCAGCGGCCCGAGCAACGCGCCGGTCTGGTCCATCGCCTCGACGATCGCGAACACCCGCCCCGCGCCCACGCTCTTCGCCACGAACGACGTCAGCGTCGACTTCGCCGGCGAGCGCACCGCCTTGCCGAGCCGCTCGAGCCCGACGAGCGCCGCCACCGCCGGCCAGCTCCCCGCGAGCGCGAGCAGCGGCACCGCGATGAGGTTCGTGGCGTATCCAGCGATCGTGAGCGCCCAGTAGCGCTTCGTGCGATCGGCGAGCGAGCCCGTGACGTAGCGCAGGACGTAGCCGATCGCCTCGCCCGTGCCCGCGACCACGCCCACGGCGGTCGCGCTCGCCCCGAGCATCGTCAGGTAGGGGCCGAGGATGCTGCGCATGCCCTCGTGGCACAGGTCCGCGAACAAGCTGACCCAGCCGAGCAGGAACATGAAGCGGCGGGCGCGGGGATCGCTCATCGCGGACTGGCGGTACCGTACGGCAGATGAGCCAGACCATGCGGGCGATCTCGATTAAGAAACCGGGCGACGCCGAGGTCCTCGAGCTCGTCGAGCGGCCGCGCCCCGAGCCGAGCCGCGGCGAGGTCCGCGTGCGCATCCGCGCCACGGCGGTCAACCGCGCCGATCTCCTCCAACGCATGGGCGCGTACCCCGCGCCACGGGACGTGCCCGCGGACATCCCCGGCCTCGAGCTCGCGGGCGAGGTGGAGGCCGTCGGCGAGGGCGTGACGCGGCTCGCGCTCGGCGATCGCGTGTTCGGGCTCGTCGGCGGCGGTGCGTACGCAGAGGCGATGGTCAGCCACGAGCGCGCGCTCGCAAAGATGCCGGCCGGGATGTCGTTCGAGGAGGCGGCGGCGATCCCGGAGGCGTTCGTCACCGCGCACGACGCGATGGTCACGCAGGGCGGCCTGCGCAGCGGCGAGTCGGTGCTCGTGCACGCGATCGGCAGCGGCGTCGGCACGGCGGCGGCGCAGATCGGGCGCGCGATCGGCGCCTACGTCATCGGCACCGCCCGCACGCAGGACAAGCTCGACCGCGCCGCCGCGCTCGGCATGGATCACGGGGTCCTCGCCGCGGACGCGAAGTTCGCCGAGGCCGTGCTCGCGGCGACGGACGCGGCTGGCGCGGCGGTGATCGTCGAGCTCGTCGGCGGCGCCTATGTCGCGGAGGACCTGCGCGCGGTGGCACTGCGCGGCCGGATCATCCTCGTCGGCTTGCTCGCCGGCGCGCAGCAGACCCTCGACCTCGGGCTGATCTTGCGGAAGCGGGTCGCGCTGACGGGCACGGTGCTGCGCGCGCGCCCGCTCGAGGAGAAGATCGCGGCGATGCGCGCCTTCGAGGCGCAGATCGTGCCGCTGTTCGCGCGCGGCAAGCTCGCCGCCGTCATCGACCGGACGTTCCCGCTCGCGCGAGCCGCCGACGCGCACCGCCACATGGCGGGCAACACCGGCTTCGGCAAGATCGTCTTGACCTGCTAAGCGGTGGTCGCCAGGCGAGCAGCGTCGTGATCTCGGGCCCGTGCGGGCCGATCAGGAGCGTGTGCTCGAACTGCGCGGACAGCGCGCCATCGCTGGTGCGCACGGTCCAGCCGTCCGCGTCGGTGCGGACCGCGGCCGTGCCCGCGTTGACCATCGGCTCGATGGTCAGCGCTGTTCGAGCGGCGCGGCCGCGGGATCGCGCTCGCGGAGTTCGGCTGCCACTTCGCCGCGAAGGCCACCGCGATCCTCGACCACGTCGCCCGGGTCCTCGCTGACAGCACAGCCTGGACGGTGTAGCGCGGGCTAAGCGCGGGCTAGTGATGCGCGGCCGCGGCCCGCGGGGTCGGCGGCGTGTGCCGCGGCAGGCGCACCAGGAACTGCGTCCCCGCCGCCGGGGTCGATGTCACCGTGACCTCGCCGCCGTGCGCGGCCGCGATCTCGCGCACGATGTACAGCCCGAGGCCGAGCCCGTTGGTCGTCGATTCGCCCCGCTTGAACGGCTCGAAGATCCGCGGCAGCAGATCAGGCGGGATCACGCCCGCGTTCGTCACCGCGAGCTTCACCTGCCCCGGCTCGCGGCCGTCGACCTGCACGTGCACGCGGCTCGCCCCGGCGCCGTGCTGCATCGCGTTGCTGATCAGATTGGAGGCGATGCGCGAGAGCCGCGACAGATCCCACGTCCCCTTCGCGTCCCCCGCCACGTCGAGCACCAGCGTGTTCTCGCGCCGCAGCTCGGCCTCGCGGACCACGTCCTGCACCAACGACCCGAGGTCACCCGGCTTCGGATCGAGCACGAGCCCGCCGCCGACCCGCGCGCGGGCCAGCTCGTAGAGCTGATCGAGCATCCCCGCCATCCGGTCCGTCGCGCCCTCGAGCCGTCGGAGCACCTCGAGCTGCTCCTTGTCCACGATGTCCTCGGCCAGGAGCCCGAGCCCGACCGTGATCGCCGACAGCGGCGAGCGCAGGTCGTGGTTCAGCGCGGCCACGAACGTCTCGTGCAGCCGCAGCGACTCCGCGAGCCGCTCGCTGAACATGCCGAGCTGGTCGAGCTGGTCGGCGAGCTGCGCCTTGTGCTCGTGGAGCTTCACGAACGTGTCGACCTTGTGCCGCAAGATCCGCGGATCGATCGGCTTGACCAGAAAGTCCACCGCGCCCGCGTCGTAGCCGCGGAACACGCGCGCCGCGTCGTAGGCCGCCGTCACGAAGATGATCGGCACCGTGCGCGTGCGGGCCGTGCCGCGCATCAGCTCCGCGAGCTGGAAGCCGTCCATCTCCGGCATGTTGACGTCCAGCAGCGCGAGCGCGTAGTCGTGGACCAGCAAGAGCTCGAGCGCCTCCTGCCCGGAGTGGGCGATCGAGACCTCCACGCCGTGCTGCCGAACGAGCGCCTCGAGGGCGATGAGGTTCTCCTCGATGTCATCGACGAGCAGGACGCGGATCGGTGCAATCATCGCAGCTCCTTGAGGCCCGGCGCGCGTTTCTGATACCAGCGGTCTGGCATCGGCGCGAACACGTCGCGCACGGGGGAGAGATCGAGCGACTCGCGCGGCCCCAGGCCCAGGAACCCCGTGCGGACGAGCGAGTCCCGGAACAGGCCCAGCACGCGGTCCTGCAGCGGTTTGGTGAAGTAGATGAGGACGTTGCGACACGACACGGCATGCATCTCGGCGAACACGCTGTCCGTGGTCAAGCTGTGATCGGCGAACACGATGCGGTCCCGGAGCGCGCGATCGAACACCGCGCCGCCGGTGGTGGTGGTCGCGTAGTACTCCGCGAGCGAGCCGGTCCCGCCCGCGGCCAGATAATTCTGCGTGAAGAGTCGCATGCGATCGAGGTCGTAGATCCCGGCCTCGGCCACGCGCAGGCTCTTCTCGAAGATGTCCGTGGCGTAGATCTGCGTGCGCTCGAGGAGCCCCTCCTCGCGGAGGAGGATCGCGAACGAGTACGCCTCCTCGCCGGTGCTGCAACCCGCGACCCACAGCTTGCGCGACGCGTACGTCCGCAGCACGGGGACCACCTGCTCGCGAAACGTCTTGAAGAACGGCGGATCGCGAAACAGCTCGGAGAGCTGCACGGTCAGATAAGCGAGCAGCTGGCTGAACAGCACCGGCTCCTCGGTCACCCGCCGCCGCATCTCGTCGATGGACGGGATGTCGAGGCGCACCATCGCCGTCCGCAGGCGCCGGTGCAGCGACCCCCGCGCGTAGTCGCGAAAGTCGTAGTGGTAGCGATCGTAGACGGCGACCAGCAACGCATCGAGGGCCGGGGTCTCCTCCGCCGTCTCGAGCTGGTCGAGGTCGTCATACGCGGTCACCGCGGCATCCAGACCCGCATGAGCGAGAGCAACATGTCCACGTTGATGGGCTTCGCGAGGTAGTCGTTCGCGCCCGCCTCGAGGCACGCCGCGCGGTCATCCGCCATGGCCTTCGCGGTCAGCGCGATGATCGGCAGCCGCGAGAACCCCGGCTTCATGCGGATCTGCTTCGTGGCCTCGATCCCGTCCATCTCCGGCATCATCACGTCCATCAGCACCAGGTCGATCGGGTGCTTCGCGAGCATCTCGAGCGCCTCGCGGCCGTTGCGCGCGATCTTGAGGTCGAGGCCCTTCGGCTCGAGCACGCTCGACAGCGCGAACACGTTGCGCACGTCGTCCTCGACGATGAGCACCTTGCGCCCCGCGAACAGGGCCTCGCGGTCGCGTGCCTGCCGCAGCAGCCGCTGGCGCTCGGGCGGCAGATCCGCCTCCACCTGGTGCAGGAACAGCGTGACCTCGTCGACGAGCCGGTCCGCGCTCTTCGCGCCCTTGACGATGATCGACGAGCTGAAGCCGCGCAGCTGCGCCTCCTCGGTGTCGCTCAGGTCCTTGCCGGTATGCACGATCACCGGCGGGAACGCGACGCCGTCGAGGCGCGCCATCTGGTCGAGGAGCTCGAAGCCCGTCCCGTCCGGGAGCTTGAGGTCCATCACCACGCAGTCGTACTGCGTGCCCTTGAGCTTCACGAGCGCGCCCGCGAGGGTCGGCACGGCGTCGATGGCCACGCCGGCGCCGCCCAGCAGCGCGGTCAACGCCTCCGATTGCGTGGCGTCGTCCTCCACGATCAGCAGGTGCCGCACGTGCTTGTTGGTGCGGTCCTCGATCCGGTGGATCGCCGCCGCCAGCTCCTCGCGCTTGGCCGGCTTCATCAGGTAGCCGATCGCGCCGAGCTCCATCGAGCGCTGGATGTGGTCGTCCACCGAGCAGACGTGGACCGGGATGTGCCGCGTGGCCGGCTGGCGCTTGAGCCGCTCGAGCACGGAGAGGCCCGAGTGATCCGGCAGCTGCATGTCGAGCAGCACGCCGTCGGGCACGTAGCGGAGCGCCATCGCGATGCCCTCGTCGGCCGTCCCGGCGAGCAGGACCTGGAAGCCCATCTCGCGCCCGAGGTCGCGCAGGATCCCCGCGAACGCCGGATCGTCCTCGATGACGAGCAGCGTGCGGCGGCCGCGGTCCAGGCGCTCGCGGTCATCGCCGCCGAGCGCCTCCACCATCGCGCCCACGGGCGGCGGCGTGGTGCTGTTGCGGCGATGCGCGGGCGGGACGGGCGCGCCGTCGCCATAGGTCGGCAGGATCCCGGTCGTCTGCAGCGCCGTGTGGCCCGGCGCCGCCACCGTGATCGCGCCGGTCCGGATCTCGCGCGGGATCGACAGCGTGAACGTGGTGCCGGCGCCGACCGTGCTCGTCACCTCGAGCGTGCCGCCGAGGAGCGCCGCCAGCTCGCGCGAGATCGCGAGGCCGAGCCCCGTGCCGCCGTGCCGCCGGCTGACCGAGCCGTCGACCTGGTGGAACGCCTCGAACACGCGCTCGAGGTGGTTCCGCGGGATGCCGATCCCGGTGTCACGCACGGCGCACGTGATGCGGTCACCGTCGGCGCCGATCGCGATCGTGACCTCGCCCTTCTCGGTGAACTTGCACGCGTTCGAGGCCAGGTTGCGGAGGACCTGCACGAGGCGCTGTTCGTCGGTGATCATCACCTCGGGCACGCCGGCCCCGATCGCGACCCGGAAGCCGAGGCCCTTGCTCTTCGCCGTCGGCTCGAACTCGCGCATCATCTGATCGCGGATCCGCGCGAGGTGGACCTGCCCCGTGCGGAGCTCGAGCTTGCCGGCCTCGATCTTCGCGAGATCGAGGATGTCGTTAATCAGCACGAGCAGGTCGTTGCCGGCCGCGTGGATCGTGTTGGCGAACTTCACCTGCTCGGGCGTCAGGTTCCCGCTGGAGTTGTCGCCGAGCAGGCGCGCCAGGATCAGCGAGCTGTTGAGCGGCGTGCGCAGCTCGTGGGACATCTTCGCGAGGAACTCGCTCTTGTACTGGCTCGCCTGCGCGAGCTCGCGCGCCCGCTCCTCGAGCTGGTGCTGCGAGGCCATCATCTCGTCCTTCTGCGCCTCGAGCTCCGCTGTCTGCTCCTCGAGGTTCGCGTTCGCCGCCTCGAGCTCGTGCTGCGCCACCTCCTGCCGGCGCCCCGCCTCGCGCAGCGCCGCCCCTTGCGCCGCGAGCTCCTCGTTCGTGACGCGCAGCTCCTCGTGCTGGGCCTGCAGCTCCTCGCCCTGGCGCTGCGTCTCCTCGAGGAGCTCCTGCAGCCGCGTCCGCTGCTCGGCGCCGCGGATGGCCGTCGCGATCGTGGTCATGACGCTCGCGAGGAGGTCGTCGACGCGGTCGTCCACCCCCCCCGTGAACCCGAGCTCGAGCACGCCGATCGCGCGGTCGTCCACGATCGCGGGGGCGATGACGATCTCCGCCGGGTCGCGACTCCCGAGCCCGCTCGCGATGCGCAGCTGCGTGCCGGCCAGCCCGCGCACGCGGCGGGGCTGCCGGTCGGTGAGCGCCTGGCCGAGCTGACCGCCGGTCGCGGCGAGCGTGGCGGGAGTGCCCTCGGCGACGACCGCGTGACCCGCGATGCGGACCAGCTGGTCGCCCTGGACGCGATAGAGCGCGCCGACCGCAGCGTGCGTGTGCGCCACCACGGCGTCGAGCGCGGCGGCGGCCGTCAGCTCCGTGCTGCGCTCGCCGATGGAGGCGCTGCTGATCTGCGCCTGGCCGCGGCGGATCCACTCCCAGCGGGCCGACATCCCCCGCGAGGCGCGCTCGTCGGCCACGAGCTGGGCGAACGCCGACGACACCCGGCCGATCTGCCGCCGGCTGATGAACGCGATCGCCACGGCCGCGAGCGCGATCAGCGCGACGAACAGGACCTTCGCGACCGCGTCCGTCTCGACCGAGATCTTCTCGCGCTCGAACAGGAGATCGCTCTCCTGGTTCACGCCCGCCTCGATGAGCTTGCGCGCCTGCGCGAGGGTCTGCGTGCGCGCGATGATCGCCGGCTGGTCGTCGCGCTCGAGCTTCCAGTCGGGCGCCTGGATCGCCGTATCGGCCTTCACTCGCCACGCGGCGACCTCGGAGCGGAGGTCGGTCAAGCGGGCCGTCTGCACCCGGTTGTCGGCGGTCAGCTCGACGAGCGCCTGGATCGGCACGTCCGACGAGCTCTGCTGGAACGGCGCGAGCTGCGCGCGGTCGCCCGTCATCAGATAGCCGCGCAAGCCGGACTCCTGCTCCGCGATCCGGTTCCGCAGCTCGTAGAGCTTGCCGATGACGGAGTGCGTGTGCGCGACCCAATCGCTGGCCGTCGACATCCGCTCGACCTGCCACGCCAGCATGCCGCCCATCGCGAGCAACAGGGCGATCGGCGCGAGGACCACGACGAGGATGTGCCGGCGCAGCGGGATCGCGCTGGACTTGGCGTCGGTCATCGATGCCGACGGATCTTGCGTGCTCATCAGCTCCACCGTGCGGCGAAGGTACAGATCCCGCGTGGCCTCGGGCTTGCTGTCGGTCCACATATGCGCAACCACGACGACGACGCGGCAAAGCTGCCGCCGACCAAGACGCCCATCCCGCCCGAGCGCGCCGGGGTCTCGGACCCTGCCGAGGAGGGAGCGGCCGAGCCGTCCACGCCGGCGGGTCGCCGGTACGCCGGAGACAAGAAGGCGCACGGCGAGACGAACGTGGACAACGAAGCCCTGGTCGAGGACATCAACCTCGACGAGCTGCCCGACTCCGAAGGCCCCGACGCGTAACAACCGCGGGCCGGGTTCACTTGTGAGGGACTCGAACGGGGACCGTGAGCGACGAGCTGCCGTCCTCGACGAGCACCGGGTACGGCCCTGTCCGTTCGCACGCCGCCGAGCCGAACGTCAGCGGCTCGCTCTCGGTGGCGAGCACGTCCATCGCGTCCACGACGGTCGCCGCCGTCGGGCGCGACGCCGGGTGCTTCGACAGCATGGCCTCCACCAGCTCGACCAGCGCGAGCGGCGCGTCGGGGCAGCGCGGCCCCAGCGCCGGCGCGGGCTTGTTGAGGTGCTGGACGAGCACCTCGATGGACGACTGCCCGACGAACGGCGGCTTGCCGACGAGCGCCTCGTACGCCACGACCCCGAGCCCGTAGAGATCGCAGTGCGCGTCCGGCTGCCCGCCGCGCGCTTGCTCGGGCGACATGTACGTCGGCGTGCCGATCGCCTCGTTGTGGTTCGTGTACCGCGCGCCCGCATGGTGATGCGCGATCCCCCAGTCGATCAGCCGCACCCCGTGGTGGTGATCGGCGGGCGTCAGGAAGATGTTGTCGGGCTTGAGGTCGCGATGTGTGACGCCGCGCGCGTGCGCCGATGACAGCACGCTCGCCACGTCGTGCAGGAGCGCTCGCACCGCCGCGTGCGGGAGCGGGCCCTTGGCCATCACGCTCTGGAGCGGCGTGCCCTGGACGAGCTCCATCGCGATCCACGGGCGCCCGTCGGCGAGCAGGCCGCACTCGAAGAACTGCGGCATGCCCGGGTGCGAGACGGAGGCGAGGATCGTGGCCTCGCGCATCATCCGATCGATCGCGTGATCCTGCGCGAGCTGGTCGTGGCGCAGCACCTTGAGCGCCGCGACGTGCGGGGCGAGCACGTGCGACGCGCGATAGACCCAGCCCATGCCGCCGCTGCCGACGAGCCCGTCGATGCGATACGCCGAGACCATGTCGCCCTTCCGCAGGGTCTCTTCGCGTTCGGATCGGGCACCGGGGACGGCCATGCGAGCGTGCATAGAGCACTACTCGTGCCAGCGCGCACGACGCGCTCCTTGCTGTGCGCTCACGCGCGATCCAGCCCTTTCGCATCGACTACTTAGGTGTCCGATCGGGCGGCAAGGTTCCTGCAAAGTGCCGTATATCATGTCCGACCCGTCGTACCCCGCCGAGCTCGCGCCCCACACGCTCGTGGGCTCGTACCGGATCGTGAAGGAGATCGGGCGGGGCGGTATGGGCTCGGTCTACGAAGCGCAGCACGCCGTGTTGCCGCGCCGCGCGGCGGTCAAGGTCATGCACTCCGAGCTCTGTCGGCACCCCGGCATGGCCACGCGCATGGTCCAGGAGGCCTCGATCCTCGAGGACATTCGCCACCCCGGCATCGTGCGGGTCTACGAGTGCAACCTCCTCGCGGACCACCGCCCGTGGATCGCGATGGAGCTCGTCGACGGTGACACGCTCGCGAATCGCCTCACCCGCGTGAAGGTGCTGACGCCGGCCGAGCTGTGCGCGCTGCTCTCGCAGGTCGCCGACGTGCTGGCGTCGGTGCACGCCCGCGGCATCGTCCATCGCGATCTCAAGCCGGACAATCTGATCCTCACCCCGCACGACCCGGAGTACCCGATGCGGCTCATCGACTGGGGCGTGGCGCGCCTCGGCAGCGTGGGGCGGCTGACGATGGACGGGCTCACGCCCGGCACGCCGATCTACATGTCGCCGGAGCAGGCCACGGGCAAGAACATCGCGGGCCCGTGCGACATCTACTCGCTCGGCGTCATCGCGTACGAGGCGCTGGCCGGCGAGCCGCCCTTCGACGGCCGGACGCTCGCCGAGGTCGTGTGCCTGCACCTCGCGGGCGAGGCTGCTCCGCTCGCCGAGCGGACCACCGCGCCCGTCGTGCTGTGCGACCTGATCCATCGGATGCTCCGCAAGGATCCGTCCACGCGGCCGGGCGCGATCGAGGTGCGGCAGGTCGCGCGCGCGCTGAGCGCCCAGCTCACGCAAGCGCCCGAGTACCACGCCTACGAGGTCCAGACGCACGACGACCTCGGCGCCCGGATCCGCGGCGCCGAGGCCCTGCCCGCCCCGGTCTGGTCCGATGACACCTGCGTCGTCGATCCGGAAGCGCTCGAGCTCGGCGTGACGCAGATGGAGTTGACGCCGGGGATGCGGAAGGTCCGGTGGACGCCGGAGATCGGCGCGGTCCCGCCGCACGGTGAGATGCGAGGCGCAGGCGCACGGCCGCACGGTGCGAGCCCTGGTGCCGTGGCGCAACCGCACGGTGATGACGCGGCATACGACTTGCTAACTGTAAAGAATCACAGGAGATAGCCATGAACAAGAACACGGGAAACGGGAACGGCAGCGCGACGGCAGCGGCGACGGGCAGCGAGTCGCTCGAGGATCGCATCGACAGCCTCAAGGATAGCGTCCGCGGGCTCGCCGACGTCGGCAGCGAGCGCGTCAGCGACATCAAGCACAAGGTCGTGGACGCGAAGGACACCGCGGTGTCCACGGTCGAGAGCTACCTCGGCCGGGCAAAGTTCCTCATCATCGCGAACCCGCTCGCCGCGGTCGGCATCGCGTTCGGCATCGGCTACGTGGCGATGCGGATCGTGCGTCGCTAACCGGCGGCGCGCGAAGAAAGGAGCGGGTCATGGAAGCCATCGCAAAACGGATCGTGGAGCGGCCCTGGCGGTCGGTTGCCATCGCGGCGCTCGCGGGGGCGTGGCTCGGCTACGAGTCGCCGCGCCGCGGCCTCGTGATGGGCGCGCTGCGCATGCTCGTGCTGAGCGAGCTGCGCGGGTTCGTCGACGGGATGCCGGCGAAGTACGCCGAGGTGCTGCGGTCGCCGCTGGCGAACCTGGCGCAGCGCGGCGTCAGCGCGGGCGGGCTCGGCGCGCAGCACTCGCCGCGCGTCATCCCGAGCTGAGCGCCCGCGCAGACCGCCGATCGCGATTGACCCTGCGCGCGGATCCGGTGAGGATTCGCCCGTGCGCAGGGCGATCGCGCTTGTCGTCGTTTCGGCTTGTAGCGGCGCGCCGACGGGCGTGGGGCTCGAGCCGGACGCGGCCCCGGTCGCCGGCGCTGACGCGGAGGCGGCCGCACCGCACGGGCCGTATCCGATCGTCCTCGCGCACGGGCTGTTCGGGTTCAAGAACATCGGGCCGCTCGACTACTTCTACGGCATCCGGCCGGCGCTCGAGGCGACCGGTCGTACCGTCGTGGCGACGCAGGTGGACGGCATCCAGACCTCGGAGGTCCGCGGCGCGCAGCTCGTGGCCGCGATCGAGGACGTCCGCGCCACGACGGGGGCGGCCAAGGTCATCGTCATCGGGCACTCGCAGGGCGGCCTCGACGCGCGCTGGGCCGCGGCCCACGATCCAGCGTCGATCGCCGCCGTGATCACGGTCGCGACGCCGCACCGCGGGAGCCCGGTCGCCGACGTCGCGTCCGGCGTGCTGCCCGGTGACTCGAGCGCCGCGCTCAGCGTGCTCGCGGATCTGTTCGGCCTGGCGCCGGGCTCGAGCTCGAGCTTCCCGGGCGCGATCGAGCTCCTGACCACCGACGGCGCGGCGGCGTTTAACGCGGCGAACCCCGACGTGCCGGGGCTCCCGTACTGGTCGGTGGCGGGGCGCTCGAACCTGGTCGCGGCGGACGGCTGCCCGGCGAGCAGCGACGTGACGGCGGCGTGGGACGGCAGCCGCGATCCGATGAAGCTCGAGCTCTCGCCGGTCGCGGGGATCCTGGCGCTCGCCGCGTTGCCCGCCACGCCGGTCAACGATGGCCTCGTCACGGTCGACTCGGCGACGTGGGGGACGTTCCTCGGCTGCGTGCCGGCCGACCACTTCGACGAGGTCTGCCAGATCGCGGGCCAGTCGGCGGGCCTCGGCAACGACTACGACTGCGTCCAGATGTACCTGAACCTCGAGAAGCGGCTGCGCGCCACCGGCCTCTGACCGCCGCCCCGCTGTCCGGCTGCCGGCCGAAAACAAAGGGGCCAGGCCCCGGGTACGGGGCTACTCACCGTCCCAGTAGTCGGCGCGCGCGCCGAGGTGGCCGCGGAAGTTGAACGTGCGCGGGCCGGGCTCCTCGCCGGGCGCCGAGCCGACGTAGACGGCGACCTTGTCGGCGTCCGGGTACTCGATGACGTCGTTCTGGATCATCGTGCTGACGGCGAGGTAGCGCAGCTCGTGGTCCGACGTGTTGATGATCTGGTGCGCCTCGGCGCGGCCGCCGGGCGGCGCGGCGATGACGTCGCCCGCCTTGAGCGGGAACGTGCCCTCGCCGATGCGGATCTCGCCGACCCCGTCGAGCACCACGAACATCTCCTCGTTGACGTGATGGCAGTGAAACGGATACGCGCGTTTGCCGGGCGGCACCACGATCAGCGACGCGCCGAGCAAGCGGCTGCCGATCATCGTGCCCACCGCGCCGTCGCCGGCGGAGAACTTGTCTCCGTGCTCGTGTCGCTCGAGCACCACCTCGTCCACGTTGATGATCCGCTTCACGACCCGGAGCGTAACGGATCCCGGTGGTTCTTGCGCGCAGATGATTCGTCGGATAGAAGCATCTCGTGAGTCGGATAGATTCAGCCGGGCGAGCGATCCACGACCTGATGGTTCACCTCGACGTCGCGGGCGAGACGAGCGCGCTCGCGCTGATGCACGCGTCGGGCGTCACGCTGCCGCAGATCGTCACGCTCACGCTGCTCGAGCAGGCGGGCACGATGGCGCTCTCGCCGATCGCTCAGCGCCTGCGCCTGTCGCTGTCGGCGACGAGCGCGCTCGTCCAGCGGCTCGTGGAGGAGAACCTCGTGACGCGCACCGAGGACCCCGAGGACCGGCGGCAGAAGCAGATCGCGTTGACCCGCGGGGGCGCGGCCCTCATCGCGCGCCTGCAGACGGAGCGCGTGTCGGCGCTCGGACGCGGCGCCGCGAAGCTCCCGGCCGCGCTCCGCTCGGAGCTCCTCGACGTGGCCAGCCGCGTGGTCGGGCACCTCCGGGGCCGCGCGTGAGGCGCGCCCTGCCCGTCGTGCTGCTCGCGCTCGCCGCCGGACGAACGGCCGCGGCCGCGCCGACGCTCGCGGAGCTGCTCGACGCCTCGCGCGGCGCGAACCTGGACGTCCGCGAGCAAGCGTCCGTGATCGCCGAGCGCGACGCGGCGGCCCGGGTCGAGCACGGCACGCTGTGGCCGCGCCTGTCGGCCTCCGCCGACTACCTGCGCAACCAGCACGCGGTCGTCGTCGACATCCCGCGGGGCGCGATGGAGCCGCTCGCCGCGACCATCACCCCCACGAACCAGCTCGACGCCACCGTGCAGCTCGACGTCCCGCTCGTCGATCTCGGCGCCCGCCGCCGCACGGTCGCCGCGGATCGCGAGCTCGACGCCGCGCGCGCGGCCCGCGACGTGACCGCGACCGAGGTCGAGCGCAGCATCGTGCGGGCGTACTTCCAGTGGGTGGGCGGGACCGCGTTGCTCGCGTCGAC
>JANXOM010000243.1 GCA_025353585.1 Deltaproteobacteria bacterium
CATCGATCGGCTCGCCAAAGACCTGTCGTTGGCGACGAAGATCGAGGAGCAGACAGCTGGTCTGTGGGCCAAGGTCGGGCGCGCGGGCAAGGTCGTGCTCAGGGAGGGCGCCGCGATCTCGTTGCACACTGTCTCGGGCGCCGCGCTTGGCTACGTTGCCCACATGGTGGTGACCCGCAAGGTCACGCCGCTGGCGATGGACCTGCAAGACTGGTTTCTGCAAGGTGCTTCGGTCGCGCTCGGCCGCCACGCGCATGACCTCGTCAAGGCCCGCAGGCCGCTGCACGAGAAGCTCGAGCTGATCAACGAGCTGCACGCCGGCGATCTCGCTCCGCTGGACGGGCAATTGTTGCGGCTCGGCGAGCGCGCGCAGACTGCGCCGAAGCCAGAAGATGTCGTGGCCATCCTCGAGCTCCGCCAGCACGTGCTCGAGCGCGAGCTGAGCGCGCTCGAGACCCTCGCCGGCGACGAGGAGCTCCAGAAGCGAGCGCATCTCGGGGCGGCCGACATCCGGCGGCTGGAGGGCGAAACTCGCGGCGCCCTCGGCGAGGCGTCCGGTGCGGGGCTCGATCAGGTCGTGCTCCAAACGTCCGGGCTCGAGCCCCTGATCCCCGGCCGCGTGTACAAGGGCCGAGCCGAGCACCTCCAACACCTCGAGGCCACGGCGAAGCGGATGGGCCTGTCCGTCTTGGCCGAGCCGCAGCCCGACGGGACGTACCGCGTCACCCTCGATGGGAAGCCGTTCACCGTGCATATCGTCGAGGGCGGCCCAGCGGCGAAGCCCGGCGAGCTCGAGGTGAAGGCGCCGGTGCCGCCGGTCGACGAGCACGCCGGGAAACCGAACCGCGCGGGCTTCGGACACGCGCCCAAGGAGATTCACGAGCCAGCGCCACCCGTGGAATCGGCCAGCGATTGGGTGGAGCGCCTCGTCGCACAGATGACGCCGGAAGAGCGGTCGCAGTACGAACTGATGAGGAGCAAATGGAAGTCACCTGAGGAGATGCGGAACGCATTTGCGAACGACTTCGACGCTGCGCGGCAGGCGGTGCGCAACGCACTCGCGCAAAAGGCCGGTGCCCAGGCAGTAAAGGACGTATCGGCGAAGCGGATTGCGGAGATCCGTGAGTTCGTCAAATCGCGAGGAATCCTCAAGGAGCGCGAAGCGACCGAGATCCTAGCCAAACTGCCCGAGCACCCTTCGAAGGGCGAGATCAATGAGGCGGCGCGTGAGCTTCGGACCGTGGTTGTCGCGGATCTGATGGCAGAGAAAAACACGGCTCGCTATCCAGGCGCGCGCGTTCTGCGCGAGGTAAAGGTGTGGGAGGCGCAGCCGGGCATTGCTGTCAGCGACTTCCGCACGATGGCTAACGACCAGAAACAGGGGCTCACCTTGCGCGAAGGCATCGACGGCAAGACCCAAGTCTTCAAGGACATGACCGACATTGACGCGCTCGTTGTCACTCCAGGCGCGAGCGGAAAAGACAAGATCCTGCGCCTCGAGCAACAGAAAACCGGCACGCTGGACAGCCACGCCGACGCAAAATCACAGAACGATCGCGCGCTCGCCGTGATCGACGCGGCGCTCGCAGGCGGAAAGGCAATCCGTCTCGAGGTCGCCGGCAAGGACATCACCGGCAGCATTGATCTCAGCAGCGCAGCTACTGCCGACAAGGTCACTGTTGGGCCGGCTGCGAAGGGCTTCGACGAGTCACTCGATGTGACCGCAAGCGACCTTGAGCGGCTGATGAAGACACTCGTGACTGAGGCTACGAAGTCTGGGGGCTCGACGTGAGCCGCCGCTACTGGGGGACGCTGTACCTGGTACGGCCCGACTGGCAGGGCGATCCCGATGACGCTGCCGAGTCAGTCGTCGAAACGCATCGCAACGGACCCAGCGACATGCACGTGGCGATCGAGCTCTGGCGTCTGGCCGGCGCGGAAGAGCGGGCGCGGCGAATCAACGACCTGCTCGAACGGGTCAACGAGCGCGATACACCAGTCCTCAATGCTACGGAGATCGATGAGTTGCTAGTGGACCTCGAAGGCCTCGAGCCTGCGCTCAAAAACGCCGTTGTCGGCGCCGACTGGCGAATCCCCGCTGACAGGCTTCCCGAATTGCGTCAGCGAGCAAAGCTGATCGATCTCGATGAGAGTCGCGGCGAGCTTGCAGACGCCGGGGTTGTCGAGGGCATGTCGCGCGTCTCCGCGCTTTCCAACATCCTGCGCGATGCCCGCGCCCGAGGGCTTCACGTCGTGCTGGGCTGACCGGGCTGACCAGGTACCAGACGAACCGAGAAGACGTGCGGACGCTCGGCGGACGCAAGGACACACGGAACCGTCAGACGGCGGTGGTACGAAGGTCCTGATGGCGAGAATCGCAGCGGATCGCTTCGAGCGAGTTGTCGCGGGCTGGTTGGGTAAGTTGAACGAACCGACGCGAAGTACCTACGAGCTCGGGCTTCGATGTTTGGCCCGCGACTTGGCGTTGAAGCGTGCGCGAGCGCCGATCTCGATAATCCAATTGAGAGCTACGAATCCGTGCTGGTTCACGAAGAAGTTGGTTGCCTATGCGTCCTCGTCGACCGCCAAGGCAGGCACGATCAGGCTTCGGTTCATCGCTCTCCGCTCCGCAACTCGCGCACTCACAGCGGCGGGCCTAATGAGTGCGCCGATAGTTGTGGAGCTTCCGCCGAAGGAGCGAGCGGTAACTGCTGTCAGGCGCCACGTAAACTGACCCCCTCGCGCCACTAAATCTGACCCCTCCCCCGAGGAGGGTAAGCGATGGATCAGACAGCAAGAAACGAGCGGGTGACGCTCACGGTTCCGATGGTGGACCCTTAGATTGTTCGACAACTCCGCGCGCTGCGTGCACTGCGCTGGGGGATCGAGCGCATCGCGCGCGAGCTGGGCATCGCGCGCAATAGCGTGCGGCGCTACCTGCGCGGCGGCGTGGCTGCCGAGACGCAGACCGGGCCCGGCGCGTGGACGCTCGACGCTGCGCAGCAGGCGACCGCACAGCAGCTCCTCGACGGCCCCGCCGAGGGCAATGCCGTCGTCGTGCAGCGGCTGCTCGCGCAAGCGCATGCGGTCAGGTGCCGCTGCGGACGTTGCAGCGGTCACTCGCCCCGCATCGGCAGGATAAGCGCGCGGCGGAGCTCGCCACGGTGCGGTTCGAGACCGCGCCGGGGCATCAGATGCAGATCGACTTCGGCGAGAAGTGGGTCTCGGTCGCCAGCACGCGCACCAAGACGTATTTCTTCGTCGCGGTGCTCGGCTATTCGCGGCGCATCTTCGTGCGCGCATCGCTGGCGCAGCGCCAGGACGACTGGCGCGAGGGCCTGGCCGGTGCGTTTCGCTGCTTCGGCGGCGTCACGCGCAAGAT
>JANXOM010000259.1 GCA_025353585.1 Deltaproteobacteria bacterium
GTGACGCGCGAAATCGCGGGCGCGGATCCTTTGGCGTCGGACTGCGGCGGCGGAACCCAGCAGGGCGCGCGGGTGCGATCACGGAGATCGATCGCATGACCGATCTTCGTTGTCACCTCATTTTGAGCGACCCTGTGAGCCGGCCTCTTCGCGGGCGCTCCCTCCGTCAGGGCGCGGGCGGCGCAGCCGACCAGCCGATCGACAGAGGCCGCGATGTATTCGCGGACCCGAGCCCCGCCGCGCCCCCGGCACGCCGCTGTCGGCGATCCGCCGAGTCTTTCGGCGAGGTTGCAGCGGCCCCCGGCCGTGCCCACCTCGATCGACATGTCCAAATCCCTGCCGATCGTCCCCATGCGCAACGGGGTCCTGTTCCCCGGTGTCAGCCTGCCCATCACGGCGGCGCGTCCGGCGACGCTGCGGGCCATCGAGGCCGCGCTGCGCGAGCCTGATCACCAGGTCTTTGTCGTCGCCCAGCGCGAGGACCAGGACGACGTCACCGCTGACAACCTCTACACCACCGGCACCATCGCCACGCTCAGCTCGGCTCAGCGCGGCCTCGGCGGGGTGCGCGTGGCCCTCGAGGGCCTCGAGCGCGGCGTCGCCACGAAGATCACCACGCGCGACGGCTACCTCGTCGCCACCGTCGGCCCCGCCGCGGATCACCCGCCGCTCGACCCCCGCGACGCGACGTTCCAGGCGCTGAACCGCGAGGTGCGCGAGCGGTCCGCCGAGCTCGCGAAGCGCCGCGGCCTGCCCGAAGAGGCCGTCGACCAGATGCTCAAGCAGATCACCGAGCCCGGTCGGTTCGCCGACCTCGTCGCCGGCTATCTCGACATCCCCGTCGGCGAGCACCAGCAGCTCCTCGAGGCGCTCGCGATCGAGGATCGCCTGCGCAAGGTGCTGATCCACGTCCAGCGCCAGATCGAGGTCCTCTCCGCGCAGGAGCACATCAAGACCAAGGTCCAGGAGGAGCTCGGCGGCAAGCAGCGCGATCACTACCTGCGCGAGCAGATGCGCGCCATCCAGAAGGAGCTCGGCGAGGGCGACGAGGCCGCCGACGAGGCCATGAAGGACTTGAAGCTCAAGCTCGACAAGCTCCCGCTCCCCGACGAGGCCCGCAAGGAGGTCGGCCGCGAGTGGTCGCGCCTGCAGCGCGCCGGCAAGGAGTCGATGGAGGCGCAGGTCATCCGCACCTACCTCGAGACCATCGCGGAGCTCCCGTGGGGCGTCCGCACCGAGGAGCTGCTCGACGTCGCGCAGGCCGCGAAGATCCTCGACGAGGATCACTTCGGCCTCGGCGACGTGAAGGATCGCGTCCTCGAGTTCCTCGCCGTCCACCAGCTCTCCAAGGGCAAGGAGCGCAAGGGCCGCATCCTCCTGTTCACGGGTCCGCCGGGCGTCGGCAAGACGTCCATCGCGAAGTCGATCGCCCGGGCGATGGGGCGCAAGTACGTCCGGATCTCCCTCGGCGGCGCGCGCGACGAGGCGGACATCCGCGGCCACCGGCGCACGTACATCGGCGCCCTGCCCGGCCGCATCCTGGCGGGCATGAAGCAGGCCGGCGCGAAGAACGCCGTGTTCCTGCTCGACGAGGTCGACAAGCTCGGCGCCTCGCACCAAGGCGATCCGGCGAGCGCGCTGCTCGAGGTCCTCGACCCCGCGCAGAACGACACCTTCGTCGATCACTACCTCGGCGTGCCGTTCGATCTGTCCGAGGTGATGTTCATCGCCACCGCGAACTTCATCCAGAACATCCCCGGCCCCCTCCTCGACCGCATGGAGGTCGTGGACTTCGCCGGCTACACCGAGCGCGAGAAGCTCGCGATCGCGAAGCACTACCTCGTCCCGCGCCAGGTGAAGGACAACGGCCTCGAGGCGGCGCAGCTAACGCTCACGGATGACGCCATCCGCGAGGTCGTCACCGGCTACACCCGCGAGGCGGGCGTCCGCCAGCTCGAGCGCGAGCTCGGCCGGCTGGCGCGCAAGGTTACCCGCAAGATCGCGGCGAAGGAGGTCGAGCAGCTGACGCTCGATCGCGACGACGTGCGCCCGCTCCTCGGCCGCCCGCGCGTCCACCCCGAGAAGGCGAACCGCGAGGATCAGGTCGGCATCTCGACGGGCATGTACTACACGCCGTCGGGCGGCGACATCATGTTCATCGAGGCGGCCCCGATGCGCGGCAAGGGCGAGCTGACGCTGACCGGTCAGCTCGGCGACGTGATGAAGGAGTCGGCGCGCGCGGCCTGGACCTACGCCCGCGCCCACGCGGACCGGCTCGGCATCGACGAGTCGGGCTTCACGAAGGACGTGCACATCCACGTGCCCGCGGGCGCGATCCCGAAGGACGGGCCGTCGGCGGGCATCGCGATGGCGACGGCGATCGTGTCGGCGCTCTCGGGTCGACCGGCGCGGCATGACGTGGCGATGACGGGCGAGATCTCGCTGTCGGGGCGCGTGCTGCCGATCGGCGGGCTCAAGGAGAAGGTGCTCGGGGCGATCCGCGCCGGTATCACGCACATCGTGATCCCGCGCGACAACGCGGCTGATCTCGATGATCTCCCGGCCGAGGCGCGCGACGTGCTGACGGTGTCCCCGGTCGACACGCTGGCCGAGGCGCTCGCCATCACGCTGCGCGGCACGACGCTGCGCGATGGCCGCCTCTGGTTCACCGATGCGACAGTGTCGCCGGCGACCCAGCTCGCGCACTAGCGCGAAGCACTCGAGGTCGAGGTCGACGTCGAGACGACGTCAGCGTCCGCAGGTCCGGGCCGGTAGACGCTGACGGTGGGTGCGCGAGCCGGGCATCGAACGCGACGCGAGTCGCGACGGATGCGAGAGCTCAGTCGAGCTGGACGAGCAACGTGTAGTTGCCCGAGGTCGCGCCGTTGAACGTCGACAGTGAGACCTCGATGAAGTACGTGCCGGCGGCCACGATGGCCTTGGAGTCGAGGTCCTCGCCGAAGTTGTTGTCGCTGCTCTCGTCGAACGCGGTCGTCGCCACGTTCGGGCCAAAGATGTCGACGAGCGTGTCGGTCTGCGTGCCGCCGTCGCCGGTGACGACGTGGATGTGCTTGCCGATATCCGCGGCCGTGACCGTGATCTTGTAGAAGTCCACGTCCGTGTCGCTCGAGAGCGACGAGTCGCCGATGGCGGCCGGCAGGACGGCGAGCGCCTGGGCGGTGGCCGCCGTGTCGTTCGACGCCGACTCGGTCGAAACGGTCACGGGGAGCGTCGACGCGTTCATCGTGTAGCTGTAGCCGGTGGCGCCGCTGTTATCGAAGTAGATGGCATACAGCGTGTCATTCACCGTCAGATCGAGCTTCGTGAACGAGGGCGAGAACGAGAGCAGGTCCGCGAAGTGACCGCTCGCCGGGAGCACGATAACGCCGACGGTCGCCGTCGTGCTCGTGGTGCTCGGGGTGATGGTCGCCACGCCGGCGCTCGCGCCCGTGTTGAACGTGTAGAGGTCCGTCTGGAGCGGCGCCGTGATCATGCCGGTGGCCGGCGTGCCCGCGACGAGCGGGGTCGCCGTGCGCTTCGCGACGTCGATCTTCGGGAGATCGAACGTCTCGGCGGTGCCGGTCGGGCCGCTGTCGAGCGTGGCCGCGCCACCGACGGCGTCGACGTCGACGAGCATCGTGCCGGAGACGCTGAACGTGGTCGCCGCGTCGACAGTCATGCGCACGCCGCCGGTCGCGTTGACCGCCAGGTTCGTGAACGTCGTGGCCCCGGTGACCGGATCCGAGGTGCTCGTGGTGTCGAACTGCGAGTTGAAGTCGAGCGAGGTGACCGTGTAGGAGAGGACCGAGCCCTGCGCGAGCGTGCCGGTCGTCGCGAACTTGAACGGCGAGTCGATCTCGAACGCCTTGGTGAGCGTGAACGTGTCGCTGCCATCGGTGACGATGACGTCGTTGAGGCCGGTGGCGGCGGAGCCCGCGATCGTCACGTCCGCGATCAAATCGGTCGGGCTCGCGAGCGCGACGCTGTTGACCGTGACGCCGGCGCCGAAGCTGACGGTCGCGGCCGAGGTCCACGTGGTCGCGTCGCCGGTGACCTCGATGCGGAGGGCCTTGCCCTGGAAGGCCTGGGCCGGGAACACGCCGCTCGCGGTCGGGGTCGTGCCCGAGCCGTTGCCGCCCGTGGTGTCGTCGCCGCCGCAACCAGCCGAGACGGCGAGCGCAATGAAGAAGAAATTACGAATGTTCATAGGGGAGCCGAACCTACAGCCGGCTAGGGTGATCCTCCCAAGGGAAAATGAGGAAACTTCGCTCCTGCGTGATCCACGCCGCTTGAAGGTCCGGCGAGATCGGGTCGCGGCCACCTGGCGCTGGAGTGGCCATACCACCGCGCTCGGGTGCACCTGCGGGCACGAGCCTGTGGTGATCCAGGCAGCACGGCGCGCGGTGGTGATCGCGGTCGCGGCGGCGGCGTGTGCCCATGCGCCGAGCACGGCGGCGGTTGTTCCGGCGCCTGTGGTGAAGCCGCCGCCGGCCCCGCCCGAGCCGACCGAGGAAGCCGGTGTCGACGGCGTATCGACCTCCCGACCCGATCACTCGCGCCGAATTGGCCCCGGAGTGCATCGTGCACAGCCGGGCCGGCCTGGTCGGCCTGACGTTCGTGCCGGAAACGTTCACGACCGCCGACTGGACTGCGATCGAGGGCCCCGTGCACGCCGCCTGGACCCTGATGAGCCACGTCTCGCCTTGACCGGCGGAGCTCGCCTCACGCCTTCGCGAGCAGCGCGTGCACCCGCGGCATCACCTGCGTCCCGTACAGCTCGATGCTCGTCAGGAGCTTCTCGTGGGCCAGGGTCCCGTGGCTGTACTTCATGTCGAACCGCGCGAGCCCGAGGAGCTTCGCCGTCGTCGCGATCTTCGCCGCGACCGTCTCCGGCGAGCCGACGTACAGCGCCCCCTGCGGCCCCGCCGCCGCGTCGAATTGCGCCCGGGACACCGGCGGCCACCCGCGCTCGCGGCCGATGCGCGTGACATATGCCTGGTAGTGCGGCCACAGGTCCTCGCGCGCCTGCTCGTCGGTCGCCGCGACGTGCCCGGGCGAGTGCACGCCGATCGGCTGGCTCGCCTGGCCGAGCGCGCGGTGGTAGAGCTCGACGTACGGCGCGAACCGCGCCGCGTCGCCGCCGATGATCGCGAGCATGAGCGGGAAGCCATAGCGCGCCGCGCGCACCACGGACTCGGGGCTCCCGCCCACGCCGATCCACGTCCTCAAGAGGCCGTGCTCGAGCGGCGGGTACACGCGCTGCTTCACCAGCGGCGCGCGCGTCGGCCCGTCCCACGTCACCGGCTCCTGCGCGCGCACGGCCGCGAACAGATCGAGCTTGGCCTCGAACAGCTCCTCGTACTGCGCGAGGTCGAACCCGAACAGCGGGAACGACTCGGTGAACGAGCCGCGGCCGAGGATGACCTCCGCGCGGCCGCTCGAGAGGCCGTCGAGCGTGGCGAAGCGCTGGAACACGCGGATCGGGTCGTCGGAGCTCAGCACGGTGACGGCCGAGCCGAGGCGGATCTTCGAGGTCCGGCTCGCGATCGCGGCGAGGACGACCTCGGGCGTGGAGACGGCGAAGTCGGCGCGGTGGTGCTCGCCGACGCCGAGGAACGCGATGCCGACCTGGTCGGCGAGCACGCCCTCGGCGAGGAGGTTGCGGAGCACCTGGCCGTGCGCGAGGAGCTCGCCGCCATCCCCGGCCGTGCGATCGCCGAACGTGTCGAGGCCGAGCTCGAGCGGAGTGGACATCGTCTGCATGTAGCAGACGCCAGTGAGGAGCGCGGGGCGCGGCGGGCGAACAGCCTGTTGCGCCGTAGCCTTGGGGCATGGGCAAGAAACGCAAGCTAAAGAAGGCGATGGCGAAGCGCGAGGTCGGCGACGGCCCGGTGCTCGTGGTGTGCGGCGGGAAGAAGTGCGCGCCGCGCGAGCAGACGCGGGCCGTCATCGACGAGGCGCGGGCGTACGCGGCGAGCTCGGTGGTGGGGGTGGAGGTCGTCAAGTGCCTGCACATCTGCGAGAAGGGCCCGATCGCGGCGACCTACCCGAAGATCCGGTTTCACAAGCGCGTCGGCCCCGCGGAGGCCGACGTCCTGGTCGACAAGCTCGTCGCGCGGGCGCGGGCGGTGTAAGACAGCGCTCGATGTCGCTCCAGTGGTACCCGGGTCACATGACCAAGGGTCGGCGCGAGCTGACCGCGCTGATGCCGTCGCAGGACGTCGTGATCGAGGTGCTCGATGCGCGGCTCCCGGCCGCGAGCAGTAACCCGCTCATCGCGGAGATCCGGCGCGACAAGCCGTGCATCAAGGTGCTGACGAAGAGCGACCTCGCCGACCCCGAGGTCACGCGGGCATGGATCGAGTACTTCCAGGCGGGGAACGTCAAGGCGATCGCGTCGACGACAGCCCGCCCCGCCGACACGCGCAAGCGCGTGATGCAGCTGTGCGCGGGCATGGCGCTGCACCGCGGCGTGGACAAGAAGGTGCGCGCGCTGATCGCGGGGTGTCCGAACGTCGGCAAGTCCACGCTCATCAACACGCTCGTCGGGCGCAACGTGGCGAAGACGGGCGACAAGCCGGCCGTCACGAAGGACCAGCAGCTCCTGACGCTGCCGAACGGGATGTCGCTCGTGGACACGCCGGGGCTCATGTGGCCGAAGATCGAGGACGAGCAGGGCGCGTTCCGGCTGGCGTTCGCGGGGTCGATCCCGTCGACGGCGATCGACTACCTGCAGATCGGCATGTTCGGCGCCAACTACCTGCTGCATCGGTATCCGGAGCTGGTCCTGACGCGGTTCAAGTTCGCGCAGCTGCCGCGGGACGCGGAGACGTTGCTGTTCGAGATCGGGAAGCGGCGGGGCGGCCTCCGCGCCGGCGGCACGGTGGACTTGCACAAGGCGGCGGAGCACCTGGTCAACGACTTCCGCTCGGGGATCATCGGCGCGATCAGCCTCGAGGCGCCGCCGCGCTGACGAGCGGGCGCCGTGGGGCGCGACCCGAGCGTGCAGGATGGCCTGGCCCCGCCGGGCGTTCGGCGTAGAGTCAGCCGTGCATCCCACCGACGCGCGTCCCGCTCTCGCCCCGAGTCCTCGCGTGTCGTCGGGACCCGGCGCACGGCCGGAACGGCGGCCGTAGCCGTGCTGTCGCTCTTCCTGTCGCCGGGGTTTCCCCCGAACGCCTATCGCTTCTGCACCGCGCTGCGCCTCCGGGGCGCCACCGTGGTCGGCATCGGGGACGCTCCACCCGCCTCGCTGCCCCCCGAGCTCGTCGACGCGCTCGCCGAGTATGTCTACGCGCCGACGATGGGCGACCCGGGCGTGCTGCGGGACGCCGTCGCCGCGGTGATCGCGCGGCACGGTCCGATCGCGCACCTCGATTCGAACGGCGAGCACTGGCTCGCGGCGGAGGCCGAGCTGCGCGACCGGTTCGGCGTCCCGGGGCTCGGGACCGCGCGCTCGGCCGCCCTGCGCAGCAAGCTCGCGATGGCGGAGGTCTTCGCGGGGGCCGGCATCCCGCACCCACCCGGCATCCGGTGCGACGATGCGGACGCCGTCCGCGCGTTCGCGGCCGTGCACGGCTTCCCGCTGGTCTTCAAGCCCGACACCGGGTCGGGCGCGGTCGACACCTTTCCCGTCGCGTCGGCGGCCGAGCTCGAGATCGCGCTCGCGCGGCCGCGGCCCGAGCACGTGGTCCAGCCATTCGTGACCGGCGACATCGTCACGTTCGACGGCCTGACCGACGCGGCGGGGACCATCGTGTTCTGCACGGCCCACGCGTACGACACCGGCATCATGCAGGTCCGCCGCGGCGAGCTCGACGGCTACTACTACTCGCTCCGGGACATCCCGCCCGCGCTCGAGGCGATCGGGCGGCGCGCGGTCGCCGCGTTCGACGTGCGCGCGCAGTTCTTTCACCTCGAGTTCTTTGCCACCCCCGCCGGCTACGTCGCGCTGGAGGTCAACCTCCGGCCGCCCGGCGGCTTCACCACCGACATGATGTGCGACGCCTGCGAGCTCGATATCTACGACCTGTGGGCGGCCGTCGTGACGCGCGCGGATCTGACCGGCTTCACGTATCGCCGACCGTTTCACGCCGCGCATGCCGGGCGGCGCGCCAAACACACCTACCGGCACAGCGAGGACGAGCTCGTGCGCCTGCTCGGCCCCACGCTCGTCTCGCGGCGCGCCGTTCCCGAGGCGTACGCGGAGACCATGGGGAACGTCGCGTACCTCCTGCGCCACGCGGAGCTCGACGTGCTGCTGGGCGCGATCGCCCTCGTGCAAGCACGGCCGGGCGACGGCTGAGGACCTGACGTCAGCGGGCGCGCGCGGCGTCGTCGCGCACCAGCGTCAGGTGCGTGATCTCCGCCGTCGTGCCGACGCGCAACGGCGGGCCCCAGTAGCCGGTGCCCTGGCTCACGTAGAGCCACATGTCGCGCACGCGGAAGAGGCCCGCGATGTGCGGCTCGCGGATCCGCGCCAGCCAGCCGAGCGGTAGCATCTGGCCGCCGTGCACGTGGCCCGAGAGCTGGAGATCGGCGCCCACCGCGGCCGCGCGCTCCGCCGCCCGCGGGTGATGCGCGAGCAGGACCAGCGGCAGCGCTGGATCGCGGCCCGCCGCCGCCGCCGCCATGTCCTCGCCGTGCCCGCGCAGCATGCTCGCCGCCGTCACGTCATCCACGCCGGCGAGCTCGAACGCGCCGCGCACCGTCACGCGCTCGTTGCGCAGCGGCCGGATGCCGAGCGACTTCACGTGCGCGACCCACGCGTCCGCATCCCAGTAGTACTCGTGGTTACCCGTCACGAAGTACACGCCGTCCTTCGCGCGCAGCTGCCCGAGCGGCTGCACGTGCGCGCGCAACGCGTCGACCGAGCCATCGACGAGGTCGCCCGTGATCACGATCAGATCCGGCTCGAGCGCGTTGGCCCCGCGCACCACGCGCTCCGCGAAGTCGCGCCCGAGCGTCGGCCCGATATGCACGTCCGTGAGCTGCACGATCGTGTAGCCCTCCCCGGCCGCCGGCAGCGTCGCCAGCGGGACGCGCACGCGGCGCACCACGAACCCCCGCGCAACGCGCACGAGCCCGGCGAACGCGATCGCCGTCGCCACGAACACCACGAGCGACGCGACGAGCCGCGGGTCGGGCCGGTCCGCGCCCGCGAGCGCGAACCCGATCCGCGCGAGGTCGGACACCGCGAGCGCGAGGACGAGATACAGCCCGAGCCCCATCCACGTGTACGCGAGCCACGCGCCGGGCTCGGCGCGCGCCCGCGACCAGCGGCGCGTCGCGAAGAACGCGAACGGGATGCTGAGCGCGAGCCCCACCAGGAGCGCTCCGATCACCGCGGGCCACGGCGCGGGCAGCGCCGTCACCGACGCGAGCCGGACCCACAGGTAATAATGGCCGAGCCCCATCAGGGACAGGACGATCGTCAGCGGCAGGATCAGGCGCGATAACCGCATGACTACTGCGCGAAGGTCGACGCGTCGATCGAGAACCGGTAGCGGACGTCGCCCTTGATGGTGCGCTCGTACGCCTCGTTGATCTGCTTCGCGGCGATGATCTCGACGTCCGCACCGAGCTCGTGCGTCGCGCAGAACTCGAGCATCTGCTGCGTCTCGGCCATGCCGCCGATGCTGGAGCCCGCGAGGCGCTTGTTGCCGTTGATGAGCGCGTTCGCCGAGACGGGCACCTTCTCCGGCGGCACGCCGACGACGGCCATCACGCCGTACGGGCGCAGGAGCCGCAGGTAGTCGGCGTAGTCGTGCTGCGCCGAGACCGTGTTGATGATGAGATCGAAGTGGCGCGCGAGCGGCTTCATCTGCGCGCGATCGCTGGTGAGCGCGAAGTGCGCCGCGCCGAGGCGCTGGGCGTCCGCGGCCTTGCCCGCCGACGTGGACAACATCGTGACCTCGGCGCCCATCGCGGCCGCGATCTTCACGCCCATGTGCCCGAGGCCGCCGAGCCCGACGACGCCGACGCGCGTGCCGGCCTTGCAGCCCCACTGGACCAGGGGCGAGTACGTCGTGATGCCGGCGCACATGAGCGGCGCGGCCGACGCGGGATCGAGCCCCGCCGGCACCTTGGCCACGAACCGCTCGCGCACGACGATGTGCTGCGCGTAGCCGCCGAAGGTCGGCGTCTTGCGGTCCATCTCGGTGCCGTTGTAGGTCCACGCCGTCCCCGCCTCGCAGAACTGCTCGTGGTCTTCGGCGCACGGCTCGCACGTGCGGCACGAATCGACCATGCAGCCGACGCCGGCGAGGTCGCCGACGACGAGCTTCTTCACGTTCGCGCCGACCTTGGACACGCGGCCCACGATCTCGTGGCCGGGGACCAACGGGAACAGCGCAGGCCCCCACTCCGACCGCGCCTGGTGGATGTCGGAGTGACAGATGCCGGAGAACAGGATGTCGATGACCACGTCGTCGGGTCCCGGATCGCGGCGATCGATCATCATCGGCGCGAGGGGCGCGCGGGACGTGGCGGCGGCGTAGGCGGCGGTCTGCATCCCGCCAACCTACCCGATGGCTGACGTGAGCGCCCTCATGACCTCGTCGAACCGTGCGCCTAGAGCAGCTGGAACAGCTGCGGTGTCGCGGAGAGCGTGACCGTCCTCGACGACAGGACCGGGGACGCGTGCGTGGCCGCGTAGTCCCACGCGTAGGCCGTGATGGCCCCGGCGCCGGAGCCAGAGCCGGCGATCGTGTACGTGGCGGTCGCCGCCTCGCCGGTGGCGGCGGTGGCCCACAGCGCGAGGATCGTCTTGCCGGCGGGGGTGTGGAAGGCACCACCGCGCACCGTGCTCGGCAACGCGAGGGACGCCGTGAGCGTCACGTCCACCGTCGCGCCTTTGAGCAGCTCGCCGATTGTCGCGTACGCGGTCCCCGTGTCCGTGCGCACCGCGTCCCCCGGCTGCGCGAGGTTCGCGATGTCGTGATAGAGCCCCATGTAGCTGTACGGATCCGTGCCAGCGTCCGTCTGCGCGGTGTCGCTGAGCAGGAACCAGTCCAGCCCGATCATGCCGGCCAGGTGCGCGCCGAGCATCGCCTTCATCAGGTAGTTCTTTGCGTAGTCGGGGCCGCCGGGGAACGTCCCGACCTGCACGCGCGGCGCGCCCGTCTCCGTCGCGTTGAACGTCTTGCCCGTGATCCCGAACTTGGTCAGCTCGGCCGCCATCGCGGCGCGCTGCGCGAGCAGGCCGTCGGCGCCCGCGTCCGAGTTGCCCGGCGTGTACAGCGGGTAGTAGTGGAAGTTCAGGACGTCGAAGTACGCGTCGCCCTTGTGCGGGAAGTCGCTCGCGACCGCGCCGGCGGCCGGGTTGTCCGTGTAGCGAAGGATCGCGTCGACGAACGTCGGATAACCGACGCCGCCGAGCGCCACCTGGCACGTCGGGTCCACCTTCTTCGCGACGGCGTAGGTCACGCGCAGCATGCGGATGTAGTCGAAGATCGAGCCGTTGAAGCGCGGCAGATCGCCGATGGCCGGCGCCTTCGTGGCCCAGTCGAGCGTGGTCTGGTAGCTCGGCGTCCAGTCGGGCTCGTTCCAGACCTCCCAGATCCGCACGTACGGTTTGTACGTGGTGACCGTCTCCTCCACGTACGCAGCCCAGTAGTTGTCGGGGTTCACCGAGCCGTCCGCCCGGAAGATCGGCTCGTAGAGGTTCTTCGGGATGTAGCCCTCGAGGTTGTTTCCCGTCGGATCCGTCGAGTGCGCGGCCGTCGGGCCGATGAGGAAGCACACGAGGTTCGACATGCCGTCGGCCTGGTAGCTCAGCGCGGCGTCGGTGCGGACGCCCGCGCCCCACTGGTCGAGGAAGTACTCCGGCAGCTTCATGCGGTTGCTGTCGGCGCCGGTGGCCGCGCCGAGCGCGCCGCCCTGGTTGTCCGTCCAGCTCGCGTTGATGTGCCCGTCGTTCATGCCGTGGCGAAAGACGCCGCCGAACGTGTCGCCGCCGGTGCTCGTGCCGCCGTCGACGCCGTCGTTGCCGCTGCCGCTATCAGCGCCGCCACCGCCAGCGTTGTTGTTGCTGTTGCCGCACGCGGCGACGAGGGCGAGCGAGACGAGGACCGACGCGCAGCGTGAAGGGCTCACCACGAAACGATAGGCGAGATTTCGCACCTACATCGACGCCATCGCCCGGACGGCTCGAACCGAGAGTTTGACGTCTCGGCCCAACCGCAGATCCATACCCAGCCGGGTACGCCGCGGCCCTCCGGGCTCGCGGAGGGCAAACGCCGCCCGACCGCGCGCGCTCTCCTCCACCGCGCACGCGTTTGTCCTCGGCGTCCGGGTCTTCTCTGCGCTCCGAAAATCGAAATGGGGTGGGGGTACCTGGGGCTGTGTGACTGTAACAACTGCGACTACCGGGCACCGCTGCACCGGCCGCGCTGTTGTTCAAGGCGCCGCAGGCGCCGGCAGGTCCACAGGC
>JANXOM010000267.1 GCA_025353585.1 Deltaproteobacteria bacterium
GGCGCTGCCGACCGCGCGCGCGCACTGGCTGGCGCAGGCCGCGCGGGTGCTCGACGCGGTGGCGCCGCTCGGCGTCCGGGCGCTGGTGCCCGACCAGCGGCGCGCGCCGCACATCCTGGCGCTCGCCGTCCCCGGCGTGCCGGCGGGCGCCTTGCGCAACGTGCTCGCGAGCCGCGGCGTCTACATCTCGACGGGGTCGGCGTGCTCGACCGCCGATAGCAAGCCCTCGCCCGCGCTCACCGCCATCGGCTTCCCCGAGGACGCCGGCATGGTGCGCCTCTCCTTCGCGCTCGACACGACGGACGCGGACGTCGACGCGGCGGCCGCGATCCTGGCGGACGTCGTGCGCGAGCTACAGAAGAAGTAGTCGCGAGCGGGGACTCGCCGCCAAGCCGCCAAGGCCGGAGCCAAGCCCGGACGGCCTTGGCGGCTTGGCGGGTGATCCGGGCGGGGATCACCCGTTCTGGAAGACCATCGAGAACTTCGCCGTGATGCCCGACGAGGACTGGCGGAACCGCCAGGCGCGGATGAACGCCTGCAGGCACACCCCGAGCCCCCCGTCCTCCGTCGGCATGCCGGCGATCTGCACGTTGCTGACCGTGCCCGGCGCGTCGACGGTCACGGTGACCGAGACCTTCTTGATGTCTTTCTGCAAGTAGGGCTGCTTGCGCAGCGCGCGCTCCCAGCAGCGCGTCGCGCCCGTCGCCTGCTTGGCGGACATGTCCTCGACCTCGTCGGGCTTGAGCGGCGACGTCGGCGACAGCGGGTCGCTCTCCACCTTGCCGTTGCTGCCCGGGCCGACGAGCGGCCCGATCGGGTTCAGCTTGTGGATCGGGTTCGTGTTCGGATTGCTGTGCGGGATCGTCGCCGCGCTGCCGTTGGACCCGATCTGCGGGATGAGCGGGTTGTGGCGGATCTGATCCGCGGGGCGCGTGGTGTCGATCTGGTCGGCCTGGTCGGGGCCGAGGCCGAGCTGCTGCACCGTCTCGCTGTTGTTCGTCAGCACGAACGCGACGACGGCGCCGACGCCGCCGAGCAGCACGACGGCGACGAGCAGCAGCATCACGAGGCTCCGGCGCTGCTGCACCGGCGGGGGCGGCGGCAAGGGCTCCAGCTGTTGCGCGTCCGCCATCGCGTCTGGCGTGAGCAGCGGCGTCTCGGTCGCGGGCGCCGTCAGCAGCGCGCCGGTGCCGTGCATCGGGGTCGTGTGCAGCGACGCCGGGTCGAGCTTCGGCGCCGCGCCGGTCCGCCCGAGGTTGGGGTTCGGCCCCGTCATGCGACGCACCGGCGAGGTCTGGTTCTTCTTCGCCGGCGGACGCATGATGTCCGCGAGGTTCACGACGCGCGAGACCTCGCCGATGTCGAGGCCGCCGTCGTCGTCGGGCTCCGGCGGGCTGGGTGGGAACAGCGGCGCCTGTGGCCCGAACGGGTTCAGGGTCGGCAACGGCGCGGGCAGCGGGAACGCCGACTTGGCCGCGAGCGGCGCCACCGACCGCTCGTCGGGGAACGGCACCCCGCCGACGGCGGTCGCCGAGTCAGGCGAATCGAGGTCGCTCGTGACGTCGAAGCCGGGGACACCGAGCGGGGCCGGCGCCGGCGCGGGGGTGTGGCCGGGCTGCGTTTGCAGTCGCGGCGTCGGCATCGGCAGGGCGACCGGCGACGGGCCGGTGCCAGGACCCGGCTTCGGCAGGACCGGCGCGGGTCCGCTCTTCGCGCCGGCCTTCGGGATCTGCGTCGGACCGGTCGCCGCCTTCGCCGTGACCGGCGCCGCGACGGGGGCGCTGCCCGCGCCGTTGCCCTTGGTCGCGACGGGCGCCGGCGCGCCGTTGGATCCGTTCGGCCCCCCGCGCGGCACGGGGACCCCGCCCGCGGGCGTGGCGCGTACGATCGGCCGCCCGTCGAGGCCGGGCGCCGGGCTGCCGACGCGATGGGGCTGCTCGGCGATCCCGCGCTCGAGGGACGCCATCGTCGCCGCGAACAGCGGCTTGGGCTCCTCCTCGACGGGCGCGGGGCGGACGTTCGCACGCGGGGTCGGCGGCGGCGCGCCGACGGCAGCGGGCTTCCTCCGCAGGCCGCGGAAGTGGCTGACCTTGTCGACGGGCAACCAGTCGTCGAAGCCCTCGCTCCAGCAGTGGAGCTCGGCGTCGAGCGGCCGCGCGCCGATCCACTTCTGCGCCTCGGTCAGCGAGTACGGGCCGGACTGCTCGCCGTCGATCGAGACGTACCATTCCTCGTCGAGCGCGGCGGGCGGCTTCGTGCCGTTCACCACGGCGGTGTGCGCCGGCTTGGGCGCGGTCGTCGTCGGGCGCGCGGCCCGCCCGTTCGGCGCCGCCGGCTCCTCCGTCGCCGCGCCTTCGTCCGTCATCCCCTCGCGAACGGTGATGACATTCGCGCAGTTCTTGCACCGGATCTTGAGGATCTTGCCGCGGACGCGATCGTCGCCGATCGAGTAACGCGTCTTGCAGCGGTCACACAGGAACTTCATGCCGCCCTGCCCGGGCGGTCACTGGCGGACCTGGCTGCAGGTGGACGACCGGACACGAGCATTGATTCTGCCGAAAAAAGGCTGTCGTGGCAAAGGCCTGTGCGACCGACCGTCGGCGATCAGGGATGAGGTTTGAGCGCGCTCCCGGCGTCTACGGGCTCGACAGAGACGCCCGCATCCCCATCTACGGGCGCTGGGCGCGGTTTCCGGCGCGTCACGGAGATCGGCGAGATGACCAGGACGTCGTGAAGTTTGTCTCCCACACGGGTGGCCAGGAGGCCGTCGACCTCGATTCCGTCCCGTCGGGAGGCCAGCTCCAGGTACAGATCGAGGTCGCGGAGGTCCGCACCGATCCAGCGGGCATTGGCGCCGGAGAGCTGGTAGAGGGCCGTCGGATCGATGGCGCGGACCAGGCGGCCGCCGTCGAACCGGAACGCGACCAGCGACCAGGTGCGCTGCTGCCCGTCGTCGCTGCGCGTGATGCCAACGAGCTCGTCGCGGTCGCCGGCGCGGAGGGCGGCCGCGAACACGAGGCCCGGCGTCGGGATGCGGGCGAGGGGGTGCTCGTTGTCCGAACTGCGGACAACAAGCTCGTCGGCCTCGGTCGTGACCAGCTCGCCGGTGCCGAGGCACGTGCCGATCTGGTTCGGCGCGGTCGGCGCCGGGCGGGAGCAGTCGGTCGGCTCGGCGGCGATCTTCACCGCCGGGCGGCGCGGCACGTCGACATCGGACGAGACGACGAGCGCCACGACGTGATCGTCGCCGACGATCGCGCGCAGGCCCGGCAGCCCCGACGGCGCGAGGAGGCGCGGGTCGCGCGCGTGGTCGGGATCTTCGGCCAGCGGGCCGAGGGCGCGCACGAGCTCGTCGCGGCTCGAGCCCACGTGAACGCCGGATTCGGTGCGCGCGACCTCGCCGCCGACCACCGCGACGAAGCTCACGGCGCCGCGCGGCTCGCCGCCGATGAGGACCGCGTCGTCCTCGGCGCGGATGAGGCTGCGGCGCACCACGCCGGGAATGTCGTACTGGGCGATCCGCGGCCCCGACGGCAACTGCTGGAGGATGCTCTCGAGCTGGGCGCCGAGCTTGTACGGCCCGACGCCATCGGCCCGGATAGCGTGCGGCGGCAGCGGGCGCATCGTCCCGGCGGGTGGCTCGATCACGCGACGCGTGTGCGGATCGGGGTTCGGGTCGTCCGTGCGCGGGCCGTGGTCCGAACACCCGACGAGGACGACCAGCGCGACGAGCGTTGCCCGGATGCTCACTTGAGGATCAAGACATACGCGAGGACGCCCGCCAGCGCCAACGCGAGGATCGCGACCACCAGCCACGGCAGCTTGCTCGGCGTCGAGCGCGCGAGGTACGCCGCGCCGAACGACGGCGAGTCGACGACAGCCACGGGCGCGTTCTGGGGAGTTGACAGTGACGGCGACGGGGGCCGGGCCGCGATCGGCGACGGCGCGGCGGCGGTCGGCTTGTACGGGACCGGCGGGGTGTCGCGCAGCGGCGGCTTGGAGACGATGACCGGCACCGGCGACTCGGCGCGCGCGAACCTGGGCCCGACGACCGGGGCGACCGCGGCGGCCGGCGACGGTGCGCGCGGCTTGACGATGACGCTCGGGCGCACGGGCTCGGCGGCGGCCACCTGCGCCGGATCTACCTCGAGCACCTGCGCGGTGTCCGGCTCCTCGGCGTCGCGCGGGCCTGGCGGTGCCGCCGCCACGCCGGTCTTCGTGCCGACCGCGATCCGGCCACCCTTCGGCGGAGCGGGCTCGCGGATCTTCGTCGCGCCGCCGAAGTCTTCGTCGTCGCCATCGCTGTCGGTCGGCGCCGCGGGTGCCGAGGTGGCGATGCCCAGCGCGCTCGGGTCCTCCGGCCGCCGGTGGGGCACGGGCGTGCGCAGCTGCCGCAGCTCGGCGAGCTCGAGGCCGAGCGCCGCCGCGACCTCTCCCTCGGGCTGGTCGGCGTCTTCCCACTCGGGCGCCTGCTCGGGCCCCGGCGCGCCCTCGCGCGGCGCGTACCCGTCGAAGACCTGGCTATCGAAGTCGAGCTCCTCGCCGCCGCCACCGGCCGCGACCGCCGCGGCATGCCCGTGCTCGGCCTCGGACACGAGCTCCGGCCGGCGCTGCCCACCGCTCGCGGCGGCGAGCATGTCGAGGTAGCGCGCGATGCGCACGGGCCCCGAGTGCATCTTCTCGTCGCGCAGGAAGCTCTCGAGGTCGTCCGCGAGGTCGTACGCGCTCTGGTAGCGGTCGTCCGCGTGCTTCTCGAGCGTGCGCATGACGATCGCCTCGAGCGCGGGCGGGAAGTTGCGGCGCACGAACGTCGGCGGCTCGACCTGCCCGCTGATGAGCTTGCCCACGACCTCGGACGCCGGCCCCCGGAAGAGCCGCTTCCCGACCGTGATCTCGTAGAGCACGATGCCGAGCGAGAAGATGTCGCTGCGGTGATCGACGGGTTGCCGGGCCGCCTGCTCGGGCGACATGTAGCTCAGCTTGCCGGGGATGACGTCGCCGAGCTGGCGCTGGCCCCGCGCGCGCGCGATGCCGAAGTCGATGACCTTGAGGAACCCGTCCTGCGTCACGAGCAGGTTGCTCGGCGAGATGTCGAGGTGGACGATCTCGAGCGGCGTCTCCGCGAGCGCCGTGCCCTCGGCGCCGCGCTTCGCGTGGAAGTAGCCGAGGCCGGCGGCGGCCTGGCGCATGAGCTCGACGGCGTGCTGCAACGGCAGGAAGCGGCCGTGGGCGATGCCGCGGCGGCACAGCTCGTTGAGCTCCTCCCCGACGATGTACTCCATCGCGATGTACGGGATCGCGCTCTGCTCGTCGACGTCGTAGACGTGCACGATGTTCGGGTGGTTCAGCAGGGCGCCGATGCGCGCCTCGTCGAGGAACATCTCCACGATGCGCGGGTCGTCAGCGAGCTCGGCGCGCAGCCGCTTGATGACGACCTCCTTCTCGAAGCCCGCCATCGCGGCCTGGCGCGCGAGGTAGATCTCGGCCATGCCGCCCACGGCGAGCTTGCGGATCAGGGTGTAGCGCCCGCCGAACGAGGTCGGCTCGAGCTCGGCGGTGCGGTGCCTCACGCGGACGTCTCCGCGGCGTCGGCGGCGCTCGGCAACGCGGCGCCGCCGGCCGCCTGCGCGGCGAGCGTCGCGTCGATCGCGG
>JANXOM010000272.1 GCA_025353585.1 Deltaproteobacteria bacterium
CGGCAGCGCGAGGGACGCGCCGCTCGCGAGCGCGATGGCGGCGCCGTCGACGGTCGCCGCGAGGCGCGCGCCGGGCGCCACCACGCGGAGCTGGGCGAGGAGCGGCAGCGCGAGCGCGAGCTCGATCGTCGTCGGACCGGCCGCGCGCAGCACGAGGTGGTCCTCGCTGGCCGACGTGCTCTGCCACGCGAGGAGCGTCGGGTCGCGGCTGTCGCGCACGTCGGCGAGCGCGTCGCGCCACCACCGCGCCGTGGCGAGCACGGGCGCCCCGCCCTCGTGCGCCACGGTCATCCCGACGACGCGCGTCCCGGCCGGCAGGTCGAGCGGCAGCGCGATGGGCTCGGACTCGGAGTCGGCGGCCACGTCGATGGCGAGCCAGGTCACGGCAGGCGCGGCGCGCACGTCCAGGGCGACGCGCGTCACGCGGGGGCCCGTACCGCCGCGGAGCCGGTGTCCGCCGGCGGCGGGGAGCGCGATGTGCACCGTCGGCGGGAACGCGTCGTCGAGGGTGACGGCGGGCATCCGGGGTCATGGACACCAGACGGGCGTGATCGGTTTCAGCTCCGGTTCAGATCCGGGCCGGTCAGTGCGTCTGCAGGCCGCCGGTGGCGGACTTCGGCAAGCAGACGTTCTTCACCACGCTCGTCTGCCCCGCGCGCGGCGCCGTGCCGCACGCCATGTCCGTCGGGCACTCCGACGCGTTCGAGCTCGGCGTGCACTGGCGCAGGCACTGCCCGCCGCTCGCCAGCGCGGGCACCTGCGCGCAGAACGTGTCCGGCTCGCCGGGCTCGTCCATGCAGTACTTCTGGCAGGGCATCGAGCAGATACCGGGCTTCGCGCCGGCTGCGCCGAGGCACGTGGTGCCGCTATCACAATCGGCGTCCGCGAAGCAGTGATCCCCGACCCAGCCGCGCGAGCCAGGGAGGCAGACGTCCGCGACGACCGCCGGCTGGTTGAAGCGCGGCGTCGCGGCGTGGACCGTGAGCTCGTCGTAGTTGTGGCACTCGTAGTCCTGCGCGATCGCCTTGGGGACGCACATGCCGGTCGTGGTGCTCGCGGGGTCGGCGACGCAGAAGGTCGGCGGGGCGCCCGCGTGATCGGTGCAGTACTGCGTGCAGTGCGCGCTGCAGAAGCCGTGCTGCGCGTACGCGTCCTGCGCGCAGTAGCCGCCCGCGTAGTTGCAGTCGATGTCCGCGCTGCACGCGGCGCCGACCCCCTTGCTCGCGAGATCGACGATCGAGCCGTCCGCGCGGCGCTCGGCCTCGCGCTGCACGTGCACGGGGACATGCGCGACGCCCTTGATGCGGCCGTAGACCTCGAGGATGTCGGCCGCCTCCATACGGAAGCAGCCATGCGAGACGAAGCCGCGGCGGAGGTGGCCGCCGGTCGGCGCCGTGTAGCCATCGATCGGGCCGTGCATCGCGTAGTTGCCGTCCCAGCTGAGGAACGGCAGGCCGGCGAACACGGGCGCCTTGTCGCCGGTCGCGGGATCGCTCCACCAGGTCTTGCACTCCTGGACCGAGCCCGGCGTGATCTCGAACTCGTGGCGGCCACCGGCGATCGGCGGGTACGAGTGAGACTCGCCGAAGTTGGCGTTGGTCTCGTCGGTCTCGATCGCGCCCGGGCCGACCGGGAACACCTTGTCGTAGCCGTCGCCGGTGAGGTGGGCCGTGAGGCCGTCGATCGAGAGCGTGATGTGCGGGTTCACGAGCTGCGGGAGGACCGGGACCGGCTTGCAGTCGAGCGCGGAGCCCCAGTCATCCACGCCGTCCGCCTTGTCATCGATCGGTCGATCGCCGAGCGGCAAGTCGCCGCCGCCCGCGCCATCTGCGCCGGTTGTGTCGGAGGCTGCACATGAAGCGAACACCGCGAGAACAGCCAGAGAACTGATAGAACGCACGCAGCCGCGCAGTGCATGAAGTGAGCCCGGCGACGCGCCGCGCAAGCTCGCGACGTCTCAGCTGGCGAGTGCGCTGGCCATGTGTGCTGGCCCCGCCGGTGACGAAGCTGGAGTAGCCAGTGCCGGCGCGCCTACGGCAACCACGGCGCCAGGAAGCTCGTCGCTTCGCGCAAGATGTGCGGCAGCGAGGCGGTGAGCTCGTGGGTGTCCTCGAGCTCGACGAGCCGGACGTTGCGGCGGCCGTTCGCGAAGCGCCGCGAGCGCTCGACGGGCACCGTCTCGTCCTGCGTGCCGTGCAGGATCAGCGTCGGGACGCGGACGTCGGGGAGGCCGATGTCGATCGCGCCCGCGTCGCGCGCGAAGCCGAAGTCGAGGCGCGCGGGCTGCCCCGTCGTGTAATCGACGATGTCGCGCCAGCCCGTGCGCTCCCATTCGTCCCACGCCGGCCCGAGCTGCTCGCGCCAGCGGTCCACGAGGTTGAACGCGGGGGCCAGGAGCACGAGCGCCATCACGCGGGCGTCGCGCTCGGCGAGCCGCGCCGCGGTCAGGCCGCCGAGGCTCGAGCCGATGACGATCGCGCGATCCTGCGCGTCGCCGATCGCGGCCCCCGCGCGGTCGAGCATCGCGGACAGGCGCAGGTTCTCGAGCGACGGCACGCGCAGGTCGAGGCGGTCGACCTGATGGCCGCGCTCCGCGAAGTGCGCGGCGACGGCGGTGCCCTTGGTGGAGCGCGGGCCCGAGCCGAAACCGTGCAGGTACAGGATGCGAGGAGCCATCGCGCCGATGGTGCGCGATCGGCCGGGGAGGTGCAGCGTGTGCGCGGCCGGAAACGCGCCGCGCCGCCGGGCCCAGTCGACAGAATCCGCGAATGAGTCGCGGTCTCTCTCGACCGGCTTGTCGGCTCCGCCGCCGGCGCCTGTATGCAGGAGATCGCCGCTCAGCATCGCGTGCCGATCCAGAGGATCAGCCCGACGACGATGATGGCCAGCGGTTCCCACGTGCGGTCGAAGCGCGTCATGCGAGGAGAGCCCAGTGCAGCTCGTCGGCCAGGTGCGAATCGTCTTGGATTCGCAGGGTTACGAGGCGGGATCGCGCGCGCCGTGCCGCCCGACGGACCCAGCTCGATCGCCGGGCGGGTCCGGCGAGACCCGTGTTACGACCAGCGCATGAGCCTCACGTTCTACTACTCGCCCATGTCCACCGCGTCCGTCACGCAGCTCGTCCTCGCCGAGCTCGGCGTGCCGCACGAGGCGATCCGCGTCGACCTCAAGAAGGGCGAGGCGAAGACGCCGGAGTACCTCAAGCTGAACCCGAACGCGAAGGTCCCGCTCGTCGTGCACGACGGCACCGCGATCTGGGAGTCGTCGGCGCTGACGATGTACCTCGGCGAGATGTTCGGCGTGGACAAGCAGCTGTGGCCGGCGCCGGGCCCGCAGCGCGGCGAGGCGATGAAGTGGGTCGCGTGGACGAACGTCTCGCTCGGCGACGCCGTGCAGCGGGTCGCGCGGAACTTGATGTGGGCGCCCGAAGATCAGCGCAACGCCGCGGCGGCCGCGCAGGGCGTCAAGGATGTGCAGGTGCTCCTCGGCGTCCTCGACGGCGCGCTCGCGGGCAAGTCCTACCTGCTCGGCGACACGTACACCGTCGCCGACACGCACGTGCACTCCTTCACCGACTGGCTGCGCCACATGAACACCGACTTCGCGCCGTGGACGAACATCAACGCGTGGAGCGCGCGCTGCGGCAGCCGGCCCGCCTACAAGGCCGTCATGGCCGCCGGCACCACCTGACAGGGGCCTGGCCCCTTTGTTAGTGATGTGGCCTCACTGGTACTTGCCGGGGTGCGCTTCGCGGTCCGCCTTGTCGCCGACCCAGGTCTCGGTGTGCAGGATGTCGTCGATCGCAGTCTCGAGCGTCTCGAGCGCGGGCGGGGCCGTGTCGTCGCCGGCGTAGTGGTCGACCGCCTTCTCCGGCCCGTCCGCGGCTGCGTAGCCGACGTGCGTCGACGGCATGTCCGTCATGTGCTCGGCGGTGTAGTGCGTCTTCATCTGCGCGTAGCCGGCGGTCGCGAACGCGGCCTCGAGCGCGGCGAGCTGGGCCGGCGTGGCCTGGCCGGTCGCGTGGCCTTTGACCTTCACGAACTGCTCGCCGATGTACGTGATGACACCCTCGCGCGTGACGCTCACCTTGTAGATCGGGCAGGTGCCGTAGCACGCGGTCCGCTCGAGCCGCGCGAGGACGCTGTGCGGATGCGCCGGCCGGGCCGGGGGCGCGGCGCGGGCCATGCCGACCTCGACGAGCGACGGCGGCGGCAGCGCGGGTCCCGGCACGGGCGGTGGAGCCGGCGGGCTCTCCGGCGCGTGCTCGCACGCGGCCAGAGCGGCGATCAGAGCGGCGATCAGGGCGGCGATCAGGGCGGCGATGACGAGCGGCTTCACCCGACGAGCGTAACCGCAGGAACGGTCAGTGCACGGTCGACCAGCCGGGTCGCCGGCCGCCCACTGGCACACCCCGTCCGCGAGCTTGACGTTGGCCGGCGCGGGGCCCGTGAGCGAGCCCAGCTGGCCGAGCTCGCGCCGCGGGGACGAGCGAGTCGAAGCGGCCGTCGCCGAAGAAGCGCTCGATGGTGCCGTCGTTGTCGTACGTCAGGAGGCCGATGCGCGCGTCGGGGTTCGAGCCTCGACCGCGCCGGCCACGGCTCGAAGCGGACGTGCAGCCCGCGCCGGCCGGCGGATCGATCCGCTTCCACGACGCTGCCACGGCCCGTCGGCGAGCGTGGCGCCATAACCGCCCGCGCTCGAGCCGGTGACCCAGACCTGCGCCGCGGCGGGGACCGCGGCGTGCACGCGATCGACGACGAGCTGGGCGTTCGTGCCGCCCACGTGCGAGACCACCGCCGTCCTTCCGAGCGCCATGTACGTCATCGCGTTCGCGCCGGGCTCTTCTCGCTCGCGAACGTGCACGCCGGCGCGCCGAGCATCCACACCACCACGAGGCCCCGCCGCCGCATGGTCCAGCGGCGACCGGACCGGTAAACGCCGGCGAAGGATTGCCGATGGGCGCGCCGCATCGTACCAAGGTCTGCGATGAGCATCGAGCACGGAGAACCGGAGCCCGCGATCCGCGATGGCGGCACCGACGCCGTCGAGCTCGTCATCGAAGGCAAGGCGCGCCCCGTCGGCTCCGTCACCGTCGCGCGCCTGTTGCCGTCACCGCGGCGGCGCCTGATCGGCCCGTTCGTGTTCGTCGATCACATGGGGCCGGTCGACCTCGCGCCGGGCGTCGGCTTCGACGTGCGGCCGCATCCGCACATCGGCCTCTCGACGGTCACGCACTTCCTCGAGGGCGACAACGTGCACCGCGATTCGCTCGGTACCATCGCGACCAACCGCCCCGGCGACGTGAACGTGATGACGGCCGGCCGCGGCGTCGTCCACTCCGAGCGCGCGACGCCGGAGCTCCGCGAGCGGGGCGGCGTGATGCACGGCATCCAGATCTGGCTGGCGCTCCCCGATGCGCACGAAGACGACGCGCCGAGCTTCGCGCATCACCCAGCGGCGACGCTCCCCGCGATCGCGCCCGCGCCCGGCGTGCGGGGCACCGTCCTCGCCGGCTCCGCGTTCGGTCAGACCTCGCCGATCTGTCACCCGAGCGAGCCGCTCCTCGTGCAGCTCGAGCTCGACGCCGGCGCGAGCGTCGCCGTCCCCGACGCCCCCGAGCGCGGGCTGTTCGTCATCAGCGGCGAGGCCGCCATCGGCGCGCACGTGATCGGCGTCGATCACCTCGCGGTCCTGACGTCCGGCGTCCCCGCCACGCTGCGCGCCACGCAGCCGACGCGCCTCATGATCATCGGTGGCCCGCCCGTCGGCGAGCGCATCCTCGACTGGAACTTCGTGGCGTCGTCCCGCGAGCGGCTCGAGCGCGCGCGCGATGCGTGGAAGGCCGAGGACCACGCGAAGTTCCCGCTCATCCCCACGGACCACGACGAGCGGATCCCATACCCGGAGCTCCCCAAGTGAACACCATCATCTCGAGCACGATCGCGCCCTCGGAGGAGCCGCAGCGCATCGAGATCCGCGCCCACGAGCTCCGCGCGGACGTCAGCGAGACCGACACCGCCCCGAATCCGCACGACTACTTCGACGCGTCGCTCGCCGCCTGCAAGGCGTTGACGGCCCACTGGTACGCCAGACGCCACGCGATCCCGCTCGAGCGCGTCGAGACGACGATCGAGCGCGACGACGCGAACGAGCGCCTCGGCCGCTACCACCTGATCGTGCGCGTGGTGTTTCACGGCGCGCAGCTCACCGACGAGCACCGCGCCACGCTGACGCGCGCGATCGCCGCGTGTCCGATCCACAAGCTGATGACGACGACGGACGTCGAGATCGAGACCGTCATCCCGTGAGCGTGGTCGGCACGGCGCACGTGGCGTGCCCGAATTGCGGCCACCCGCAGGACGCGAAGCTCGTGCAGAGCATCAACGCCCGGACCGCTCCCGAGACGAAGGCGCAGCTCCTCGCGGGTGACCTCAACGTGCTCGCGTGCGTGGCGTGCGGCGCGCGGACGCAGCTCGCCGCGACGGTGCTGTTCGTGGATCCCGACGCGGACTACACCGCGCAGGTCGTGCTGGGGGACCACATCGCCGTCGAGCACGCGATCTCCCTGATGGTCGCGGCGGGCGTGACGGGGACGCGGCGCGTGGTGCCGTCGCTGAACGCGCTCGTCGAGAAGGTGAAGCTGCTCGACGCCGGCCTCGCGGACTGGGCGATCGAGATGACGAAGGTGCTCCTGCTCGCGACGCTCGAGGAGCAGGACCTCGACCGCGTGATGCTGTTCGACCGCGTCGACCGCGAGGCGCAGCGGATCCACTGGGTGCGGTTCGATGGCCCGGGCGCGCCGGTGCCGGTCGCGAGCCCGCTCGCGCCGTACGAGCGGCTGGTGGGGCGCGCCGGCGTGCAGCCCCCGCGCAGCGAGGCGCGCATCGACCGCGCGTGGGCCGTGGGCGCGGTGCAGGCGATGATCGCCAACGTGAACTGAGCCCGCGTCTTCGCGGGTGATCTTCGAGCAGAGGGCTAACCGAGCTCGGCCCAGCGCCGCGCGATATCCGCCTCGAGGCGCGCCATGTCCACGCCCGCGCCGCGGGCGACGTCGAGCTCGGCGCGGAACGAGGTGCCCATCGGCGTCGGATCGTCGCTGCCGAGGATGCAGTGGACGTGTGCCTGTTGCAGCGCGCGCAGCGGGGTCGCGCCGCCGTGCGCCTGCTCGAGCGCCCGCAGCGCGGTCGGGATGAGCAGGCGGTTGCTCGTCGGGCAGACCTCGAGCGTGACCCCCTCCCGGGCGAGCCGCTCGAGCGTGGCCGGGCTCTGCAGCGCGTGCACGCCATGGCCGATGCCGCGCGGCTGCAGCGCGAGGGTGCGGTCGACCGAGGCGTGCCCCGCGAACTCGCCCGCGTGGATCGTCAGGTCGGGCAGGTGGACCCGGAGGGCGTCGAGGATGCCGACGAGCCCCGGCGGCAGCGGCTCGGTGTCCGCGCCGGTCACGATGCCGAGGACGTCGAGGCCGACCAGCGCGCCCGCGTGCTCGACGACCATCGCCGCGAGCGCCCGGTAGTGTGGCTCGCTCTCGAACGTGCGCGACAGGCCGAGCCGCACGCGCATCGGCTTGCCCGTGAGGCGCTGCGCCTCGTCGCGCGCGTCGAGCGCCGCGCACAGCACCGGCCGCGCGACGTCCTCGGCGAACGCGACCGGCGGCACGTCGCGCCAGGCCCGGCCCTGGTTCTCGCACAGCGTGCGCGCCATCGAGAACAGCGAGAGCCGCATCTCGAAGCCGTCGGTGTCCTCGGCGGCCTCGCGGAACGCGGCGAGCGCCAGCGCGCGGATCGCGGGGACGCTGACGTACGCGGCGCGCGCGCTGACGATGCAGCGGTAGAACACGGTCGCGTCGTTGCACGGCGCCTGCATCGTGAGCTCCGCGGCGAGCGCGCCGGCGGCGCGGAAGGTGCCGTGGGCCGCGTCGTAGAACAGCGGGTGGCGGATGTCGAACGTGCGCGCGACCTCCAGCAGGGCGCGCGGGCTGTGCGAGCCCTCGAGGTGCCGGTGCAGGTCGAACCACATGCCAGCCCTGTTACCACGGCGTGAAACGTAGTGTTTCGTCCGTCGGCGCTGGCGGCGGCGCGGGGCGTGGCTATGGTCCCCGGATGGCGCAGCTTCGCATCGACGTCTGGTCCGATATCGCGTGTCCCTGGTGTTACATCGGCAAGCGGCACCTCGAGCAGGCGCTCGCGGAGTTCCCGCACAAGGCCGAGGTCGAGATCGTGTGGCGCGCGTTCGAGCTCGATCCGTCGGCGCCGCGCGTGCGCGACACGACGACAGAGCACTACGCCGATCGCCTCGCGACCAAGTACGGGATGTCGCGCGCCCAGGCGCAGGCGAAGCTCGACCAGATGACGGCGACGGCCGCGGCCGACGGCCTCGACTTCCGCTTCGATCGCGTGACGCCGGGCAACACGTTCGACGCGCACCGGCTCCTCCACCTCGCGCACGAGCGCGGCGTGCAGGACGCGCTGAAGGAGCGGCTGCTCCTCGCGTACATGACCGAGGGCCAGGCCATCGGTGATCCGGCCGTGCTGGCGAGCCTCGCGCGCGAGGCCGGTCTCGACGAGGCCGAGGCCCGCGAGCTCCTCGCCGGCGACCGTTACGCGGCCGAGGTGCGCCAGGACGAGCGCCTCGCGCGCGAGCTCGGGATCAGCGGCGTGCCGTTCTTCGTGCTGTCCGGCCGCCTCGGGGTGTCGGGCGCGCAGCCGGCCGCCGTGCTGCGCTCGGCGCTCGACAAGGCGTGGGCCGATCTCCCCGCGGCGCCCGCGACGTTCGCCGAGGGCGCCGTGTGCGGCCCCGACGGTTGCGCGTAGCCATGTGAGCCTGGAGAGGTCGGTGAGGGCGACGTGCTGGTGGAGCGGTCGGTAGGAAGGAGCTCGCCCGCGCGCCGGCTTGGCCGTGCTCCTTTGCGCGCTTCTCGAACACGGTGTTCGCGCTGATCGCGAGGCTGCCGCTCGGCGACGGCGAGCATTGCATCGCAGCGAGCTCCCGGCCAACTAGCCGAAATTTCGGCCAGTTTCGATAAGCTGAAAATGTTGCATTGCACAATTTAGCGGCGCGACGCATCCTCTCGTTCGCCACCGCCATGTTGTATTCGCTCCACGAGCTCCAGCGCACTCTCCTCCGTCCGCTCGCTGAGACGGCCGCGGCCACCGCCGCGTGGCTGCAGCGCCAGGAGCTGCTGCCGGCCCGCCTCGCGCGCGCCAACCTCGCCTTGTTGCACCGCATGATCAAGCCGTACGGCAAGCCGGCGTTCGCGCTCGGCAGCGTCACGGCGCAGGGCCAAGAGGTCGCGGTCACCGAGGAGCTCGTCGTCGCCACGTCCTTCTGCCGGCTCGTGCGCTTCGTTCGCACGTCGGCGGACGCCGCCACGCAGGCCGCGCTCGCGGCGGCCCCGCGCGTGCTCGTGTGCGCGCCGCTCTCCGGCCACCACCCGACGCTGGTACGCGACACGGTCGCGGCGCTGCTCCAGGATCACGACGTCTACATCACGGACTGGATCGACGCGCGCGAGGTCCCCGTCGACCGCGGGGTGTTCCACCTGGACGACTATGTCGCGCTGATCCAGCGCTTCCTGCGGACGCTCGGGCCAACGTCGCTGCACGTGGTCTCGGTCTGCCAGCCGACGGTGCCGGTGCTCGCCGCGGTCGCGCTGATGGCCGCTGCGGGCGAGCCCACGCCGCGCTCGCTGACGCTGATGGGGGGCCCGCTAGATGCCCGGAAGAGCCCGACCGTCGTCAACAAGCTCGCGACCGACCATCCGATCGGCTGGTTCGAGTCCAACATGATTCACCGCGTGCCGGGCAACCACGCCGGTCGCGGGCGCGCGGTCTATCCGGGCTTCCTGCAGCTGACCGCGTTCGTGATGATGAACCCCACGCGGCACGCCGAGTCATACCAGGCGTACTGGTTCGACCAGCTGCGCGGCGCGACGGGGGCGCCCGCCGTGCGCGCGCACGAGAAGTTTTACGACGAGTACAACGCGGTGCTCGACATGGATGCGGCGTACTACCTCGACACGGTCCGCATCGTGTTCCAGGAGTTCGCGCTCGCGCGCGGGGCGTGGGACGTCGGCGGGCAGCGCGTCGATCCGGCGGTCATCACGCAGACCGCGCTGTTCACAGTCGAGGGCGCGCAGGACGACATCTCCGGGCCTGGCCAGACAGAGGCGGCGCACGCGATGTGCGCGAACGTGCCGGAGGGGATGCGGCGGCGACTCGTGGTGGAGGGCTGCGGACACTACGGGCTGTTCTCCGGCTCGAAGTGGCGCGAGCACATCTACCCGGAGCTGCGGGCGTTTATTGCAGCGCAGCAAACGAGCGAGGGTGGCTCGTGAGCGCTCCGCTGGCCGGCAAGACCGCGCTCGTCACCGGCTCGACCAGCGGCATCGGGCTCGCGATCGCGACGGCCCTGGGGGAACAGGGCGCGGCGGTGATCCTGAACGGGTTTGGCGAGCCCGCGCAGATCGAGGCCGCGCGCGCGCAGGTCGGGCGCAGCGGCGGACGGGTCGCGTACCATGCGGCGGACCTGACCCGGGCGGCCGACGTCGCAGCGTTGATGAAGTACGCCGAGCTCGAGCTCGGCGGCGTCGACGTGCTCGTCAACAACGCGGGAATTCAGCACGTCGCGGCGGTCGAGGACTTTCCGGCGGAGCGCTGGGACACGATCCTCGCCGTGAACCTGACGGCGGCGTTCCACACGACGCGGCTCGCGCTGCCGGCGATGCGCGCGCGCAACTGGGGCCGGATCGTCAACATCGCGTCGGTGCATGGGCTCGTGGCGTCGACGGGCAAGGCCGCGTACGTCGCGGCGAAGCACGGGCTCCTCGGGCTGACCAAGGTCACGGCGCTGGAGACGGCGCGGACGGGCGTCACGTGCAACGCGCTCTGCCCGGGCTGGGTGCTCACGCCGCTGGTGCAGCGGCAGGTCGACGAGCGGGCAGTGCGCGATGGCATCGGCGAGGCCGAGGCCCGCGCTGCGCTCGTGCGCGAAAAACAGCCGTCGGCGGACTTCGTGACGCCGGAGCAGCTCGCGGCGACGGCGCTGTTCTTGTGTAGCGAGGCGGCGAGTCAAGTGCGCGGCGCGGCGTGGACGATCGACGGCGGCTGGGTCGCGCAGTAGCACCCGGTCGACAGCGTTACCGACGACAACGACCTGAAGCGAAACGCGAACGCCTAGGCGAAGTTGGTTGGCGAGCTCGGCGTCGGCGCCGGCCTCGGCGTCGACCCTGGCTAGAAGCGCCGCTTCGGGCGCCGCGGTCCGCCGGGCTTGGCCGGGGCGCCGCCGCCGGCACCAGCAGATCCCGCCGGACGCGACGACCACGCCGGCCCGCGCGCGTTCGGGTCGTACCGCGGCCCCGGGACGTACGGCGGAGGCTTCGGCGCGCGGGGCGGCGGCGGCGGCGCGCGCTCGGACGGCGGGGTCACGGCCCAGTCGGACTTCGGCGGCGGCAGCGGCGCCGCCGGTGGACGCGGTCGATCCTGCGCCGGCGGACGGGGTCGATCCTGCGGCGGCGGACGACCTTGCTGCGGCCCGCGGCCCGGCGGCGTCAGCGGACGCCCCTGCTGCGGCCCACGGCTCTGCTGCGAGGGCTGACCTCGCGGCGGTCCCGACCACGGTCCCGACCACGGTCCCGGCGGCGGCCCACCCCACGTCCCCTGCGGCGGCGGGGGCCCCCGCCAGGGTCCCTGCTGCGACGTCCGGCCCGGCGGAGGCTCCCCATGGCCCGGCGGCGGCGGAGGCCCACCATGGCCCGGCGGCGGCGGGTGCCCACCGTGGTTGTGCGGCGGCGGCGGGTGCCCACCGTGGTTGTGCGGCGGCGGCGGCGGGTGCCCATCACGGCCGTGCAGCGGCGGCGGCGGCAGCGGCCCACCACGGCCCTGCGGCGGCGGCCCCGGCCACGGCCCCCGTTGCTGCGGCCCGGGGCCACGGCCTTGCTGCGGCTGGGCCGAGCCCTGCGACCGGCCGAAATCCCGTCCCGCCTCTGGCCCCGGCCGTGGCCCGCGCCGATCGGGCCCGCGCGTCTGCCGCGGCGGCGGGGGCGGCGGCGGCACGAACTGCGGCGTCAGCTCCCGGCTCGTGTACGCCCGCCAGATCGCGCGCCCGTCCGCCGTGTGGGGGGCGAGCGCCGGGTCGAACCCGGCGAGGAACCGCACCACGTTGTCGAAGTCGCGCTGGAAGAAGAACTCGGCACGCGTGCTGTGCGCGGCCGACACCACCTGCGGGAAGTCGATGATCGTCGGGCCGGCGGCGCCCGCGAGGATGTTGTACGGCGACAGATCGCCGTGGATCAGGTCGCAGCACAGCATCGCGATGATCTGCGCGCAGAGATCCGCGTAGATGCCGAGCGCCGCGTCGCGCTCGATCGCCACGTCGATCAGCCGCTGGGCCGGCCGCCCCTCCGCGTCGGCCACCACGTCCATGAGCAAGACGCCCTCGTAGAACAGGATCGGCGTCGGCACGCGCACGCCGCCCGCGTTCGCCAGCTTGAACAGCGCGTCGGCCTCGGCCGACTTCCAGGCCTGCTCGGCCGCGTCGCGCCCGAACTTGCTCCCGCTCTCCATCGCCCGCTGGGAGCGGCTGTTGCGGACCTTGCGGCCCTCCTTGTAGTCCGCGTTGTTCTTGAAGCTACGCGTCGCCCGGTCCTTGTAGACCTTGGCCGCGATGACGGCCTCGCCCCGCCGCACGAGCGAGATATCGGCCTCCTTGCCGCTCTTGAGGCGGCCGAGGACCTCGTCGATGACGCCATCGGCGATGAGGACATCGAGGGGTCCGCTCACGAAACCGGCACCCTAGCATCCCGCTCGTGACCCGGGATGCTATGGAGGTGCCGTCGTTGCTCGCATCGGAGGCAGTATGGGTCAGTACAGTCAGCTCTCCGTCCATCGCTGGATGCTCCAGGACCAGATCCGCAACGAGGCCTATCGGAAGGCGCTCGCGGCGCTGGTGAAGCCGGGCGACGTCGTACTCGACCTCGGCGCGGGCACCGGCATCCTCAGCATGTTCGCCGCCGCCGCTGGCGCGAAGAAGGTCTACGCCGTCGAGCGCACCGAGACCGCGCAGCTCGCGCGCCGCATCATCGAGGCGAACGGCTACGCGGACCGCATCGAGGTCCTCCAGAGCGACGTCGAGAACATCACCCTGCCCGAGAAGGTCGATGTCCTCGTGTCGGAGTGGATGGGCGGCTTCGGCGTGGACGAGAACATCCTCGCGCCCCTCGTGATGACGCGGGACCGGCACCTGAAGCCCGGCGGCACCATGATCCCGGGCCGCGTCACGGCGTACCTCGCGCCGGCCGAGATCCCCACCTTCGACGAGTCGATCGGCATGTGGCGGAGCAAGCCGCATGGCGTCGACCTCGGCATCATCGCGCGCTTGACCACGCAGGAGACGTTCCACACGCAGCAGCACCTCGAGGTCGCAGATCTCGTCGCCACGCCGCAGGTGATGTGGAGCCACGATCCGTACACGTGCTCGCTCGCCGAGGCGGACAGCTCGTTCCAGACGAAGCAGACCTTCACGGCGACGCGCGCCGGCATGATCTCGGGCTTCGTGTCGTGGTTCACCGCGGAGATGGGCGACGGCAACGTGCTGACGAACGCCGTCGGCGCGCCGAACACGCACTGGGGCCGCACGTTGTTCCCGGTCGATCGCCCGATCGAGGTCGCCGCCGGCATGCCCGTGCACGTCGAGCTGCACTGCGATCCCTCGACGGCGGGCACCTGTGAGTTTTACTGGGCCGTGCAGGTCGCGGATCGTCCGCTCGAAGAGCACGACTCCCGGCGCGCGCGTCACGACCGGCTCTCGCGGGTCTAATCCCCTAAACGTGCTAGGGTGCCCGCGAATGTATCGCGGTGAACTTGCGAAGCTTGAAGGCGTGTGGACTGGAACCGAGCATGTGGAAGGCGAGGGTGGAGGGTACGACGCGACGGGACGCTGGGAGTTCCACACCGTCTTCGATGGGCGGTTCCTCCTCTGCGACTATATCCAGACGGCCCCTGACCACCCGACCTCGGTCGGCCACGGCGTGTTCCGCAAAGACGACAAGGACGGCGCGCTGGCGGTCTCGTGGTTTCGCGACCCGGGCCCGACCGCGACGCAGCAGGCGGTCGGCGTCGCCGAGGGCGACAAGCTGACGTTCGTGGAGACGATCGGCGAAGTCTCGACGCGCACGACGTACTCGGTCGCGCTGAATCGGCTCACGGTGATCACCGAGCGCCAGACCAAGGGCACCGAGTGGAAGAACGTGTTCGAGGGCTCGTACCGCCGGCCACGCGGCTGATACAGCCGCCAAGCCGCCAAGCGCGGACGTGGTGGCTCGACGGCCAATCTGCGCGAGCGCTGGCTCTACTCGGCGTCGTCTGCGTCGTCGTCGTCGTCCGCCGCGGTCTCTCCAGCGGCCTCGCGCGCCTTCAGCGCCTCGACGAGGTGGCGAAAGAGCGCTCGCCCGGCGCCCGGCGGCTTGCCCGTGTTGCGCTCGCGTTGGGCCTGGGCGATGAGCCCCGGCAGCACGTGATCCGGATCGCCGCCCGGGAACACCGCGACGCCCGCGAGCCCCTCGTCGAGGAGACGCGTGCGCCATTGCTCGGCCGCGTGCTGGCGGTCCGAATCGACGACTCCCGTCGCGCGCACGCTCGCGAGGCGCGCGGCGAGGTCATCGAGATCCACGCGGCGCAGGTCGCCGGCCAGCGTCCGCTCGGCGCGGCGGCGGGCGTTCATCGCCTTGACCGACCGCGCCTTGGCGATCAGCGCGTGCAGCTCTGGCTCGAGCTCGAGCTTCGCGAGCATCGACTCCGCCAGCTTCATCAGCTCGCGGGACAGCCGGCCGGACCGGTCGCCCGCGATGCGCGTCTTGCGGCGCGCGAGCTGGCGCTCGCTCAAGTCATCGCGCGTGGGCATGGCCGAAGCTTATAGTCCGCCCCATGGCAGAGCACCATGCCTCGATCGCCTGGACGACCGCCGCGACGGCGGAGGACTTCGCCCGGGGGAAATACTCGCGCGAGCACACCTGGGCCTTCGACGGCGGGATCACGGTGCAGGCGTCCTCCGCGCCGTCCGTGGTGCCGCGGCCGTGGTCGAACCCGGCGAACGTGGATCCCGAGGAGGCGTTCGTCGCGGCGATCGCGAGCTGCCACATGCTCTCGTTCCTGTACGTGGCGATGAAGGCGGGCTTCGTCGTGGAGGCGTACATCGATGACGCGGTCGGCGTGATGGCGAAGAACGCGCACGGCGTCGCGTGGGTCAGCCGCGTCACGCTCGCGCCCGTGATCCGGTTCGCGGGCTCGCCCCCGCCGGCGGCGGAGCTCGCCGCGCTGCACCACGAGGCCCACGAGCAGTGCTTCATCGCGCAGTCGGTGAAGACCGAGATCGTCGTCGGCGAGCCGCGGCCCGATCAGGACACCAGCCGCAGCACCACGGTCGGGCACCGCTCGCCCAGCTCGTAGCCGGGGACGTGGGCCGCGGCGAGCTCGAAGTGCGGCGCGAGGGCGGCGAGGACCGTCGCACGGGGCGGGAACGAGTAGACGAGCTCGGAGCCGCGATAGGCGTCGATCGTGGCGATCGCGGCGGGTGACCAGCCGGTCGCGGCGGCGAGCGCGGCCCGGTCCGGCGCGAGCTCGTCGAACGCGCGTGCGATCGCGGCAACCGCCACGTCCCCGCCGGCCGCGAGGGCCATCGCGAGCCGCCACTTGAACGCGTGGAAGCTCCCCGGGGACGGCGCGGCGGCGAGCGCGGCCACGGTCTTGCGGACGTCGGGGGCCGTGAACAGCCGCAGCACGAGCTCGCCGCCGGGCGCGAGCACGCGCGCGAGCTCGCGCGCGACCTGGCCATAGTCCGCGGAGGCCAGCACCGAGAGCGCGCCATCGCCGACCACGACATCGGCGGTCGCGGCGGCGCAAGGCAGCGCGCGCCAGTCGGCCCGGACGCAGGTCGTGTGTGGCGGTCGATGCGCCGCGATCATCGCCGCGGAGCGGTCGACGGCGGTGATCGCGCTGCCCGTCGGCCACGGCAAGCCCACCAGCTCCGGCGTGACGCCGAGCACGAGGGCGCGCACGGGGCCGCGCGTGGTCACGCGGGCCGACACCGACGCGATGTCCTCGGCGGCCGGCCGCAGCGGCGGCCCGACGCGCGCCCACTGCTCCGCGTGGCGCGGCCAGTGATCTCCGCGTGCGTTCGTCGTCACGGCCGGCGCTCGTCGGTGTTATCGTGGCTCCGGCGCATGCGACGGTCTTCGTCTATCACGGGTGGCCTGGTTCCGGCCTTGATGGCCGTGCTCGGAGCCTGTAGCGACGCGCCGGTTTGCCACACGAGCGAGCTCGCCTGCGCGAGCGTGTGCATTGCGCCCGCGTCGGATGATGCGAACTGCGGCGCGTGCGGGAACGTCTGCGCCGCGGGCTCCACGTGCCAGGCCGGCGTCTGCACGGTGGTCACGCCCGCGTGCGCCGCGCCGATGCTCCAGTGCGGCGCGGACTGCATCGATCCGCAGGTCACGGCGGATCACTGTGGCGACTGTGTAACCGTCTGCAGCGCGACGGCCGAGTGCGTCGCCGGGGCGTGCGATGGTTCGCTCGCGCTGATCCAGACGAGCCTGTCCACCATGCCCGCGGCGCGTGATCTCTATGCGCTGCAGGACGGTACGCTCGACCTGACGAAGCTCGACGCGGCGACCTTCGTCACGGATCGCGTCGTCGATCACGCGCTCCTGCCGGACGGGCGCGTCGTGATCGTCGGCGCGCTCGAGACCGAGGGCGTCGTCGAGCTCTACGTCACGTCCCCGCGGGGCGGCGCGCCGACGAAGCTGTCGCCCGCGCTCGCCGCCGCCTCGAACGTCTTCCCGGGCATCGTCGTCAGCCGCGATGGCTCGGCGATCTTGTTCCGCAGCGACCTCGAGACGCCGGGCATCGCCGAGCTCTATGTCGTCCACGTCGCCGCGCCGGGCGTGATCACGAAGGTCAACGGCGCGCTCGCGGCCACCGGTCAGGTCTCGCGCGTATTCGCGCTGTCGGCCGACGGCCATCGCGCGGCGTACGTCGCCGACGAGGACACGGCGGGTCTCGAGGAGGCGTACACGGTCGACCTCACCGCCGCGGCGCCGGCGGCGGTGAAGCTGAACCCCGCGATCACGCAGAGCGTGTTCGACCTCGCCCTGACGGCCGATGGTACGCAGGTCGTGTACCGCGCGCCGGACGCGACGTCGGGCGCCGCGCGGCTGAGCGAGGTCGACGTGGCCACGCCGGGCGTCGCGAACGTGATCACCAACGCCGATGGCGGCGAGGGGTTTGTCAGCGACTACCGGCTCTCGTCCGATGGCGCGGTCGTCTACACCGGCTCCGTCAACCAGCTCCAGCAGCAGCTCTGGCGCGCGCCCCTCGCCCCGCCGTACGCCGCGACGCTGCTCGTTCCGTTTGACAGCACGAACCAGCGGTTCGTGCGGGAGCTCGTCGTCTCGGCAGACGGCGCGCAGATCTTCTTCCGCCAGGGGCAGGCGCTGTTCCGCGTGCCGGTGGCCGCGCCGCGCACGCCGGTGAAGCTGTCGCTGGCGACGGACTCCGTTCAGGACCTCACGACGGACTTCGCGCTCGCGGCCAACGAGAAGACGCTCGCGTTCCGGGCCGGCGCTGACGGGGCGGAGGGTGGCTTCGCGCCGACGGCGGGGACCACCGCGCCGACCGCGCCCCACGTGATCGCGCCGGCGCTGTACGTGCTCGATCTGACGAGCGCCAGCGCGGTGCCGGTCCTGGTCTCGCCGCCGCTCGCCGCCGGTCACCAGGGCATCTCGGACGGATACGTCGTGCTGCCGGATGGCCGCGTGCTCTACCGCGCCGACGAGGACACGCTCGACGTCATCGACGCATACCTGGTCTCGACCGCGGCGGCGGGCGCCCCGAGGAAGGTCAGCCCGGCGCTCGGCGGCGCCGCGGACGCCGATCAGGTCTCACGGCTGACGGCGTATCCGTAGCGGCGTGCCGCGATGGCCAGGTCGGTGATCCCGCGGTCGGCGATGGTGGGCGTCGTGTGGCCCGCCCTGCCGGATCCGGCCGGCGCGCAGCTACTCGCGCTCCTGTGGCAGCTCGACGCGAGCCAGTGGTGGTCGGCGGACGAGCTCACGCGGCAGCAGGACCGCCAGCTCGCGGGGCTGCTCGCGCACGCGGCGACCACGGTCGCGCACTACGAGGCAGCGTTCGCGGCGGCGGGCTGGGCCGTCGGCGACCCGTTCGAGCGGCTGCCGCTGCTCACGCGGCGCGCGCTCCTCGACGCGGGGCCGCGCCTCGCGAGCCGGCGCTATCCGGCGGCGCACGGTAGGCTCGAGGAGCTGGCGACGTCGCGGACGTCAGGCGAGCCGGTGCGCGTGCGAGCGAGCGAGGTGCTGTCGACGATCTGGAGCGCGCTGACGGTGCGCGACCACCTGTGGCACCGGCGCGATCTGTCGGCCCGGCTCGCCGCGATCCGGTACGTCGAGGAGGGCGCGCGGCCGCCGGAGGGCGCGCGGGGGGCGGGCTGGGGGCCGGCGACGGCAGTGCTGGCGCCGGACGCGCCGCTGTCGCTGCTGAACGTGGTGGCGACGACGGACGAGCAGATCGCGTGGCTCGTGCGCGAGGAACCGGCGTACCTGCTGACCTATCCGTCCATCCTCGAGGGCCTGCTGCGACGGCTGGTCACGACGGGGCAGCGGCTCCCGAGCCTGCGCGAGGTGCGGACGATCAGCGAGACGGTCGCGCCGGAGACGCGCGCGCGGTGCCGCGAGGTGCTGGGCGTGGAGCTGGTGGACACGTACTCGGCGCAGGAGGTCGGGTACATCGCGCTCGAATGTCCGGATCGCGGACAGGGCGCGCCGCGGTACCACGTGATGGCGGAGCGGGTGCGCGTGGAGGTGCTCGCCGACGACGGGACGCCGTGCGCGCCGGGGCAGATCGGCCGCGTCGTGCTGACGGATCTGCACAACTTCGCGACGCCGGTGATCCGCTACGAGAACGGCGACTACGCCGAGGTCGGCGCGCCGTGCGAGTGCGGTCGCGGGCTGCCGGTGCTGGCGCGGGTCGTCGGCCGGCGGCGCGGGATGATCACCTACCCCGATGGGCGCACGACGTGGCCGCAGTTCGCGATCGCCTGCCGCCGCGCGACGACGTACCGCGAGCTGCAGATCGTGCAGGAGAGCCCGACCGCGCTCCGGCTGCGCGTGGTGCCCGATCCCGCCTCGCCGATCGGCGACGCCGAGCGCGCGGCCCTCGTGGCCGCGCTCCACGGCTCGCTGGGCTACCCGTTCGCCATCCTCGTCGAGGTCGTGGCGGAGCTCGCCCGCTCGCCGGCGGGCAAGCTGGAGGAGTTCGTGTCGCTGGTGACCCCGTCGGAAGCTTGACCGCCAAGCCGCCGCAGACGCCAAGACAGGAGGGGTCCGATCACCTCTTCCTCGGCGTGTATCTGGGCGTCCCCGGCGGCTTACCGGTCGAACTTGGTTAGTCCTGGTTAGTCCCGGTCGATCCGGGTGCGCGAACCTTTACTCCCCGACGTAGATCGCCCGGGCGCGGAAGCGCAGCGGCTCCTCGGCGTACTCCTCGAGGGCGTGGGCCATCCAGCCGGCGGTGCGGCCGATGGCGAAGATGGCCTCGGTGGCGCCGACCGGCATCTTGGCCGCGAACGCGAGCGCGGCGAGCGCGAAGTCGACGTTCGGGGCGGTGGCGGCGAGGCGGGCGCCAGTCGTGGCCACCGCGGCGATGACCGCGAGATCGCGGCGGGGCGCGTGGGCGTGCAGGCGCGCGAGCAGCGCCGTCGCGCGCGGGTCCTGGTCACGGTAGACGGGGTGGCCGAAGCCGTGGAGGCGGCCGGCCGCGAGGGCGCGGGCGAGGGCGGGCTCGGCGCCGGTGACGGCCGCGTCGAGGAGGACGCGATGGACGGCGAGCGCGGCGCCGCCGTGCAGCGGGCCGTGCAGCGCGCCGAGGCCGGCGAGCACGACCGCGAACGGGTTCGCGCGGCACGACGCGGCGACGCGCACGGCCATCGTGGACGTGGCGAGCTCGTGGTCGGCGAGCAGGACGAGCGCGGCATCGAGGAGCTGCGTGCGCGGGCGGGTCGGCGCGAGCGGCGAGAGGCGCGGCCAGAGACGCGCAGCGAGGGCGGCGGGCTCCACGGCATGATCCTGCTGCACCGGCAGCGCGGCGACGAACGCCATGCAGAGCAGACGCGCGTGGGCGAGCGCGGTCGGCGGGCGCAAGTCGTCGCGCAACGGGACGCGCGGGGCGAGCGCGGCGGCGACCACGGCGAAGCGGTCGAGCGGCGTCGCGGCGGCGGCGAGGGCGTGGCGCGCTGCCCGGAGGGTGTCAGCGTACGCCGTCGGCTCGGGCCAGGTGATCGGGTGCGCGGGGAGCGCGCCCGTCCACAACAGCTCCGCGACGCGCTCGAACGACGCGGTCTCGGCGAGCGCGCTCGCGTCGTGGCCGCGATAGGCGAGGCCGCCCGCGTCGATGCGCGTGATCGCGGTGGCGAGCGAGACGTCGACGCCGCCGCGGCGCGTGGCCTCGCGGCGCGGGCGGCCGCGGCGGGCGAGCTGGTCGACCTCGCCCGGGTCGAAGCGGCTGGTGCGGCCATCGGCCGCGAGCGAGCGCTGCAAGATGCCGCGGCTGACGTACGCGTAGATCGTGGCCGGCAGGACGCCCAGGCGGAGCGCGACCTGCCCGGTCGTGAGGAGGTTGCGCATGATCAACGTGGATATTAATCAATATTGACGATGGCGGCGGCGGGTTTCACGGTGACGTGATGACGCATGACCTCGTGGAGACGATGTGGACGGCCCTCGACCCACCGGGCGCGCGAACGCGCCTGCTCCCGCCGTGCGCGGTGACCGGCCCGCCGGGCGGGCTGGCGGCGGTGTACGCGGTCGATGCATTCGCGACCGCGTGCGTGACCCTCGCGACGGCGGCGATCGCCGAGCTCGTCGCCGTGCGCGAGGGGAGGCGCGCGCGCGAAGTGCGCGTGGACCGGCAGCACGCGGCGGTGGCGTTCCGCAGCGAGCGGTTCCAGGAGCCCGTGGGCGGGGAGCAGCCCCCGATCTGGGGTCCGATCGCGGGGGACTACCGCACGGCGGACGGCTGGATCCGGATCCACACGAACTACCGCGACCACCGCGCCGCGGCGCTCGCCGCCCTCGGTGACCCGGAGCCCACGCGGGCGGCCGTAGCGCGCGTGGTGGCGACGCGCGCCGGCGAGGAGCTCGAGGCCGCGATCGTCGCCGCGGGTGGCGCGGCGGCGCTGATGCGCACGGGCGCGGCGTGGGCCGCTCATCCGCAGGGCCAGGCCGTGGCGGCGGAGCCGCTGTTCGCCACGGACGTCACCCGGGCCGGGGCCGCCGGCGCGCTGGCGGACCCGCCCGCAGGGATCACGGGCGCCCGACCGCGCGGCCCCGGGCTCGCCGGCGTGCGGGTGCTCGATCTGACGCGCGTGATCGCCGGCCCCGTCTGCACGCGCGTCCTCGCCGCGTACGGGGCGGACGTCCTGCGCATCGATCCACCCGGCTTCGCCGAGGTCCCCGCGCTCCTCGGCGAGACGACGGGCGGCAAGCGCCGCGCCGCGCTCGATCTGAAGAGCGCCGCCGGCCGACAGACCTTCGAGGCGCTCGTCGCTGACGCGGACGTCCTCGTCTGCGCCTACCGCGGCCCGGCGCTCGACCGCCTCGGCCTCGGCGAGGGCCGCCTGCGCACCCTGGCGCCGGGCCTCGCGATCCTCCGCCTCGACGCCTACGGCTGGACTGGCCCGTGGCGCGAGCGGCGCGGGTTCGACAGCCTCGTGCAGATGAGCAGCGGCATCGCCGCGCGCACGCAGGCGGCGCTCGGCACCGACACGCCCGGCGCGCTCCCCGCGCAGGCCCTCGATCACGGCGCGGGCTACTTGCTCGCCGCCGCCACGGCGCGCGCCCTGACGCGCCGCCTCGAGCACGGCGGGGCGACCACGGTGCGCATGTCGCTCGCGCGCATCGCGCACCAGCTGACGTCGCTCGGCGAGACCGGCGACCCGCGCGCCCCGCAGGTCACGACCGGGGATCCATTCCGCGAGCGCGTGACCTCGAGCTTCGGCGACTTGCTCCGCGTCCGCTGCCCGGGCTCGCTCGCCGGCCTCGTGCCGCGCTGGACGCTCCCGCCCGGCCCCCTCGGCGTCGACGAGCCCATCTGGCTCTGACGGTTCGTCTGACCGCGCCGGCCTCGATGCCGGCGCGCGCGACCGCCGCCTTGAGCCCGTGCGCGGTCAGCGGGATGTCGTGGGTCTGGTCGAGCGCCCCCCGCCGGGCCCGCGCGATTCCGGTCCGGCCATCCGCGACGACGGCGACGTCTCTCGTGTCGCGACGATCGCGCGGGCAGATCTGGCGCGCGGCGCGTTCCGGTGCACGGAGCCGGGACCGCGCACGGCTTCGTGCTCGAGCTCGACGACGCGGGCGCGCACTCGCTCCCGACCCGAGCTGGGTATGTTCTCCGCGAGCCCGGAGCGGGTGCGCCCGAGCGGTCTCCGTACCCACGTGGGTACGAAGTTGCTTCATCCGAGCGGCTGCGGGCCCGGTGCCGTGGGATCGTCCGCCGGTGCTCGCCTCGATCCCAGACGTCGTCGATGTTCACCTCGCCGGCCCCGGGGGCCCGCCCGATCTCGTCATCGAGATCCCCCACGGCGCCACACGCAGCGCCGACTATGCGCGCCTCGCCGCGCAGCTGACCTCGCCGCTGCCGGCCGGCCTCGCCGACTTCTTCCACGTCAACACCGACGCCGGCGCGCCCGAGCTCGGCGTCGCGATCGCGGCCGCCCTCGCGCTCCACGGCATCACCACCGCCGTCCTCCGCTGCCAGATCCCGCGCACCTTCATCGACTGCAACCGCCGGATGGACGCCTCGCCCGCGGACTTCCGCGCCGGCAAGGTCACGCCAGGCCTCATGCCCTGGATCACCTCGCCCGAGGATCGCGCCCTCCTGCGCGGCCTCTACGATCGGTACGTCGCCCTGACGCGCACGGCCATCAGCGGCCTCTCTCCGCGCGGCGCGATCCTCGCCCTCCACACGTACGCCCCGCGCGAGGTCGCCGTGGAGGTCGACGCCGACATCGTCACCAACCTCCGCGCGGCCTACGCACCCGCGACGTTCCCGACCTGGCCCCTCCGCCCCGAGCTCGACGTCATCTCCCGCGGCACCGACGGCACGGACCACGCCCCGGCCGAGGTCGTCGCCACCCTGCGCGCGGGCCTCGCCGCCACGGACCTGACCCTCGCCAACAGCGAGACCTATCCGCTGCACCCGAGCACGCTGGCGTGGGACCACGTCGTGGCCCACCCCGGCCGCGCCATCTGCATCGAGGTCCGCCGGGACCTGCTCGCCGATCCGTTCGAGCCCTTCGCGCAGATGGCGATCGGCGCGGCCAAGGTCGATCGCCTCGTTCCGGCGTTCGTCGGCGCCCTCCGCCGCTGGTTTTGAGACGCACGCTTCTGCTAACCTTGCCGCGCTCGTGAACGTGCTCTTCGTCGCGTCGGAGATGGCCCCGTTTGCCAAGACGGGTGGCCTCGCAGATGTGATGGCAGCGCTCCCGGCGTACCTGGCGCGCGCCGGTCACGATGTGCGCGTCGTGATCCCGCTGTACGACAGCGTCGATACGAAGAAGCACACGTTCGAGTGGGTCATGGACCTCGAGGTCCCGCTCGGCCAGCACCGGTACCAGACGAAGATCTTCCGCGTCGGCACGGCGCCGCCGGTCTACTTTGTCCACTGCCCGGCGCTGTTCGCGCGCGGTCGCCTGTACACGAGCGATGGCGACGAGCACCGGCGCTTCCTGACGCTGAGCTACGCCGCGCTCCTCCTCTGTCAGCGCCTGGACTTCGCGCCGGACATCGTCCACGCCCACGACTGGCAGACGGCGCTCCTGCCGATGATCATCAAGACCCTGTTCGCGCGCGACCGGCGCTTCGCGAACACGCGGTCGCTCCTGACGATCCACAACCTCATGTACCAGGGCTCGTTTCCGGCGGCCGTCGGCCCCGATACGAACCTGTCGTCGGTCGCGCACCTGTTCCATCAGGATCTTCTCTCCGCCGGCCGCGTGAACTTCCTGCTCCAAGGCATCCTCTATGCCGATGGCGTCAGCACGGTCTCCCCGACCTACGCCCGCGAGATCCAGGGCCCCGAGCTCGGCGCCGGCATGGACGAGTACCTACGCGCGCGGAGCTCCACCGTCGTCGGCATCCTCAACGGCGTCGACTACGACGAGTGGTCCCCCGAGCGCGATCGCTTCATCCCGAACCGCTTCTCGGCGAGCGACCTGTCCGGCAAGGAAGCCAACAAGGAAGCCCTCCTCACCGCCCTCGGCCTGCCGTACCTCCCCGGCACGCCGGTGCTCGGCATCGTGTCGCGGCTCGTCGGACAGAAGGGCTTCTCGCTCCTCGGCGGCGTGATGCCGGACCTGCTGCGCCGCCACGGGTTCCAGCTCGTGGTCCTCGGCAGCGGCGAGCCCGCCCTCGAGGACATGTTCGCGCGGCTGCAGCGCGCGTTTCCGCGGCAGGTCTGCTTCTACAACGGGTTCAAGAATGACCTCGCCCACCTGATCGAGGCCGGGTCCGACATGTTCCTCATGCCGTCGCGCTACGAGCCGTGCGGCCTGAACCAGCTCTACTCGATGCGCTACGGCACCGTGCCGATCGTCCATCGCACCGGCGGCCTCGCCGACACGGTGCGGCAATGGGATCCGCGCACCGGCCGCGGCACCGGCTTCGCCTTCGAGCACCACGACGACGCCGGCCTCCGCTGGGCCGTCCAGGCCGCGCTCGCCACCTACCGGAACCCGGCCCAGTGGCGCCGGCTCATCGACAACGGGATGGCCGTCGACTTCTCCTGGAATGTGCAGGGAAAGCTCTACGAGCTGGTCTACAACCGCCTCACCGCATCATGACCCACGTCGTCTTCATCGAGCCTCGCTTCCCGCCCAACCAGCGGCAGTTCGTGCGCGCCCTCGCCGAGATCGGGGCGACGGTCAGCGCCATCGGCGAAGGCTCGAAGGAGAGCCTCGACGAGGAGATGCGGCGCTACCTGACGCACTACGAGCCGATCGGCAACGTCACGAACCCGCAGCAGGTCCTCGACGCGGTGCGCTTCATCCAGCAGCACAAGCAGGTCGATCGCCTCGAGGCGACCGTCGAGGCCCACATCATGCCGGCCGCGCAGGCCCGCGAGGCGGCCGGGATCCCTGGCACGTCCACGCGCACCGCGTTCCTGTGCCGCGACAAGCCCGCGATGAAGGAGGTCCTCCGCGCCGGCGGTGTGCCGTGCGCCGCGTCCGATGCCGTCAGCTCGCCGGCCGAGGCCTTCGCGTTCGCCGCGCGGATCGGTTACCCGCTGATCTTGAAGCCGCGCGATGGCGCCGGCGCCGCGGGGGCGACCCGCGTGGACAGCGACGCCGAGCTGGCCGAGGCCGTCCGCGCGCTCGGGCTCGAGCACGGCCGCAGCGCCGCGATCGAGGAGTTCATCGAGGGCCACGAGGGCTTCTTCGACACGCTCACGCTCGGCGGCGAGGTCGTGCACGAGTTCGCCACGCACTACTATCCGAACGTCCTCGAGGCGATGCGCACGCGGTGGATCTCGCCGCAGTTCATCGCGACGAACCGCATCGACCAGCCCGGCTACGCCGAGGTGAAGGCGATGGCGCAGAAGGTCGTCACGCTCCTCGGCATCGAGACCTCGGCGACCCACATGGAGTGGTTCTCGGGCCCCAAGGGCCTCAAGTTCTCCGAGATCGGCTGCCGCCCGCCCGGCGTGCGCGCGTGGGATCTCTACAACGTCGCGAACGACATGGACCTGTATCGCGAGTGGGCGATGCTGATCGCGGCCGGCCGCCCGAGCCAGCGGCCGTCGCGCCGGATGTCCGCCGGCATCATCGCGCTCCGCCCCGATCGCGACGGCCACATCTCGCACTACGACGGCCTCGACATCATCCGCGAGCGCTTCGGCGCGTGGCTCATCGACTGGCACACGCCGCCCGCGGGCACGCCCACGCAGGGCGTGGAGGCCGGTTACATGGCGAACGCGTGGATCCGCCTGAAGCACCCCGACTACGACACGCTCCGCCACATGCTCGACGTTGTCGGGCAAGCCGTGAAGGTCCGAGCGCGGTAATGCCGGCGGCGCTGCCGATCCCCCATCCGACGATCGCGCTGCTCGGCCCGCAAGGCCCGGGGCCGGACGTCGCGGCCGTGCTCGCGGAGCTGAAGATCCGCGGCCGCGTGGGGCTCGTGCGCGCCGGCTTTCAGGAGCGCGAGGCCGAGGACGGGGCGATGGTCGCTTCGCTCGGCGTGCCGGCGGTCAACCTCTTGCTCCACGCGCGCGGCGTCGAGGTGTTCCGCGGCGACGCGGAGTTCACGACCGCCTACCAGGCGCGCCAGCAGCGGCTGCGCAACATGCAGGCGCTCTACCGGATCCGCCTCGAGAAGACGGAGGAGGCCGAGCACGCGATCTCCGTGCGCTACGTCGATCCCGAGCTCCTCGCCCAGGAGGAGAAGGTCGCCGTCGATCAGTTCCGCTACCTCGACGTCGATCACATCGAGCGCTGCACCGCCGTGCGCGATGCGTTCGAGGCGAAGTGGACGCCGGGCCAGCGCCCGCTGATCGCGCGCCACCGGGCCGAGCTCGCGGCGCAGCTCGCGGAGTGCGAGGCGCTCGTCATCGCGGGCGGCCACGTGGCGTCGCTCATGAACCGCATGACCTTGTTCGACGTGCTGGCCCTCGCGGCGGGCAAGCCGATCATCGCGTGGTCCGCGGGCGCGATGATGCTCACGGATCGCGTGGTGCTGTTTCACGACTACCCGCCGTACGGCTCGGACATCGCGCAGGTCCTCGACGCGGGCCTCGGCATCGCGCCCGGCATCGTGGTGTTGCCCGATCCGAAGCGTCGCCTGAAGATGGACGCGCGCGCGGGCATCCAGCGGTTCGCGCGGCGGATGGCGCCGGCCACGTGCGTCGCGATGGACCACGGCGCGCGCGTGATCTTCGAGCAGCGGAAGATCGTCCGCGCCCTCGGCACTCGCCTCACGACGCAGGGCGTGGTGGAGATGGGCTGGATCGGGACGCCGAGCCGCTTCAGCTCACCGACGCTGACCCGCATGAAGACATGAAGACATGAGCCGCATCTCGAGCTTCCTCGCCGGGCCGCACACGCCGCAGGCCGCCGACGCGTTCATGGCCGCGGGCGGCTTCCCGATCGTCGAGGACAGCACCATCACGTTCGTCTGGCGGGGCGACGCCGAGGCCGTCCACCTCAAGCACTGGGTGTTCGGCCTGCCGTCGTCGCAGCAGCTCGCGCGCGTGGACGGCACCAACGTCTGGTACCTGACGATGCAGCTGCCGCCAGGCTCGCGCGTCGAGTACAAGCTCGAGATCGTCCGGGGCGGGCACGGCGAGTGGACGCAGGACCCGCTGAACAACGCGATCGCCCGCGACCCGTTCGGCGGCAACTCGGTCGCGCACGGCACCGGGTACTCGGTGCCCGACTGGATCTATCCGGATCCGTCGGCGGCGAAGGGCCACCTGGACGAGATCTGGATCGACTCGAACACGTTCGGCCGCCGCGGCTTCGGCCTCTACATCCCGTCGCGCTTCCAGCGCACGCGGCAGTACCCGCTCCTGCTCGTCCACGACGGCCACGACTATCTGCGCTACGCGTCGATGGGCACCGTGCTCGATAACCTGATCGATCGGCTCGAGCTCGCCGACACGATCGTCGTGTTCACGAGCTCGCCGAACCGGCTCAAGGAATACGCCGACGATCCGAACCACGCGAAGTTCCTCACCGAGGAGCTCGTCCCGTACGTCGAGCGCCTGTTCCCGCTCGACGCGCACCCGCAGGGCCGCTGCATCATGGGCGCGAGCTTCGGCGCGGTCGCGGCGCTGTCGACGGCGTATCGCTACCCCGGCTTCTACGGCCGCCTGCTGCTGCAGTCCGGCTCGTTCGCGTTCACCGACATCGGCGATCGCAACCACCGCGGCCCGCTGTTCGATCCCGTGGTGGCGTTCATGAACAAGTTCCGCGCCGAGCCGGCCGTGTTCAGCGAGCGCGTGTTCGTCAGCGTCGGCACGTACGAGTCCTTGATCTACGAGAACCGCTCGCTGCAGCCGCTCCTGCAGTCGACAGGGATGGATGTCCGCTACGTCGAGGCCCGCGACGGCCACAACTGGGAGAACTGGCGCGATCGGCTCCGCGAGGGGTTGTCGTGGCTGATGCCCGGTCCGTTTCTTCACGTCTACGAATAGGAGCCCGCAAGATGGCCACTGTCACACGCAAGATCGGGTTGTCCCTCGGCGCGGATATCTGCTGGCCGATCTGCTACGAGAACATCCTCGAGCACCTGAAGCTCGCGGTCCCGTGGCAGGGCGACACCGTCGGGATCGAGGTCGAGCGCGTCACGATCGAGCCGTTCGATCTGCGGCAGCCGTGCAAGTACGACGTGGTCCTCGACCGCCTGACGCACTGGTATCACACGAGCCGCGAGTGGATCAAAAAGTCCATCGTGATGGACGGCCTCTACGTCCTCAACAACCCGTGGGCCGTGCAGTCGATGGAGAAGCACACGTCGTACGCGGCGATGATGCACCTCGGCATGCCCATCCCCGAGACATGGATGGTGCCGCCGAAGGCGTACGACGTGACGCCGGACCACGCGCCGACGCTCAAGAAGTACGCGAAGCTGTTCGACCTCGGCACCGTCGGCAACCGCATCGGCTATCCGCTCTTCATGAAGCCGTACGACGGCGGCGGCTGGCGCGCGGTCAGCCGCATCGGCGACGAGGCCACGCTCCGCAAGAAGTACGAGGAGAGCGGCAAGACGGTCATGCACCTGCAGGCCGCCGTGAACCCGTTCGACAGCTTCGTGCGCTGCATCGGCCTCGGCCCGCAGACGCACCTCGTCAAGTACGACCCCGACGCGCCGCTGCACGATCGCTACACGCAGGCCACGAACTTCGTCAGCGAGGACGAGGCGACGCTCCTGCGCGACACGTGCCTGACGATCAACGCGTTCTTCGGCTGGGACTTCAACTCCTGCGAGTCGCTGCGAAAAGACGGCACCTGGTACCCGATCGACTTCGCGAACCCGTGCCCGGACTCGCAGGTCACGTCGCTGCATCGCCACTTCCCGTGGATGGTGAAGGCGAACCTCAAGTGGTCGATCTTCTGCGCCGTCACGAAGAAGCCGTTCCGCAAGAACCTCGACTGGGAGCCGTTCTACAAGATCGCGGCCGAGCGCGACCGGCCGTACCGCGAGAAGCTATCGGCGTACGCGGCCGTGGCCGCGGAGCGCTTCGAGACGGCGCGCTTCGAGGCGTTCTGCGCCACCCACCTCGCCCACCTCGACGAGGTCGCGTGGGAGTTCTTCGGCACGCAGACGGCGAAGTCCGCGTTCCGCGACAAGGTCACGGCGCTCTACCCCAAGCACGAGGTCGAGCAGTTCACGGAGCTGTTCTGGAACCGCGTGCAGGCGTGGCGCGCGGACGAGCGTGGTGCGAAGGTGGGCGCCTGATGGCGGCCATCCGCGCAGACAAGACCGTCGCGCGCTGGCGCAGCGAGCGGCTCGAGCGCGACGTCACGCTCGTGCGCTGGGGGACGTTCGGCCGGCCCGTGCTGCTGTTCCCGACGGCGGGCGGCGATGCGGAGGAGATCGAGCGCTTCCACATGATCGCCGTGCTCGGGCCGCTGCTCGACGCGGGCAAGATCAAGATCTACTCGTGCGACAGCGTGGCCGGCAAGGCGCTCGTCTCGCGCGAAGGGAACCCGCGCCACCAGATGTGGTTGCAGAACCAGTTCCACCACTACGTGCGGCACGAGGTCGTGCCGGCCGTGCGCGCGGACTGCAAGGCGCCCGACATCGAGCTGTGGGCGGCGGGCGCGTCGATCGGCGCGTTCCACGCCGCGGCCGTGGTCTGCCGGTTCCCGGACGTGTTCGCGCGCGCGCTCGCGATGAGCGGGACGTACGACCTGCGCCGCTTCTACGACGTGCAGAACAACGAGTTCACGGACGAGTTCTGGGTGAGCTCGCCGCTGCACTTCGTCCCGCATCTCGAGGGGCGGCACCTCGAGATTCTGCGCACGCGCTTCATCCAGTTCTCCTCGGGCGAGGGCAAGGCCGAGGCGCTGTGGGAGTCGTGGGCGATGGCGAACGCGCTCGGCGGCAAGGGCGTGCCGAACAAGGTCGATAGCTGGGGCCCGGAGTGGGCCCATGATTGGATCACGTGGCGCAAGATGCTGCCGCAGATCCTGGACGAGTGGACTCGGGGAGCAATTTGACAATGAGCTCGACCACGACACGAGAGCACAAGGAAGTCGACGGCAAGCTCGAGGGCGAGCGCCAGCGCGAGTTCATGAGCGCGATCCTCGACGACATCCGTGCCGTCGAATACATGATCGAGAACAAGCTGTTCGAGACCGGCGTCCGCCGGATCGGCGCCGAGCAGGAGATGTTCCTGATCGACGAGACGTGGGGGCCCGCGCGCGGCGTCCTGCGCGTCCTCGAGCAGCTCAAGCACGCGAGCCACTACACGACGGAGCTCGGGCAGTTCCAGCTCGAGGCGAACTGCGACCCGCAGCTCCTCGGCGGCGACGGCCTGACGAAGATGCACGTGCAGCTCGACGATCTCGTCGACCGGGCGCGCGCGGCGGCGAAGGAGATCGGGATGGGGGTGGTGCTGATGGGCATCCTCCCGACGATGCGCAAGAGCGACCTCGGCCTCGACAACATGGTCCCGAGCGCGCGCTACATGCAGCTCAACAAGATCATCACGGCGATGCGCGGCGGCAAGTTCGAGTTCTCCATCAAGGGCCTCGACGAGCTGATCATCGACCACGACTCCGTGATGCTCGAGGCGTGTAACTCGAGCTTCCAGGTCCACCTGCAGGTCGATCCGGACGAGTTCCCGCGCTTCTACAACCTGTCGCAGGTGCTCGCGGGCCCGCTGATGGCGATCAGCTCGAACTCGCCGATCGTGTTCGGCCGCCGGCTGTGGGCGGAGACGCGGATCGCGCTGTTCCGCCAGGCCGTCGACGACCGCAACCGCAAGAACCACTTCCGCGAGACCGAGGCGCGCGTGAACTTCGGCACGCGCTACGTGCGGAAGAGCGTCGTCGAGATCTTCAAGGAGGACGTCACGCGGTTCCGCGCCCTGGTCGGCACCGACCTCGACGAGGATCCGATGGCCGTGCTCGCGCGGGGCGAGATCCCGCAGCTCAAGGCCCTGCGGCTCCACAACGGCACGATCTACCGCTGGAACCGCGCCTGCTACGGCTTCACCGACGGCAAGCCGCACCTCCGCATCGAGAACCGGATCATGCCGGCCGGGCCGAGCACGATCGACGAGGTCGCGAACGCGGCGTTCTGGACCGGCCTCATGGTCGAGATGGGCGCGCGCGAGGAAGACGTCACGCGTCGGATCGACTTCGATCAGGCGGCGGCGAACTTCTACACGGCGGCGCGCGAGGGCATCGGCTCGCACTTCGAGTGGCTCGACGGCGAGGAGATCACGGCGCGCACGCTCGTGCTCGACCGCCTGCTGCCGCTCGCCGAGGCGGGCCTCCGGCGGCAGAAGATCAACGAGCCGGACATCACGAAGTACCTCGGCGTCGTCGAGGAGCGCGTGCGCAGCGCCCGCACGGGTGCGCGCTGGCAGCTGTCGTCGTGGAACTCGCTGCGCGATCGGTCGAGCCCGGCCGAGCGCGCGAACGCGCTGGTCGCGGCGACGGCGGCGCGGCAGGAGACCGGGCGCCCGGTCGCGAAGTGGGAGCGCGCGCGGCTCGACGAGGCCAAGGTGACCGAGACGAACTATCTGCGCGTCGACCAGTACATGACGACCGACCTGTTCACCGTCCAGCAGGACGACGCGATCGAGATGGTCGCGAACTTGATGATCTGGGAGCGGATCCGGCACGTGCCCGTGGAGGACGCGGACCACCGGCTCGTCGGCGTGATCACGCACCGCGCGGTGCTGCGGTTCCTCATGAGCGGCGGCTCGGTGCGGCGGACGCCGGTGGCGGAGATCATGAAGCGCGACGTGGTGACGGTCGGGCCGGAGACGGCGACGATCGACGCGCTGCGCATGATGCGGAAGCTGCGCGTCGGGTGCCTGCCGGTGCTCCACCACGACCGCCTCGTCGGCATCGTGACCGAGGAGGACTTCATGGACATCGCGTCGAAGATGCTCGAGGACCAGCTCGGCCCCGAGGACGGCGCGCACGGGATCATCAGCGACGGCGACATCGCGGTGCTGCCGCCCATCCCGAAGACGCCGGGGAAGCCGGATGCGCCGGCGGATCTGGCGCCGGTGGCCGCGGCGCCGGCGCCCGCTACTCCGCGTAAAGCGTGATCTCGTTCGCGACGAGATCCGCCAGCTCGTTCGCGATCCGGAAGTCCGGGTGACGGAGCAGGATGTGCCCGTCGGAGATCAGCGTGTGCTTCCAGTTGCGCCGCTGCGTCCCCACCGGTGACAGGTGCTGCTCGACGACGAAGTCGCCGTACTTCCGCATGAACTCGTGGAGGCCGGTGATCCGCGTGATGCGGCCCTGGCCCTTGGCCCGCTTGAAGATGATGGCGGCGTTGTACATCCGCGGCGCGACGGCCTCGAACGCGTGCCAGCACACGGCGCGGGCCCACTCGCGAAACAGGTCGATGTCGCTCGTGTAGTTCATCTGGTCGACGAGGCACGCGCCGCCCGGGCGGCAGCCGATCTCGCCGAACACGACCTCGCCGCTCGGCTTCCTGAACCACTCCATGTGCGTGAAGCCGTCGCCCATGCCGAGCGCGGCGAGCACCTGGTGCCCGAGCGCGACGCCGCTGGCGATCGCGGGCTGTGACAGGTCGCGGACCGTCGTGATGACGGGGCTGATCCACTCGTTGCTGCGCGCGATGATGGGCTTCGGGAGGTACTGCGCCACGTTCGTGTAGACCGGCTTGCCGCCGATGCACACGGTGTCGAACGTGAACTCGTCGCCCTCGATGAACTCCTCGAGGCTCGCCTCGCCGACGTGCTGCGTCTTCTTCAGGACGTCCTCGAGCTCGGCCTCGCTGCGGACCTCGTAGGTGTCCGCGCTGCCGGCGCCCGCGATGGGCTTGAGCACGACCGGGTAGCCGATCTTCAGCGCCGCCTCGCGGGCCTCGCTCGCGGTGCGGACGCGCATCGACCGCGGGACGCGCAGGCCGGCGGCGGCGACGCGCTCCTTCATCAGCTGCTTGTCGCGAAAGCCGCGGACGGCGTCGTACGACATGCCGGCGACGCCGAGCTTCTCGCGCAGCTTCGCGGCGGCGAGGACCATGACCTCCCAGTTCGCGAGGACGCGGTCGACGGATCGGCCGCGCATCCAGGCGTGCACGCGGGCGACGACGTCGTCCTCGTCCATGAGCTTCGGGACCTGGAGGTAGTCGTGGAGGTGCCGCTTGAGCGAGGCGGGCAGCGCGGACACGGGCGCGTCGCCGACGCCGAACACGTTCGCGCCGACCTCCGCGAGCCCGCGCGTGTACTGCTGCATCTCCGGCGGATAGCTGGGCGCGAGAAAGACGACGTTCATCAGGACTTCCATTGTCGCAGAGCGGGGCGTTCCTGTTACAACGCGCCGATGCGAAACGTGGTGTTCGTCGCGCCGTTCCCGCTCGATGCGACCATGCGCTTCGCCCGCGCGGTCGCCCGCCTGGCCGGGGTCCGCCTGCTCGGCATCGTCCAGAAGCCCGCCGCCGGTGAGGACGGCAAGCTGTTCCACGACGTCGTCCAGGTCGAGGACGCCCTCGAGACGAACCAGCTCATCATGGCCGGCCGGCTCCTCGAGCGCCGCCACGGCAAGCTCCACCGGCTCGTCGGCATCCTCGAGCCGCTGCAGGTCCAGCTCGCCGAGGTGCGGCTCGCGCTCGGTATCGCGGGGACCGACCCGTCGACCGCGGACCTGTTCCGCGACAAGGCGCGGATGAAGGACGAGCTGCGCAAGCACGGGTTGCCGTGCGCGCGGCACAAGCTCGTCACGACCTGGGCCGACGCCGAGGCCTTCGTCGCCGAGGTCGGGTTCCCGCTCGTGGTCAAGCCGCCGGCGGGCATGGGCAGCAAGTCGACGTGGCGGATCGCGAACACCGACGAGCTTCGCGCGGCGCTGCGGGCGCTGCACGCGAGTCCCGAGAGGCCGGCGCTCGCCGAGGAGTTCCTGCGCGGCCGCGAGTTCTCGTTCGAGACGATCACCATCGGCGGCGAGGTGAAGTTCCAGAGCTGCACGCGTTACTTCCCGACGCCGCTCGAGGTGATGGAGAAGCCGTGGATCCAGTGGGTCGTGGTGCTCCCGCGCGACATCGACGGGCCCGACTTCGCGGACGCGCGCGCGCTCGGCGTCAAGGCGGTCAAGGCGCTCGGGCTCGAGACCGGCATGACCCACATGGAGTGGTTCCGGCGTGATGACGGCTCGCTGGCGATCGGCGAGATCGCGGCGCGGCCGCCGGGCGCGAACATCGTCCTCGCCAATAGCTACGCGCACGACGCGGACATGTACAAGGCGTGGGCGCGCGCGGTCGTCGACGACGCGTTCGACGGGCCGTACGAGCGCAAGTACGCGGTGGCAGTGGCGTTCCTGCGAGGCGTGGGGCGCGGGCGGGTCACCGGCGTCGACGGGATCGCGCGGGCGAACGAGCTCGTCGGCCACCTCGCGGTCGAGTCGAAGCTGCCGCAGGTCGGCGCGATGCGCTCCGACAGCTACGAGGGTGATGGCTATGTCATCGTCCGCGATCCGGACACCGACGTCGTGAGGGACGCGGCGGCCAAGATCATCGAGACGATCCAGATCTCGTATAGCTAAGGCGGCTAGGGCCAGGCGGCGACGAGGGTCCAGCGGTCGCCGGCGATCGCGAGCTGCGGGCACGCCTCGAGGAGCGCGCGGGCCTGCGCCTCCGTGCAGCCGTCGTGGTCGATGTAGTCGATCCAGCCGGCGACGGCGGCGAGCTCGAGCGGGCCTTCGCGCAGGGTGCCATTGCGCGTCAAGGCGGCGAGGGCGAGCTCGGCGAGGCTCGGGGCCGTGGCCGCGTTCTTCCGCGCGCGGCTGACGGCGGCCGTGGAGATGCCGAACCTGCCGGCGGCCTCGGCCACGGTCACCCCCGGCACCCGCGACAGCTTGGCCGCCCTCATCGCATCCTCGGTCGGCGGCCCCGGCACGCCCACATCTTGCGGTGTCCGGCCCCCGGCCGCTAACAAAGGGGCCAGGCCCCTGTTAGTGATGTGGCTTCAGTTTTGAGATGGAGCGAATGGGGCGGCCGGCCGTATAAGGAGCATGACTCGCGCCGTTCGTGTCCTTGGCCTCGCCATGCCCGTGGCGGTCGCCGTCGCCTGGCTCCATCTGTTCGGGACGACCACGACCTGGGCCACGCCGGTCGAGTGGGGGATCAGCGGGCTCATCGCCGCCGGCGCGCTCGTCACCGCCGTCGCCGCGTGGCGCGGGTCGGCGCGGCTGCACGTGGTGCTCGCCGCCGGGCTCCTGGCGTGCCAGGCCGTCATCATCGCCACCGCGCTCGCCGGGGTGCGCCTCATCGACTTCGACCTGTTTCCGGACCGGCGCCTCGCCATCGTCATCAGCGCGGCCCTCGTCCTCGCCATCTACGGCCTGGTCCGCGGGCGCCTGTGGGCGCGCGGCCTGGCCATCGCGCTCGGCGCGGTCGGCGCCGTCTCCGGCGGCCTCAACGCGGTCTACTTCTGGCCGGTCACCCGCGCGCCCGATCCCCTGTACCCGGAGTGGTCGATGGGGATGTACATCCAGATGTGGGTGCTCTGCATCAGCGCGCTCGGCGGCGCCCTTGTCGTCATCAACCTCGTCGCGCCCGCCGTCCGCGCCGCCTTTGCCGCCCGCGCGCAGAACGCCGCGTGGACCTCGGACCACCGCGCGCTCCGCTGGCTCCGCCCGATGGTGGTCACGGCGTTCGCCGCCGTCCCGATGCTCCTCGTGTACGCCTGGCTCCAGCCGATCGTGACCGCGACGCAGACCCCCGCCGTCGTCCTCGCCGCCGCGCTGTCTCTCGGCGGCATCCTCGCCGTCCGCGGCAAGCTCGTCGGCGCGCTCCTCCTCGTGCTCGCCGGTGGCGGCCTCGTCGCGCAGACCGCCGCGACGGCGCTCCTCGCGAGCCCCGACCAGCACGGCATCGCCGGCTACTACGCGATCTTCTGGCTCCCGGCCGCGCTCGTCGCGCTCGCCTGCGGGGTGCGCCTGGCTGGCCCGACGTGGCGGCTCCTCCGCGGCCCTTCCGCGTAGTCAGATCGGGTACGCTCGCGAGCCTTACTTCACTGGCGACGGGGGTCGACCATGCTCGAGATCATCTTCCTCATCTGGTTCTGCAAGAAGCTCGCGTCCATTGCTCGCGGCAAGAACCGCAGCGGCGGCTGGGGCGCGCTCGGCGGCGTGCTCTGGGTGGCCGGCGAGATCGGCGGATTTGTCGTCGGCGCGGGCCACGCCCACGGTGACACCGGCACGGCGTACCTCTACGCCATCCTCTCCGCGGTGGCCGGCGCGATCGTCGCGTTCGTCATCGTGAAGTCGCTGCCCGAGGTGCCGCTGGATTCGAACTTCCCGTCGGCGCGCGTCGTCTAGCGCCGGCCTCGGTTCACCGATAGCTCCATCGCGCCGAGACCTCGGCGCCCGCGTGGGTCGCGAGCTCACCGCTCGCCGGAACGCTCCACCGCGGGTCATCGCGATCCGAGCGCTCCACCCAAGCGGTGCTCGCCACCACGAGCTGCCGCACGAGGTGAACGTCCGCCTCGACGGTGCCGCGCCCGATGTCCAGGTGCGTGCCCACCGGCGCGAGGCTCGCGGACGCGAGCGGCCCGAGCAGGCCGCGTCGGAGCTGCCCGAACTGGAGATCGCCGCGCAGCTCGACGCGGTGGTGCGTCCAGTCTGCCGACGCCGTGACGAGCTCGCCGATGTCGGCGCCGCCGCCCGTCGGGTCGAGCCGCGCCCATGACCCGGCGCCGACCCCGAACGTCGCGTGGGCGCGGTGCTCGGTGAGCTCGAGCCAGTAGCGCGCGGTCGTCAGGTGACCGCCATCGAGCGTGCCGGTCCCCGGCGAGCTGTCGTGCGTGAACGTGGCGAGCGGGTGGACGACCTCGAGGCCGCCGTGGGTCGCGAGCACGAGGTGATCGAGCAGGTGGTAGTCGACCGACGCGACGTCCACCGCGAGGTCGCTCGCCTCGGTGCTGGAGGTGGCCAGCGTGGCGCCGTGGCCCGGCCCGTCGAACTCGATCTCGTGGAACCTGAAGATGTCGACGGTGGTCCGCGCGGACTGGTAGCGCAGGAAGCGGAGCGCCACGTCGACGTCCATCCCGAGGTCGACGTCTGGCCGCGCCCGCGAGACGAACGAGACGTCGAGCGCGCCGAACGCGGTGCGGCTGTCCGTGGTGCCGAACGCGAAGGCGGCCGGCCACGAGAACGCGACGGTCGACGCGGTGACGTCTCGCCCCGAGCGCCAGTACGAGTCGCGCAGGCTGCCGACCGGCTGGTACGCGATCCGCCCGCCGAGGCTCCAGCCCGCGCCGCGCGCGGAGAGCCCGGCGTCGATCGCTCCACGTCGCCATCCGGCGTCTCCGTCCCTGGCCTGGGTGTTCTCGCGCGTCGTGCGGAGCGCGAGGGCGGAGACGTCCGCGCGAATGGCGTCGCGGTCGTCGGCGTCGGTATTGGTGAACAGCCACAGCCGCGCGCTTCCAGTGCTGTCATCGCCGAGGACGAGGCCGCGGCGCACGAGCGGGACCGGCGTCCGCGCGTAGGCGATCCCGAGCGCGGCGTGGGCCGTGGCGACGGTGGTGCTGGTCGTGTCGGTCCCCGCGCTCGCCGCGACGTCGCCCGTGAGCTCGAGGTGCGCGTCGGCGTGTGCGACGACCGCCGCGAGTGTGAGTCCGAGCGCCGTGCACGCCGCGATTCGCATCGGATCACGATGGCCGCGGTCCACCGGATCGCCGCTGGCAACCGGCGGCGAAGGTCGGCCTTCATGCAGGCTTAGCCCGGCCGCTCGTCGGGTACACTGGGGCCATGCGCCGCTGGGGGATCGCCGCTGTCGTCGCGAGCGCGTGCTCGTTCTCGCCGTCGTCCCCGAACAACGGCGATGGCAGCGTGATCGACGCGAGCCAGGGGACGGATGCCCGCGATGGCGGCTCGGGCTCCCAGATGCAGGCCGCCTGTCTGAGCAACGGCGCGTACGCCGCGACGGGCGCGAACGGCCATCGCTACCGGCGCGTCGACGGCGGTTCCGACCGCGACGCCGCGTACGACGAGTGCACCGCCGACGGCGCGTACCTCGCCGAGATCGCCGACAACGCCGAAACCGCGATCGTGGCGACGCTCGGCGCCAACAACGCCTGGATCGGCCTCGACGACACCGTCTCCGAGAGGGCGTTCCGCTGGGTCAACGGCTCGACCTCCGGGTACCGCAACTTCCAGAGCGGGGAGCCGAACGACGGCTCCGCTGCTGGCCGCGGCGAGGATTGCGTCACCATCGGCGGCGACGCGTCGCACGAGTGGAACGACACCCCGTGCGGCGATCCGCATCCCGCCGTGTGCGAGTGCGACGCGACCTACGTCCCGCCGCCGACACCCGCGTGCCGCACGCAGGCCGGCTGGACGGCCGTCCAGGGCCGCCGGTACAAGCATGTCACCGTGTCGGCCCACTGGCAGGAGGCGGAGGCGGACTGCGAGACCTCGGGCGCGTACCTGATAGTGCCCAGCGATCTCGACGAGAACAACCGCATCGACGGCGAGCTCGGGGTCACCACGCGCGTGTGGATCGGTCTGCGTCGGTCGAGCACCGCCGACTTCGCGCCTGTCGACGGCGAGCCGGTCGGGCTCGTCAACTTCGACGGCAATGGCAGCGGAAAACCCATGGGCGGCAGCGGAACCGACTGCATCGTCGTGGTCAACCCGGGCGGCAAGTGGGAGAACCACACCTGCGAGATCGATTCCAATCAATACGTCTGCGAGTGTGATCCCGCGCGGCCCCAGCCCCCTTCGTGAACGTCGTCATGTCCGCACCTGTCTCGCCGCCGCTGATCGCCACGCTCCTCGTCGCCTGCCCGGATCGCAAGGGCATCGTCGCGTCGCTGGCGCAGGTGCTCTACGGCCACGGCGCGAATATCCTCGACGCGGATCAGCACACCGATCCCGTCGCCCAGCTGTTCTTCCAGCGCATCCGCTTCGACCTGTCGGCGCTGACCACGGACCGCGTATTGCTGGAGGCCGCCCTGCGCGAGGTCGGCGAGCGGTTCGCCATGAACTGGCGGCTCGCGTACGCGTCGCAGGTGCGCAAGATCGCCGTGCTCGCGAGCAAGCTCGAGCACTGCCTGTACGACCTGCTCGTGCGGCACCGCGCCGGCGAGCTCGCGTGCGAGATCGCGATGGTGGTGTCGAACCACGCCGAGCCGGGGCCGATCGCGGCGCACTTCGGCGTGCCGTTCCACCACCTGCCGGTCACGGCGGATACGCGCGCGGCGCAGGAGGCGCAGCTGGCGGCGCTCGTCGACGGCGCGGGCGTCGAGCTCATCGTCCTCGCGCGGTACATGCAGATCCTGTCGGCGGACCTCGTGGCGCGGTACCCGGCGCGCATCATCAACATCCATCACTCGTTCCTGCCGGCGTTCGTCGGCGCGAATCCGTACCGGCAGGCGTACGTGCGCGGCGTCAAGCTCATCGGCGCGACGAGCCACTACGTGACGGCCGAGCTAGACCAGGGGCCGATCATCGACCAGGCGACCATCGACTGCTCGCACCGCGACAGCGTCGATGACCTCGTGCGCAAGGGGCGCGAGCTCGAGAAGCGCGTGCTCGCGAGCGCGGTCCGCTGGCACCTCGAGGATCGGATCCTCGTGTACGCCGGCAAGACCGTGGTGTTCGATTGAGCGCGCCGGACAGAGACCGCGAATAAATCGCGGTCTCTGTCGATCGGCTTGTCGGCTCCGCCGCCGGCGCCTGTCCGGAGGAGATCGCCCGCGGAGACGCGGGCTCACAGGGTCGCTCAAAATGAGGTGACAACGAAGATCGGTCATGCGATCGATC
>JANXOM010000283.1 GCA_025353585.1 Deltaproteobacteria bacterium
CCGACGACCCCGTGATCTCCGAGGAAGCTCCACCGCCGCCCGGCGCGCTCGCGGCATCGCGGAAGTGGTTCATCGATCCGATCGACGGCACGAAGGACTTCATCCGCGGCGCCGACGGCTTCTCCGTGATGATCGGCCTCCTCGTCGAGGGCCGCCCCGCGCTCGGCGTCGTCTACCAGCCGACCCTCGGCCGCACGTTCTTCGCCACGCCCGCCGGCGGCGCGCACGTCGCCACCGAGACGGCTGTGGTGCCCCTCGTCGTGTCGACCGTCGCGCTCGCGGCCGACGCGCGCCTGGTCTCGTCGGCCTCCCACCGCAGCGCGGATGTCGAGCGCGTGAAGTCGACGCTCGCCATCTCCGACGAGCAGCAGATCGGCTCCGTGGGCGTCAAGCTGTGCCTGATCGCGTCGGGCGTCCGCGACCTCTATGTCAACCCGACGTCGCGCACCAAGGCGTGGGACACGTGCGCGCCGGAGGCGATCCTCGCGCGCGCGGGCGGCCGCCTGTCCGACGTGTTCGGCGCGCCGCTCGTGTACGGCGGGGAGCTGGCGCGGACGCGCGGGCTCGTCGGCTCGAACGGCCTCCTCCACGACGAGGTCGTGGGCCGGATCGGCCCCCTGTTCGAGAAGCTCCGCACGGCGTGATACCCTGGCGCGATGGGGAGCTCACGTGCCACTGCGATGGCGCTGGTCGCCGCGCTCGTGTGCGGGCCCGCGGGCGCCGGTCAGGCGCAGCCCGGGGCCCCGGCGCCCGCGCCCAACGACGCCCAGGTGACGCAGGCCAAGGACCTGGTCAACAAGGCGATCGCGAAGAGCCAGGCCGGCGACCACGCCGCCGCGATCGAGCTCTACCTGCAGGCGTACAACATCGCGCCCCTGCCGCTGCTGCTCTCGAACCTCGCCGCGGAGTACCAGCAGGCGCAAAAGCCGATCGAGGCATTGAAGTACTTCTGCAAGTACCTCGAGATCGAGCCGACCGGCCCCAACGTCAGCTACGCGACCGCGCAGGCGAGGGTCCTCCAGACGCAGCTCCACAACCCCGTGGATGACAGCAAAGTCTGCAAGCCCGCGGCGCCGCCGCCGCCCCCTCCCCCCCCGGCGCTCGGCTCGGCGGTGGGCCAGAGCACGCTTCCGCCCGACCCGCCACCGCACCGGGATGACCGCGATCCCGGCCGCGGGCTCGAGCGCTCGGGCATCGTTTTCGGCGTCGCGGGCGCGGTGTTCGTGGGGCTCGGCGTCTTCTACGGCGCGAAGGCGCAGTCGCGCACCGACGAGGTCAACAACAACGGATCGAACCAGTGGTCGGACACGATCCTCGCGGACGAGGCCGAGGGCCAGTCCGACGAGAACAAGCAGATCGGCTTTCTGATCGCCGGCGGCGTCTTCCTCGGCGTCGCCACCGCGGTGTACGTCATCGGTCACCGCCGATCTGTCGACCACGCCGGCGACCACGCCGCCAATCGCGCCGGCGACCACGCCCCCCACGCCGGCGAGGCGACGCACGCCCAGCTCTCCGTCGTGCCGACCGCGGCCGCGGGGTACGGCGGCGTGACGCTCGTCGGCCGCTGGTAGCGCGTCAGGGGATCAGGCTGTCGAGGGTGAGCGTGACCTTGTCCGCCGGGATGGTGACGCGCACCTGCCCCAGGACGTCGCCCGCCGTCTTCGAGATCGCATCGCCGTCCGTGTCGTAGTGCGCGACGACGACCACGTCGCCCGCGAGCGACGTGCCCGCGATCATCGCGTCGTGATCGGTGAGCTCGAACGGGATCGAGTCGCCCTTCCACGTGAGCTTCTCGACGGCGAGCGGCGTCCCGCTCGGGGCGCCGGAGGAGTCCGCCTTCTTGACGATGAGGAACACCGCCGTCCCCGGCTTCATCGTGGCCGCGAGCTTGGCATCCACGCCGATCGTGCCCGCGATGCGGTGGGTCGGATCGATCGGGCGGTTCGGATCGGGCGGCGGGAGCCCGAGCTTCGACATGTCCTGTCCGGCCGCCGGCGCGCCGTTGCCGCCCCCGTTCATGTCGAGGCCGGCATGCGGGTCGTTCGGATCCCCTCCGGCCGGGCCGCCGCCTCCGTTCATGTCGAGGCCGGCGTGCGGGTCGTTCGGATCGCCGCCCGCCATCCCGCCGCGGGTCCCGGCGGTCGGCATCTGATTGCCCATCTCCACCATCGCCGCCTGCGCGCTACCACCCGCGTTCCACTCGGTGGCCGGGGGCAGACCGCCTTCCGACTTCTTGCTACAAGCAGCCGCGAGCGGGATCAGGGACACCAGCAAGGCGTGGCGGAGGCGCATCGAGCGGAAACTAGCACGGCTATACCCACCGCGCCGTCGTCGTGATCGAGGCCAGGAGCCCCGACCCGGGGTGCGGCTCGCCGAGCCAGGCCTGATAGCGGGCGGCGGCCGCGCCAGCGTCGCCCAAGCCCACGATCTCCCAGCGCGTCGGCGGCGCCGCGGCGAGCGTCGCGGTGATCTCGACGAGGCGGGCGCGACGAAACACCGCAAGCCGAACGGGGTCGCCCGGGCGGCGCGCGCCGAGGAGCGCTCGCAGATCGGGGTCGCTCGCGGTCCGGAACTGATCGACGGCCACGATCTCGTCCCCGGGCGACAGCCCGGCCGCCGCGGCGGGGCTGCCGTCGAAGACCGCGCCCACCTTGCAGCCCGTCGTCACCGCGCCGAGCCAGACGGCGACCGCCCCGTCGGCGACCTGGCCCGGATCGCCGGCGCTGCGCAGCTCGAGGCCGACGTGCAGGAGCTCGGTCGCGAGGTCCGGGTCGGCCGTGCCGCGCACCTGCCGCTCGAACACGTCCGCGAGCGCGAGCCCGCTACCCTCCTCGAACAAAGGCTGCAAGTCGTCGGGGTGCGGCTCGCCGGTCTGGCCGTGGCGCAGCCACAAGAGGCGCAGCACGTCGTCGAGGCTCCGCACGCCCTCGGTGCGGCGCCGGATCTGGAGGTCGAGCGCGAACAACGTCAGGCCGCCCTTCAGGTAGTAGCTGACCGTCGTGTTGAGGTTCGACGGGTCGGGCCGGTAGAGCTTGATCCACGCGTCGAACGAGCTCTCCTCGAGGGTCGTGCGCGCGCGGCCCGGCGTGGCCTGCAGGCGCGACCAGTCATCCAAGATCTTCTCGAGCAGGCTCTTGCCCGTGATGCGGCCGCTCGTCCGCAGCGCGAAGCGATCGTAGTGCGACGTCAGGCCCTCCATGAGCCACAGGCACGGCGTGTACGCCTCGCGCGCGTACTCGAACGCGCCGTCGGTGAACCCCCGCGGGGCGATCCGCTTGCCGTTCCACGCGTGGAAGAGCTCGTGCGAGAGCAGCTCGAGGAGGCTCTCGTACGCCTTGCGGCTCGCGGCGAAGTGCGGGTGGAACAGGTTCACGCTCGCGGCGCGGTGCTCGAGGCCGCCGTACGCCTCGTGCGCCAGCATCACGAGGAACGTGTAAGCGGCAAACGGCGCCGCGCCGAAGCGCGCGATGTGGTCGTCGACGACGAGCGCCAGGTCGGCGGCGAGGCGGGCCTCGTCGAACGTGCCGCCGGGCGCGCGCTCGCCCCACAGCACGAGGCGGGCGGGGACGCGGGTCGGCAGATCGACCACGCGGACCTGCCGGGCGACGTGGAGCGGCGAATCGTAGAGCTCGTCGAGCGACGCGGCGCGGAGGATGGGGCCGGCGCCCAGGGGGGACGTCACGGTCCAGCCCGCGGGCACGTCGACCGCGATCTCGGCCGTGGCCGCGCGCAGCGGGACGGGGTACGCGAAGGTCGCCGGCGGGTGGACGAACGCGTGCTCGGCGTCGTAGTGGTTCGTGCGGACGGAGAGCTCGTGGCCATAGACCGCGTACGTCACGACGAGCTCGGCCGCGCCCGCGCACGCGATGCGCCAGGTGCTCTTGTCGACCTTCACGGCCGCACGCGGCGCGCCCTCGGCGTCGGTCGCGCGGAGGTCGCGCACGTAGCGCGCGTAGTCGCGGATGAGGTAGCTGCCCGGGGACCACGCCGGGAGCGTGACGTCCACGTGCGCCGCATCCGTGGGCGGCGCGAACCGCAGCTCGATCCCCACCACGTGGCGCGCCGCCTCGCCCAGCTGCACGGCGTAGCGGAGATCCGACATTCGTCGTGGGTAGCACAGCTGCTATGCTGCCGGCATGTCCCGGATCGTCACCGCGCTCGCGGCCCTCGCGACGATCGCGGCGGGACCGGCCAGCGACGCCGCGCCGCCGGCCGGCAAGGTGGTGCGCGTGGAGCGGCACTCGCTGCGCGCGCTCGGCAAGCCGCGCTACTGCGTGTTCGCCGAGGGCGACCTGACGGACGGCACGTGCTTCGGCGCGCCCGTGGAGCCCGGCGAGACGGTCACGATCGTGTCGAGCGAGTCCGTGGTGGCCCAGCTGCGCGTCACGCACGTCACCCCCGAGCAGAGCTGCAGCGGCGGCGGCGGCAGCTGGGCGGTCGCGGGCGAGCTGCTGGACGACCCCCTCTCGCTCCCCGCGGGCGTCGCGGTCACCAATCGCCTCGGCAACGCCCTCGGGGGCGTGGTGGACGGTGGGCTCGATCCGCGGCACGCCAAGATGGTCAGCATCGACGCCTCGCCCTCGGGCCGGCCGACCGACAGCGACTTCATCGGCTACGACACCGACGGCGACGGCCGGACCGATCTCATGTTCGACCACTTCATGTGCGACGCGCAGGGCCAGCCCTCGCAAGCGATGGCCGCGCAGTGCTACGAGGTGTGGAGCGTGCAGCCCCGCACGCACGAGCAGCGCCGGCTGCGGCTCGACATCGTGCCCCAGTGCTAAAAGCCCAACCGCTCGACCGCCGCGACCTCCTCGCCGCCGAGCGCGGCACGCTGTACAAGGAAGCCGAGACGCGCATCGCGCTCGTCTATCCCAGCCCGTACCGCGCGGCGATGTCCTCGCTCGGTTACCAGCAGATCTATCGCGCCCTGCACGCGATGCCGGGCGTCGCCGCCGACCGGGCGATGTTGCCGGACCCGGGCGCGCCGCGCGGCCGGTTCGATACGCTCGAGACCGGGCAGCCTGTCGGCAGCTACCCCATGCTCGCGTACTCGGTGGCGTACGAGCTCGAGATCGCAGGCATGGCGGACACGCTCGAGCGCGCGAGCATCCCGGTGCTGGCGGCGGAGCGCACGAACCAGCACCCGCTCGTGATCGCGGGCGGTCCGCTGACGTTCTCGAACCCGGCGCCGCTCGGCCCGCTGTGCGACGTCATCGTGGTCGGGGAAGGGGAGCAGCTCATCGTAGAGCTCGTGCAGCTCGCGATCGAGTGCTCGTTCAACCGCGACCGGCTCTGGGCGCTGCTCTCGGGCCGGCGCGGCTACTACCTGCCGCACCTTCACGGCGAGACGGTGCCGCCGGTCGCCGCGGCCGACGACGCGCTCCTGCCCGCTCGCTCGCAGATCCTCACGCCGCACACCGAGCTCGCGGACATGTTCATGACGGAGGCCGCGCGCGGGTGCTCGCGTGGCTGCACGTACTGCGTGATGCGGCGCTCCACGAACGGCGGCATGCGGATCGTGCCGCGTGAGGTCATCATCGGCGGGATCCCGGCCCACGCGCGCAAGGTCGGGCTCGTCGGCGCGGCCGTGACGGATCACCCGGACATCGCGGCGATCGTGCGGGACGTGGTGGACGGCGGTCGGCAGGTCGGCATCTCGAGCCTGCGCGCGGACAAGCTCACCGACGAGCTGGTCGGGCTCCTCGCGCGCGGCGGCTATCGCACGCTGACGGTGGCCGGCGACGGCGCGAGCGAGCGGATGCGCCGGGTCGTCGAGCGCTCGACGCGCGCGAGCGACCTCATCCAGAGCGCGAAGTACGCGGCCGCGCATCACCTCAAGACGTTGAAGGTCTACATGATGCTGGGCGTCCCCGAGGAGACCGACGCGGACGTCGACGAGCTCGTGCTGCTCTCCAAGGAGCTCGCCGCGATCCACCCGCGCGTCGCGTACGGGCTGGCGCCGTTCGTGGCGAAGCGCAACACGCCGCTCGACGGCAGCCCGTTCGCGGGCATCGCGCTCGTCGACGCGCGGCTGGACCGCCTCCGGCGTGGGCTCGCGGCCGCCAAGCTCGGCGGCAAGGTCGAGGTCCGCGCGACCTCCGCGCGCTGGGCGTGGGTCGAGTACATGCTCGCGCAGGGCGAATCACGAGCCGGCCTCGCTGTCCTCGACGCGCATCGCGCCGGGGGCAGCTTCGCGGCCTATCGCAAGGCGTTTGCCGCCCACGACGTCACGCCGACCGGCCCACGGGCGCGCGTCCCGAGCTCCGCCGAGCTGGTGAAGCTCAAGCGCGCCCGCATCGGGCTCGCCGGCGTGGCCCCCGGCTAGCGGGCGACACGAGGCCCGGCGGCTACTTCAGGTCTTTTTCGAGGGCGTCGAGCTGCGCGGCCGCGTTCTTGTCGGTGATGTCGGCCTTCGCCTTGTCCTCGAAGTCCGCCGCCGCCGGGACCTCGACCTTCTTCTTCGCGGCGGGGGCCGCAGAGCCGGCCGCCGAGCCCGTCGTCGTGACGGTGCCCGCGGCGGAGCCGGCCGCGGAGCCGGTCGTCGTGGTCACGCTCGCCGTGCCCGAGCCGCCGGACCCCGTCATCGTGGCCGTCACGGTGACGGCGGCCGAGCCGGAGCCCGCCGTGGCGGTCGCGACGATCGCCGAGCCGCTGCCCGCGGTGTCTCCGGCCTTGTCCTTCTTGCTCCCGCACGCTGCGACGAGCGTGACGATCGCGATGACCAGTGTGCGCTTCATGTTCAGCCTCCCTTGAACGACGCCTTGAGCGCCGTCATGCGGTTTTCGTGGCGCTCGTTCTCGCGGCGGATATCCACCTCGACGCGAACTCCGAGCTTGGGATCGTTGGTGTCGGCGACGAGCCGCGAGATGCGCTCGAGCTTGGCCTGGCGCTCCGCGTGGAAGGCGAGCTCGGCCTGCACGGCGGCCGACTCGAGGAAGGCCTGATCGAACCTGGCCTGGATGTCAGCGAGGTAGCGCTCGCGGCGCTCTTCGCGCGAGTGCTCGAGCGCTTCCTCCTGCCGCTCGAGCTCCGCGTCGCGCTCCCTGCGGTCCTTCTTGAACTCGCGCTCCCGAGCCTTCCAGGCCGCCTCGCCCTCGAGCTGCCGGTCGGCGTCACGCTTTCGCCACACGTCCCGATCGGCGGCGGAGGCCTGGTAGTCGGCGATCGGAAGATCGCCGTCGAGGCCTTCGCCGCGGATGTAGATCGCGCCGTTGGGTGCGTTCGCCGGCACGACGAAGCTGATCTCCGTCTCGCTGACCGTGGCCCCCGGGACCGGCTTGCCGCCCCACACCACGACCATGTCCCGGCGGAAGTGCTGCCCGCGGATGACCACCTTCCCGCCCGGCGCGGTCGCGATCGCGCGGTAGCCGGTGACGACCGGGTGCTCGATGCGCCACTCGCGTCGACCGTGCTCGCCGACGGGCGGAACGGTGACGTGAACGACGGCGTGCGCGCCGTGCTCGTCTACATGGACGTCGGCGCGACGGTCATCCTTGCGGTCGCGGTCGCGGTCGCGGTCATGGTCGCGGTCGTCGTGGCGGTCGTGGCGATCGCCCGGCTGCGCGAACGCCACCGGGGCCGCGAGGGCGCCGGCGAGGATCGCTGCGAGAGTCATGCGTAGCTTCACGGTAGGCTCCTTGGTTGCACGCGCATCGTGCATCCGAGGCCCTCCGAGCGCCAACGCGGCGGCGCCGACTCACGTCAGTTTCATTGTAATCAAGTGTAACGAGGGCGACCGAGCGCGGGCGCTCGGTCAGCTCGCGTCGTCGATGCCGCGCCGGAGGTACGCGACCGTGTCGACCAGCGTCAACTGCGGGTCGCGCGCCTCGAAGCCGAGCTCGGCGGCGGCCTTGCTCGAGTCGATCCACCAGTAATGCTCCGCCATCTCGACGGAGATGCGGTCGACCGGCGGCTCGCGGTCGCGCCAGCGATAGAGCTCTTCGACGAGCGACGCGCCGAACCTGTTCCACGCTGACGGCAGCGCGAGCCGCGGCGGCCCCACGTGCGCGACGCGACCGAGCCGCTGGAAGAACTCCTTGAAGGTCCAGTTCGGGCCGCCGAGCAAGTAGCGCTCGCCGGCGCGCCCCCGCTCGAGGGCCGCCGCCGTGGCGAGCGCCGCGTCGCGGGCGTCGACGAAGCTGATGCCGCCCGGCGGGACGACCGGGATCTGCTTCTTCAGGAACTTTCGGACGTCGCCGGTCGACGACAATCGGCGATCCCCGGGGCCGAGCAGGAGGCTCGGGTTGATCGACACGACCTCGATCCCGAGCCGCGCGCCGTGCTCGAACGCGAGCCGCTCCTGATAGATCTTGGAGGCGTAGTACGGCCAGCCGGCCACGATCTCCTCGGCGTAGGGGGCCGACTCGTCGAGGATCGCCTCGTCCTTCGAGACGCCGATCGTCCCGCTCGTCGACGCGAGGATCATGCGCTTCACGCCGGCGGCCGCCATCCGCTCGAGCACGCGCCGGGTGCCGTCGACGTGGAGCCGCATCATCCGCTGCGCGTCGGTCGGATCGCGCGAGACGGCGCCCGCGAGGTGGAACACCGCGCTGACACCCGCGAGGCCGTGGTCGAGCTCGGGGCCCGCCGTGACGTCGCCGCGGACGTGCTCGACGCCGAGGTCGGCGAGCACGTGGCTGCGCGACCGCGCCAGGCCGCGGACGGTGTGCCCCTGCTCCACCAGCACGCCGCACAGGTGCTCGCCGAGGAATCCGGTCGCGCCGGTGACCAGCACCGCCGTCACGCGTCATCTCCTTCGGGCGCTGGCTCGGGCGCCGGCTCGGGCGCCCGAGCCGCCTGGCCCTGCGCCGCCAGCCACTCCGCCATCGGGGTCGTGCCGGCCGGGCCGAGCGTCCACGCCTGCGGCGCCGGCGCCAGCCGGCGGATCACCCGCTCGACGTGGTGCGTGATGTGCTTGTACTGCTCGCTCCGCGTGCGCGCCTCGCCCGCCAGCCGCGCGATCTCCGTGTACGGCAGGAAGGGCCCGACGTACGACGCCACGCGCTCGCCGCGCTTCGGCAGGTACGCGCCCTTCGGCATCGCGTCGTACGTCCCCGAGAGGTACATCGGCAGGATGCCGCACTTGTTCTGCATCGCGAGGTAGCCGAGCGACGGCTTGAAGTCCGCCATCACACCGGTGTCGCTGCGCGTACCCTCGGGGAAGATGAGCAGAATGTAGCCGTCGCGGATCACCTCGCCCGCGAGGCGCAGGGACTCGCGCAGCGAGCCGTGGCGCTCCATCGGCACGACGTTCGTGAAGTTCTCGAAGTACATCCGGCGCACCGGATCCTCGAAGAAGTAGTCCTTGGCGCCGAGCGCCACGAGCGCGTCGCCCTGCTCGCCGAGGGCGTACTTCACGAGGCCCGTGTCCAGGTGGCTCGCGTGGTTCGCGGCGACGATGTAGCCGCCGAACGGCGGGACCTGCGTGCCGCCGTAGATCTGCGTGTCGAGCAGCCGCTCGTAGATGGCGCGCATGCCGCCGCGCAGCGCGCTCCGGCCGAGCGAGACCAGCGGCTGCGGGACGTCGATGTCCTCGCCGTCGCCGAGCTCGGACTTCTTGTCCTCTGCCGCCTTCTCGCGAAGCACGCGGTCGCGGCGCGGCTTGTCCGTGCGGGCCTTCGCGCCCTGGCGCGACACGAGCCGCTCGACGTCGGCGACCGTCTCGAGCCCCGTCAGCTCGCTCGGGTCCGGCAGGTTCACGCCGGCCGCCTCCAGCGCGACCGCGAGCTCCGTCATCATCAGCGAGTCGAAGCCCAGCTCGTCGAGCCGCGTCTCGCTCGCGATCGGCTTCTTGGTCTGCGCGACATCCGCGAGGACCGCGAAGAGCCAGCTCGTGCCACCCGCCGGCCCGCCCGCGCCGCCGCCGGCCGCGAGCTGCTTGGCCTCGGCGCCGCCCTTGGCCGCGCGCTCGAGCCGCTGCAGCTCCTTGACGACGTCGCGCCGCAACGTCTTGCGGGCCGCGTTGCGCGGCAGGTCGTGGTCCCACAGGTGGACCACCTTGATCCGCTTGTAGAGCGGCAGCGACTTGCTCACCTTTTTCAGGTGGTCGCGCACCGCGTCGCGCACGGCGTCGCGCGCCATGCCGTCCTGATCGTAGTCCGGCACGACCAGGGCCGCGACGGTCTCGCCGCCGCCGTCCGCGGGCAGGCCCACGACCGAGAGCTCCTTGATGTAACTCGAGTCGCGATACGCCTCCTCGAGCTCGTCGGGATAGACGTTCTCGCCCGAGGCGCCGAGGATCATCTCCTTCTTGCGGCCGACGATGAAGAGGTTGCCGTCCGCGTCGAGGCGGCCGAGGTCGCCCGTGTGCAGCCAGCCGTCGACGAGCGTCTGGCTCGTGGCCTCGGCGTTCTCGAAGTAGCCCGCCATGACGGTCGGCCCCTTCGCGATGACCTCGCCCACGCCGCTGGCGTCCGGGTGATCGATGCGCACGTCGATGCCGGGCAGCGCGCGGCCGACCGAGCCGGGCACGACCTTGTCGCCGGGCCGCATCACGGTCAGCACCGGCGCGGACTCGGTCATGCCGTAGCCCTCGTAGAGGTTGAACCCGAGGCCGCGGAACGACTTCATCGTCTCGGCGGGGAGCGCGGAGCCGCCGCTGATGAGGAGCCGCATGCGGCCGCCGAGCTTGCGGTGCACGGGGAAGAACAGCGCCTTGCCCGCGCCGATGTCCCACGGCAGCTTGTCGCGCAGGGCGCGGTTGAGCTCGACGACGGCGTCGAACGCCTTCTCGACGAGCACGCCCGCCTCGCTGACGTTCTTGAAGATCTTGCGCTCGAGCAGCTGGAACAGCGCCGGCACCGCGACCATGCCGCTGATGCCCTCGTCCTCGAGCGCGCGCGCGAGCGTGTCGGCGTCGAGCTCCTCGAGGTAGGCGACCTGGGCGCCGTGCATGAACGGCATGAGGAACCCGGCCGAGAACTCGAACGTGTGGTGGAGCGGGAGGACGGAGAGCAGCGTGTCGTGCGGGTAGAGCGTGAACAGCGACGAGAGCTTGCTCGTCATCGACGTGAGGTTCTTGTGCGTGAGCATCACGCCCTTCGGCGTGCCCGTGGTGCCCGACGTGAAGATCAGCGAGGCGAGCGAGTCGCCCTTGACCTCGGGCTGCACGGCCGAGGCGGCGACCTCGGAGTCGGGCGCGGCGAAGAGGTCGTCGAACGACAGCACGCGGACGCCGAGGTGCTCGCCGAGGCGCGCGTGGGCCTGCGACCACTGGGCGTCGGTGGACTCGGTGTCGCCACCAACCACACCTTTCTCGAGCACGACGGCGAGGCCCGCTTCGCCGGCGAGCCGCTCGGCCACCTTGCGCGAGAGGACGAGCGCCTGCGCCGCGCTGACGCGGGCGAGGTTCGTGACCTCGGCGAGGGTGAGCTCCTTGTCGAGCGGCACCGCGCTCGCGCCGGCGAGGATGATGGCGAAGTACGAGATCGGCCACTCGGGGCGGTTCTCGCCCATGAGCGCGACGCGCTGGCCCTTCGTGACGCCGAGCTGGCGCAGGACGCCCGCGCCCTGCCACGCCATGTCGTTGACCTGCCCGTAGCGATAGACGCGCGGCTCCTTCTCGATCCCGGTGCCCCGGCCGTCGCCGGAGTCGCTCCCCTTCGGCGCGGCGCGCAGGAGCTTGAACGCCGGCCGGTTGCGATGGAGCTTGACCGCCGCCTCGAACAGCTCGACGAGCTCCTTGTACGTGTAGACGCTCTTCGGCTTCGCGCCGAACTCCTCGCCGAGCTTGTCGAACGTCCACTTCTGGAGGCCCGCGAAGTGGGTGTCCATCCAGTAGCGGCGCCAGTCGAGCATGTGCGGCGCCCACAGGAGGCGGTCCTGATCGGCGACGGTGACGCGGGCCCACAGCGCGCGCATGTTGTCGCAGCGGAACGAGACGTCGTAGTCGTGCGTGAACGGCTTGAAGATCTCGATGAGCGACTGCACCTGCCCCGTGAAGGTCGTGACCTTCACGAGCTCGTCGCGCGCGCGCTCCGCCACCGCCTCGAGGCGCGGGGCGCCCCACTTCGGCAGCTTCTCGTCGATGACCTTGATGAGGCCCTCGGCGACGCGCTTGAACATCGGGGCGGAGAACCGGTTGAAGTACGTGTAGTCGACCGACTTGCCCTCGAGCCGCGCGCGCAGCTTGGACTTGAAGTCGCCCTTGGCGAGAAAGTGCCGGCGGACGGCGAGCGAGGTCAGCTCGGTCAAGCGCCGGCTCGTGATGCGGTTCACGTCGCTCGCGCCGAGCTGGTAGACGGGCTCGTGCTCGCCGACGAGCACGGCCGCCGTCGCGAGCAGCATGCCGCTGGCGACGAAGTCCACGGGGATGACATCGAGCGCGGTGTCGGCGCCCATGGGGATGTTCCGGTGCCCCTCGAGCACGAGGTACATCAGCGGCGCGGTCGTGTTGAAGCCCTCGTTCCAGCCGGGGAACGGATACCGCACGCTGCTCTCGACGACCGCGGGGCGCACGATCGTGGAGATGACGGACGCATCGCCGAGGATCGTCTGCTCGCCGAGCGACTTCGAGTACGTGTACGTGTTGGTCCAGCCCCAGTGGTGGCTGCGCTCGCTGCCGAGCTTGGTCAGGACCTCGTGCATCCACAGCTTGCGCTCGCGGGCGACGGCGAGCTTGAGGTCGTTCTCGTCGTCCGGATCGCGGCGCGAGTCGCGCAGCGTCTGGGCGCCCTTCTCGCGGAACTCGGAGATGTGGGCGCGGTCGTTGGACCGCTCGCGCGCCTGGTCGATGATCTTCTGGCAGTCCGCCATCTCGGCCGCGGCGTCGAAGTCGCGATCGAGCAGCGTCTCGGTGTCGTCCCAGTCCCGGCTGATGCTCGCGCTGCGCGGGAAGTAGCCGACGACGGGCTCGTCCTCCCAGACATCGCCGTCGCGCTTGCCGGCGACGTAGCACGTGGAGACGTGCACGAGCCGCGCGCCGAGCTTGCGGGCCGTGTCGAGGACGTTCTTCGCGCCCATCGCGTTGATGCGGAGCGCGCTCTCGAGCGACGGCTCGAACGAGACGAGGCCGGCGCTGTTGATGATGACGTGGACCCCGCCCTGCTCGTTGAGCTCCGCGAACTGCTCGTCGGTGAAGTTGCAGAGGGCGCGCCCGATGTCGCCCGGGATGGCGACGATCTTCGAGCGCATGAACGCCTCGTAACCCTCGCCGTAGCGCTCGCGCAGCGGATCGAAGACCTCGCTGATGGCGACCTTCTTGTAGAAGCGCTCGTCGGCGGTGTTGCCCGCGCCGGGGCGCACGAGGCAGGACACGCGCCCGATGTCCGGGTAGCGGTGCAGCAGCATCGACAGCGCGACCTTGCCGACGAAGCCCGTCGTGCCGATCAAGAGGATGTGCTTGCCGCGGAGGATCTCGGCGACGTCGAGGCGCGGCCGATCGGCGATGGACGCGCGCAGCGGCGGCAGCGGCACGCCGGGCTTCGCGTCGGGCCACGGCCGCGTGACGGCCCGGGGGCCGTAGACGGCCTCGGTGTCCTCGAAGTAACCGTCGCTTGCCGTGAGCTGCTTCATCACATCACGTCGCTGATCACGATCGGCGGCTGGTGCAGCATCGTGATCTGCGCGCTGCGGCCCATCGTGCCGCGCGCCATGGCGACGGCCTCGGCGAGCGAGCTCGCGGTCTCCCAGCCCATGATCGCGGGCACCGTGGCGTTGTCCGCGCCGATGACGATGACGCGCGAGACCTTCTCGCGGCCGCGCTGGCCCCAGTACCACATGTAGAACGGGTGGGCGCCGTGATAGGCGTTGCCGTGCCGGTACATCTCGACGTAGCTCGGGTTGTAGGCGAACTCGTCCTGGTACTTCCGCTCGATCTCGTAGGAGTCGGTGGTCTCCGTCAGGATCCGGTTGAAGAACTCGATATAGCTCGGGTGGTGGACGGGGTCGAAGCGGTCGCTGCACGGGTGCGCGATGATGAGGACGCCGCCATCTCGCAGGATCGGCTGCCGCCGGTACATGTGATAAAAATAGCCGAGCGCCATCACCTGCACGAGCAGCGGGTTGAGCGCCTTGCTGTTGACGTTGTAGGGCGAGACGTACGGGATGCCCGTGATGAGGATGTCGGCCGGGCCGTCCACCTCGACGCAGTACTGCGCGTTCTGCTTGACGAGCGTCTTGTCGTGCACCGGCTCGCACGAGCCCGCGTAGCAGGCGATCATCTCGTACGCGGCCGGCGTGCGCATGAACAGCTCGCGGCGCGCGGCGAACGGTAGCTTGTCGAGCGCCCACTTCATGCCGGAGAGCTTGAGCCGGTCGGTCTCGGTGAAGTCGTCCTCGTTCTTCATGAGGAACGAGAGCGGCCCGTCGAACGTGCGGTTGTTCAGCACGGTCTCGATGTGGAAGACCTTGAGCGCGGCCTCGGCGACCTGCCCCTGCCGCTTGAACGAGTGCGACAGCTCGCTGTTCGGCGGATCGTTGAACGAGCTCGACGCCACGATCGCCTTGGGCGTGTGGTGCGCCTTGAGGCTCTCGTAGCCGGTGAGCCCGACGGCCACCGACTTGTGCCCGCCGTTCATCGGCACGAAGTTGAGGTTCACGTAGATGACGAGATCGCTCTCCGCCGCGCGGCGGTTGCACTCGACCAGCTCGCCGTGCCGCGTGTGACCCAGGACGACCATGCCGTCGGGATCGCAGGCGTCGTGGTTGTACAGGCGGTCGGGCCAGTACGCGTCCCACACCCTCTGCCCGACCATCCGCTTGATCTCCCAGTCGTGCATGCGGCGATGCAGCGCGAGGGCGATGACGATGTGGACGTCGTCGACGCCGTGGTCGGCGAGCATCTCGCACACGATCTCGAGGACGAGCTGCCGGACGTCCGGCGTGCGCATCGCGGGGAGCGGCATCGAGATGTCGTCGACCGCGATCGTGACCTTCATGCCCGGGGTCAGGAGCGCGTGCAGCGGATCCATGCCCTCGGGGTGGTTGAGCGCGTAGCGGATCGCGGCGATCGGGTTCGCGACCGGGGTCATCGGCCGGTTCGGGTAGATCACGCGCGTGCCGACGGGCAGGTCCTCGACGAGGAGGTTCTCGCCGGAGAACATGATGCGCGGCGCGCTATCGGTGTCGATCGTGACGATGTGCTCGCGCCCCTGCGAGCGCGTCCGCGGCCTAATCGCGCGCATGAGGTCCCTTTCGGATGTGCCTGGTGACGGTCGGGAGCTGCTTGGTGGCCGGCTGCCCCTGCGGACGGCGGCTCGCGGCCCGCGCGGGATCCTCGTGGAGGTCGAGCACGGGCCAGTCGTAGCTGCGCGCGAGGGAGCGCAGCCGGAGGTCGGGGTTGCAGGCCGTCGGGTGCCCCACGACGGCGAGCATCGGATAGTCCGAGAAGCTGTCGGTGTAGGCCCACGACTGCGTGAGGTCGATGTCGTGTGAGGACGCGTAGGCCCGCATGATCTCGGCCTTCGTGGCGCCGGCGACGAACGGCTTCTTGAGCTTGCCCGTCGCGTAGTAGTCGACGAACTCGAGCTGGTTCGCGATCAGATCGTCGACGCCGAGGTAGCGCGCGAGCGGACGCATCGTGAAGTCGAGCGCGCCGGAGATCATCACCTGGCGGATGCCGCGGCGCTGCGAGTCGCGGATGAGCTCGATCGCGCGCGGGTAGATATTCGGCTTGATGACGTCCTCGAACAGCTCCTCGGCGAGGATCGTCAGGCGGTCCTCGCCGGCGCCGGCGTACGAGCGG
>JANXOM010000261.1 GCA_025353585.1 Deltaproteobacteria bacterium
GCTCGCGCGCCTTGCGCAGCTCCTCGAGGCCCTCGTCGTTGCGCTCCTGCAGGATCAGCGCGCGGCCGCGCTTGTCATGACCGACGGGGTCATTCGGGTTGTACTTGATCATCTCGTCCGCGACCTGGAGCGCCTCGGGCCCGCGGTGCGCGGCGATCAGCGACTCGGCGTACAGACCGAAGCCCTTCACGTCAGCGAGGTTCGTGTCGTAGTAGACCTTCGAGGCGTCGACCGCCTTGCCGGCGCGGCCCGCGTGGATGAGGAACGTGACCTCCTCCTCGAGGACATCGAACTCGTGGTTCGCCTCGTATGCCTCGCGATACGCCTTCTCGGCGGCGTCGGTCTCGCCCGCCTTCGCGTCATCGCGCGCCTCGGCGATCAGCGTGCGGCTCTGGGTCTTCGCGTCCTTCTTCTTCGTCTTCTTGACGATCTTGTCGCCGCCGCCGCACGCGGGGGCCGTGACGACTCCGAACGCGAGGAGCCCCGCGAGCGCGATCTTGCCGACGTGGCCTCCCATGCGTCACAACATAGCGAATCAGAACGCCAGTTGCACGCGACCCAGGATCAAGTCCTCGTCGGGCCGGTCGCCGCCCTTGGCGCCGAGCGTGAACGTCGTGCGCTCGAGATCGAGCGCCAGGCGCACGTTGCGGCTCCAGAACCAGTCGGCCCCCGCGGTGTAGCCCCGCGCCCGGCGCGCGGACTTCGCGCCCGCGGCGAGGCCGGCGTCGAACGCATCCGGCTCGATGTTCAGCTCGTCGAAGCGCGCGACCACGTCGACGGCGCCCCAGTGCCCCTTCGCCGGGTCGAACGGCTCGCGCGGCACGACGCTGCGATACGTCGCGTCGTCGCCGGTGATGACCCATTGCACCGCGCCCTGCCAGGCGGCGGCGGTGACGTCCCCGTGCGCGGCGCCGAGCGTGACGGCCTCCGTCGTGCGGACGTACTCGGCCAGGATGCCGATCGGGCCGCCGAACCACGAGCCCTGCGCGGTGACGCGCCAGCGGCGGCCATCGGCGACCGCCGTGTCAGCGGCCGTCGTGCCGACAGGGAACTGGAACAGCGACGTCTGGCCCGAGGTCTTGTAGACCGGGAGATCCGGCGCGGCCACCGTGCCGTGCGTGTCGCCGTACGTCGCGGCGCCGCCGAGCGCCAGCCCTTGCCAGCGCCCCCAGCACGGCAGCGGCCGGACGAGGACGCGCGCGGCGAGCTCCTTCTGGTCGGAGACGTCGCCGTCGGTCAGCGCGCCGTCGGGGACGCCGTCGAACACGCCCAGCTGCCAGTCGAGGACCGGCGTGGGCGTGCCGTAGAGCGCGACGCCGATGTCGCGGTTCGGCGCGAGCTGCGTCGGGAGGCCGCGCTCGGCGAGGATCGTCGTGCCCTCGTTCTGCAGGCGCTCGTAGCCGAACGGGATCTTCTGCTTGCCGACGCGGAGCTTGATCCCCGGTACGTACCGCAGGTCGATGTACGCGTCCTGGATGACGACCCTGCCGCTCGCGAAGTCGGGCAGCACGCGGACATCGACGTGGTCCGACAGCGTGGCGTCGAGCTGCAGGCGCAGGCTGCGGAACGTCAGCTGATCGACGTAGAGCCGCTCGTCGTCGTCGGCGAAGGACCGCGCGTCGGCCTGCAGGAACGCGCCGATGTGGAGGCGGTTCGCGCCGTCCGGAGACTTGATCCAGAGGCCATCGTCGGCGGCCAGAGCGGGGCTCGCGCGCGCGGCCGGAGCCACCGGAGCCACCGAAGCCATGACCACGAGCGCGAGCGCGAACGAGCGAGCCATGGCCCACCCTCGCGCCGCTCGACTCGTTCCGTCAAGACGGACGAATGTCTATTATAACGGATAACGGGTAACGTCCCGATCTACATCGACATGCCGCCATCGACGTCGATGACGCGGCCGTTGAAGTAGTCGCACTCGATGCAGAACTTCACGGCGAGCCACAGATCCTCCGGCAGGCCGATGCGGCCGACGGGGATCGCGGTCACGAGCGCGTCGCGCGCCTTCTGGTTCATGCCCTGCGTCATCGGCGTCTCGACCATGCCCGGCGCGACGGCGCACACGCGCACGCCGAACGGCGCGAACTCGCGCGCCCAGGTGACCGAGTTCGCCGCGAGCGCGGCCTTCGCCGACGTGTAGTTCGACTGGCCGCGATTGCCGTGGCGCGCGACCGACGACATGTTCACGACGATGCCGGGCTTCTGCTCGTGCTCCGCCATCTTCGCGACCGCGTCGCGCACCATGAACGTCGCGCCCGTCAGGTTCACGCCGATGACGGCGTCCCACTGGTCCTTCGTGAGCTTCGTGATCGCGCCCGTCGCGCGGTCCTTCTTCACGAGGAGGCCGTCGCGCAGGATGCCGGCGTTGTTGATGACGCCGTTGAGGCCGCCCATCGCGCCGTACGCCCAGTCGACGAAGCCGCCGACCTCGGCCTCGTTCGAGACGTCGAGCTTGTGCGTGTGGATCTTGCCCGGCAGGCCCTGCGCGGACTCGGCCAGCGCCGCCAGCTCCGCTTCCTTGACGTCGCCGGCCGCGACCTGGGCGCCGGCCTCCGCGAGGCGGCGAGCAAAGTGCGCGCCCATACCCTGGGCTGCGCCGGTGACGATGATCTTGAGCGACGAGAGCTGCATGAGCGCGTGAATACCACCGCGCCCCTGCAGGGGTCACATCACTGGCACTTCTTCGGCGTGCCGCTGCAGACTCCGGAGAGGCAGTCGTCGTTCACCTTGCAGGTCGTGGTCGCGACGCACGAGCCGCCCTGGCCGCCGCTCATGCCGACCGCGGAGAGGTTCGAGCTCGACAGCGCGATCGCGACGTTGCCCGCGCTCGACTTGCGCGCGTTGGTCAGCGTGATGGCCGCGCCGGCGTTGGCCACGCCCGTGATGTTCAGCGACGGCGCGAGCCCGATCGCGGCCGCCGTGGCCAGCGCGACGGCGTGCGCGGACTGGCCGGCGGTGAAGGCCACCGCCACGTGGTCTGTGCCGATCGCCGCGTTGTTGTCGTACTCGAAGATGACCGGAGCGTTGAAGCCGTCGTCGAGCGTGAACGTCTCGCCATCGGTGAGGTCACCGCCGCCGACCACCACGAGGAGGCCCGTCGCCGCCGTCGAGGTCGCCTCGCCGCAGCTCGCGCTGCACGCGCCGCAGCCGTTCGACGCGAAGTCGTCGCAAAATTCCTGACCGGCGTCGATGGTGCCGTCGCCGCACTTCGACGTCGGGCCCGCCACCGTGGTGCACGTCGCCGAGCACACGAAGCAGGACGTGTTGTACGGGCAGGTCTCGGTGCCGTTCGCGGCGCCGTCGTCGCACTCCTCGAACTTCGGGCCCGTCTTGCCGTCCGTGAACCCGTCTCCGCAGGTCGCCACCACGCACGTCGCGAGGCAGTCGTCGGTGTTCGACTGGTTGTTGTCGTCGCAGGCCTCGACGTTCGTGCCCGTCGTGTCCTGCTTGCCGTCGCCGCACTTGTTCAGCTTGCAGGTCGGGAGGCAGTCGCCGCTGTTCGAGTTGTTCGCGCCAGCGTCGCACTGCTCGCCGACCTCGGTGACGCCGTTGCCGCAGTGGATCGTGGTGCAGACCCCGGAGCACGCGTCGGTGCCGTTGCCGTTGAGCGCGCCGTCGTCGCACTGCTCGGTGTGCTGGCCGGCCGTGTCCTTCTTGCCGTCGCCGCAGACGTTGACCTTGCAGGCCACGGTGCAGTCGGCGTTATCGGCGTTCGCGGTGCCGTTGTCGCACTGCTCGCCGGTCTCGATGATGCCGTCGCCGCACGCGGCCGTCGTGCACTGCTTGGAGCACGCCGCCGTCTGGCCGTTGCCCGTGCCGAGGTCGCACTGCTCGGCGTTGTGGCCCGTGGTGTCCGGCTTGCCGTCGCCGCAGATGTTCACCTTGCAGGCCGCGGTGCAGTCGCCGTTGTCCGCGTTGGCCTAGCCGAGGTCGCACTGCTCGCCCGGATCGAGGATGCCGTTGCCGCACGCGGGGCTGGTGCACTCGGCCGAGCAGGGGTCGGTGCCGTTGCCGTTGAGCGCGCCGTCGTCGCACTGCTCGGCGTCGTGGCCGACCGTGTCCTTCTTGCCGTCGCCGCAGACGTTGGTGCGACAGAGCGTGGTGCAGTCGTTGTTGTCGCCGTTGCGCGTGCCGTTATCGCACTGCTCGTTGGCGTCGAGGATGCCGTTGCCGCAGCTCGCGCTCGTGCAGACGTGCGAGCAGATGTCGGCGCCGACGCCGTTGCTGGCGCCGTCGTCACAGCCCTCGACGTCGTGGCCGGCCGTGTCCTGGTGACCGTCGCCGCAGACGTTGGTCTTGCACGCGGCGGTGCAGTCCGCGTTGTCGGCGTTCTGCTGGCCGTTGTCGCACTGCTCGCCGAGGTCGATGATGCCGTTGCCGCAGGTCTGGACCGTGCACTGCGCCGAGCACGCGTTCGTCTGACCGTTGCTCGCGCCGTTGTCGCAGCCCTCGACGTTGCGGCCCGCCGTGTCGGGGTGACCGTCGCCGCAGACGTTGAGCTTGCAGGCGGACGTGCAGTCGTTGTTGTCGTTGTTGGCCGCGCCGTTGTCGCACTGCTCGCCCTGGTCGAGGATGCCGTTGCCGCACAGCGCGGTCGTGCACTGCTTGCTGCACGCGCTCGTCACGCCGTTCGCGGCCGAGCCGAGGTCGCACTGCTCCTTGTTGGTGCCGGCCGTGTCCTGGTGGGCGTCGCCGCAGACGTTGACGTGGCAGTTGAGCTCGCAGTCCGCGTTGTCGGCGTTGCCCGACCCGTTGTCGCACTGCTCGCCCGGATCGATGACGCCGTTGCCGCACGCGCTCGTGGTGCAGAGCTTGCTACACGCGTCGCTGCCGACGCCGTTGTGCGCCGAGCCGTCGTCGCACTGCTCGATGGCGTGGCCGGTGGTGTCGACGAGGTTGTCGCCGCAGACGTTGATCTTGCAGGCCGCCGTGCAGTCGGCGGTGTTGGCGTTCAGCGCACCGTTGTCGCACTGCTCGCCCTGATCGAGGATGCCGTTGCCGCAGTGCGGGGTCGTACAGGCGGTGGAGCAGCCGGTGCCCGAGCCGTTCGCCGAGCCGAGGTCACACTCTTCCTTGTTGGAGCCGTTCGTGTCCTGGATGCCGTCGCCGCAGACGTTCGGCTGGCAGCTATTGGTGCAGTCGTCGCTCCCATCGGTGTTGCCGTCGTCGCAGACCTCGCCGACGACGTGGTCGACGATGCCGTTGCCGCAGCCCTGGCCCGAGCGACAGTCCGCGCTGCAGTTCGGGTTCGGCGTGCCCGAGAGCGCGCACGTGTCGCAGACCTCGCCGACCTCCATGTCGACGATGCAGTTGCCGCAGATCTCGGTCGACTTGCAGTCCGCCGAGCAGCCGTCGCCACCGACGGTGTTGCCGTCGTCGCAGACCTCGCCGGCCGCGACGTCCTTGATGTTGTTGCCGCACGTCTCGCGCGACTTGCAGTCCGCCGAGCAGCCATCGCCGCTCACGGTGTTGCCGTCGTCGCAGACCTCCTGCGGGTTCTGCACGAGATCGCCGCAGACCTCGAGCGAGAGGCAATTCGCGGAGCAGCCGTCGCCGTCGATGATGTTGCCGTCGTCGCACTTCTCGCCGAGGTCGACCTTGCCGTTACCGCACGCGTTGATGAGGCAGACCGGCTGGATCGCCGCGCACTGCGTGCCTTCGGGACAGAAGATGCCGGTCGAGCACTCGATGGCGTTCGGCTGGGCCCCGCAGCTGAGGACGCCGACGGCGAGGGCGGCGCCGAGGAGGAGCGCGTAGAGTTTGGTCATCATGATCTCCTAGAAGTGTCCAGACACGGCCACGCCGGCCGTCGACGGCGAGACGATCGGAGCGACAGAGATCTTGGGCTCCACGGGCTCGCCGGGCAGATCCTCGGGGCGGACCTCGTACGGCTGCTGGCGATTGACGTAAGCGAGGATGCCGCCGGTGATCAGGGCGCCCGCCGCGACGCCGTACATCACGTAGCCGACGGTCTGCTTCGTGTCGCCGCTGTCGCGCAGCGCCTTGATGCCGGGGCTGTCGACGGTGCAGCCGGCGTTGTTGCTCGCCATGTTGCACGCCGCGATCTTCTTGTCGAAGTCGTCGTAGCTGCTCTTGGCCGACAGCTCGAGCAAGCCGCCGACCGCGCCGACGACGACGCCGGCGCCCATGACAGCGTACGGCACCCAGCGCGCCTCCCACTTGCGGTGGTAGCGCGTGAGATCCTCGGCCGTGTAGAGCTTGAGCTCGATGCGGAAGTGATCGCCGGGGCCGATGAACGGCGCCTTCACGCGGGCCTGGTAGCCCTCCTTCTCGGCGATGAAGATGTGCTTGCCGATGCGCGTCTTGGCGGCGTAGCGACCCGGCGCGGTGAACACGGGCTTCCCGTCGACGAGGACCTTCGCGCCGGGCTTGTCGCAGCTGACGTCGATGTCGGCGACCTGCTTCTCGATGAGGAGCAGGTACTCCTTGGCGTGCTCGTACTTGTCCTTCTCGAGCGGCGCGGCGCCGTACTTGGTCGCCTTCGTCAGGCTCTCGTAGACCTCGACGGGCTGGTCGAGGTTGAGGAGGGCGAGCGCGAGGTTGTAGTGGATCGCGGGGTGATCCCAGTGCTTGAGGGCCTCGCGGTACTTGTCGACCGCTTTGACGAAGAGGCCGTCGTTCAGGAAGCCGTTGCCGTCGTGGAAGATCGCGAGCGCGGCGGTGCGATCGGGCTCCGACACGCCGACGGCCCACGGGCGATCAGCGCCGCCGGCCTTCACGAGGGACTCGTCGGTGCCCGCCTTCTCGGTGGTGATCGGCGTGGCGCTGCCGCTCCCCTCTCCAGGCGGCGGCGAGGGCGGAGGCGCGGGCTGCGCGAGGGCCGTGGTGGCGGCCAGCCCGAGGGCCAGGGCGCTGCCGAGGATCGCCATCTTCGTGATCATCAGTTCGTGTCTCCCGTCAGAGTCAAGGTCACCATCACGACCACCATCACGCTCGCCATCACGCTCGTCGCGCGCCGGGGGGCTACTTCAGCTCGTCGACGATCGGACTGCCGAGCTGCTTCTGCAGGCCGCTCAGGCGCTCCTTCTCCTTCTGGAGGAGGCGCTCCGTCTCGGTCTGCGCGCGCACGGCGACGTCCTTCGCCGCCTCGGCATCCTTCTTCGCCTTCTCGGCCGCGCCGGCGGCCTCCTCGGCGCGCACCTTCTCGGCCCGCGCGCGCTGCTCGGCGCTGATGCTCTCGGCGAGGGCGCCGGCGAGCTCCTTGTTCTTCGCGACGAGCTGCTCCTGCGACTGATCGAGCTTGGTGTCCACGACCAGCTTGGCCGCCTCGGTCTCGCGCGCCTTGTCCTCCGCCGTCCGCTTCTCGGCGTCGGCCTTCATGCGCAGGGCCTCGTTGCGCTCCTTCGCGGCGAGCGCCTCGGTCGCCGTCTGCTCGTTCCGGCGCGCCTCGATCATCGAGCGCTTCGCGTCATTCCGCGAGCGCTGGATCACCACGAGCATGATCATGGTGGCCACGACGATCGCGCCGAGCGCCACGAACCCGCCGATCACCGCGGCGCGGCGGCGGCGGACGGTCGCCGTCTCGTAGCTCAGCACCTCGTCGAGGAAGCCGCGCTCGACCTCCGAGAGCGGTCCCTTGTAGCGCTTGCGAAACTTCTTCGCCTCCTCGGCCGCCTCGCCACGCCACAGGACGCCCGGGTCGCGACCCTTCTGGTGCCACTGGCGCGCGGCGGTGCGCAGCTGATCGACGAGCGCGGCGTCGTCCTGGTTCTCGTCGAGCCAGCGGCGCAGCGTCGGCCAGCCGGCGACGAGCGTCTCATGCACGATCTCGACCGTCGAGCTCTTGCCGCCATCGACCTTCTGTACGACGAGCAGGCGCGCGTCGACCATCTGATCGATGAGGCGCTGCACGGCGCCGACCTCGCGCGAGAGCTCGCGCAATTCGTCGACGGGCACGATCGCGCGCGTGCGCTCCGGCGTCACGAGGCGCAGGAGGATCGCGCGGGCGAGCGCGATCTGGCCCTGACCGAGATCCGCGACCACGCGATCGGCGTGGCTCGCGAGCGCGCCGCCAACGCCGCCCATCGCCGCGTAGCTCGAGTGCGTGAGCTTTCGGCGCGCGGTGTCGCGGCCCTCCCAGAGCTTGGCTGCGGTGAACTGCAAGAGCGGCAGCGCGCCGGGCGTGGTCTCCAGGTGATCGAGCATGTCCTCGACGGTCGCGGGCAGCTCGAACGTGAAGCCCGCCATCTCGGCCGGCTGCACGATCGCCTCGCGCAGGCCATCGCGGCCCGGCGCGCCGAGGAAGAACAGGCCCTGCATGAGCTCGTCCATGAACTCGGGATCTTCCGAGACACGGTCGAGAAAGTCGGCGCGGATCGAGAGCACCACGCGCAGCGGCGAGGTCGCGTCGTCGGCGATGGCGTTCAGGCACGCCGTGAACGCGAGCCGCTCCGCCGGATCGTGGACCTGCGTGTAGAGCTCCTCGAACTGGTCGACGAACAGCAGCAGCTTGCGGCTGTCGCGGCGCGCGCGGCCGCGCATGACGTGGCCGAGGTGACCGGGCTCGCGGCGCAGCGTCTCGACGAGCTTCTTCTGCTCGTCCATCTCGTCGGCGAGGTTCGCCGCGGTCGCGATCATCGGCGCGATCAGGCTCGCGAGGGCTTCGATCGGGTTGCGGCCGGGGCGAATGACGAGCGTCTCCCACTGATCGCCCGAGCGCTTGAGCGCGGGCACGAGGCCAGCGCGGACGAACGAGGACTTGCCGACGCCGGAGCTGCCGACGACGGCCATCAGCGGCCGGTCGCGGATGCGCGTCACCATCGCCGCGATCTCGCGGTTGCGGCCGAAGAACTTGTTCGCGTCGTTCTCCTGGAACGAGGACAGGCCGGTGTACGGCGTCTCGTCGAGCTTGAGCTCCTGGCTCCGGCGCCCGGGGACGAACGGCTCGAGGGCCTTGAGCAGCTCGCTCGCGGACTGCCACCGCTGCTCCTTCATCTTGAGGAGGCAGCGATCGACGATCTGGATCAGCTCGCGCGGGACGTCGGGCGGCGCGGCCTCCTGCATCGACGGCATCGGCAGCTCGAGCATCGCCGTCACGACGAGCTGGTTGCCATCGAGCGGGTGGAGCGGGTGGCGGCCGCAGATCATGCGGTGCAGCAGCACGCCGCACGCCCAGATGTCCGTGAGGTGATCGATCTCGATGCCGATGCCCCACTGCTCGGGGGACATGTACTTCAGCGTGCCCATGATGGTGCCGACACGCGTGAGGCTCGTGTTGGTGCCGGTCGCGAGCTCGAGCGGGCTCGGCATGCGGATCGCGCCCGCGGAGCCCTCGGTGCGCTGGCCGGCCTCGAGCACCTTCGCGATGCCGAAATCGAGGACCTTGATGTTGCCGTTGTCGAGAATGAAGATGTTGTCGGGCTTGAGGTCGCGGTGGACGATGCCGTGCTGGTGCGCGACCTCGAGGGCGCGCAGCGTCGCGCACATCACCTCGACGGCGCGCGCGTAGGGCAGGCGCTGGCCGTCCTCGGTGAAGGCCGAGAGCGGCTTGCCGTTGAGGAACTCGAGCACCATGTACGGCGAGCCGTTGTGCTCGCCGACCTCGTAGATCACGACGATGTTGTCGTGCTGCGCGCGCGCGGTGGTGCGCGCCTCGACGAGGAAGCGCTGGGTCAGCTCGGGTTGGCCGCTCTGCAGGAACTTGATCGCGACGCGGCGACCGAGCCGGAGATCGCGGGCGAGGAACACCGTCCCCATGCCGCCCTCGCCGATCATCTTGATCATCTCGTACTGGTTGATGCGAACGCCGGGGTGCGGCGCGGCGGCCATCGCGTGGATGCCCGTCGAGCCGGTGCCGTCGAACGTGTCCCAGGCGCTCTTCTTGTTCGTGCCGTCGCCGATGCCCTGCTGCGTGATGCCGGGGTTCGATGGCGCCTCGGAGGCGCGACGCGCGCGGCCGCTGGCGGCGACGGTGGAGGAGCCGTTCACCGGACCGTTGTCGGTGCCCTTCGCGATCGTGCTCGCCGGGGCCGGAGCGCCGGGGGCGCCGAGGACCATCGTCGCGTCGTTCTTGCCGGCGCCATTGGTGGGTGTGCCGTTTGTACCGTTCGCGCCGTTCGCGCCGTTCGCGCCGTTCGCGCCGGTGACGGGCACGACGACCGGCGTCATGCCGACGAGGGTGCTGCGCTTGGGATCGCCGGCCCCGACCGCGGCGCCGACGGTGGTGCGGTCGCTCGGGCCGGCGGCCAGGGGCATGGTGCCGTTGTTCGTGCCCTGCGCCAGCGTCGGCGGCGGGGTAGCGGCGGCGAGCGCGGCGGCGATGTTCTGACCGGTGGCGTCGGGCGGCTTGGGGAGCGGCGCCATGACGCTGACCTCCGTCCGCGGGGCCATGCCGATCATCGTCTTGTTGCCGTCGGCGGGCGACGTTGGCCGCGGCTGCTCCGTCGGAGTCTTCGGACGATCGGATCCCAGAGGATTCTTGTCGTTGCTCATCTAAGCTCCCGACACGAGGACGCGCGCCGCGGCGTCGTGGTCAGACGACGCCCCCTCCCCATGGCACTTTCAGTGTATCGCGGCCCCCCCGGAAGATCCTCGTCGTAACGCCGGGTTTCGGGCGCCCCACGGGGACGCTGTGGCGCCCCACGGGGACGCTGTCACGTTTGTCACCTTTGGCTTCCGACGCTTCCTGAATAATTCAGAGCGCTTGACCGGGGACGCTGTCAAGTCTGTCAACTCTAGCTCGCGCGACGCAACCGCCGCCGCACGCGTCCGATACGGGTCGCATGCGCGTCGTCCGCCAGATCCATCCCCACGCTGTCCATCACGTCATCATGCGGTTCTGCGACCGCGCCTGGTTCCTCAACGATCAGGTCGATCGCGATGCCTACCTCCGCCGCCTCGGGGCTGCGCTCGAGCGCTCCGACTGGCGGTGTCTCGCCTACGCGTTGATGAGCAACCACGTTCACCTCGCGCTCGTCGCCGGCACCTCGAGCTTCGGCGCGTTCACGAAACGCATCCACGCGCCGTTCGCGAACTGGAGCAACAAGCGCCACGACCGGCTGGGGCCTGTGTTCGCCCATCGGCCCACGGTGTCGGTCGTGCGGCCGTCGAGGGAGGCGCGACTCATCGCGTACATCCATCTCAACCCGGTCGCGGAGCACCTCGTCGAGCGGGCCTCGGCGAGCACGTGGACCAGTCACCGGTCATACGTGAACCTCGCGCCCGTGCCGCCGTGGCTCGACGCCGCGGACGGACTGCGCCGCTGTGGAGTGTCATCAGCGGGCTTCGACGCGTGGCTCGCCGAGGTCGACGGCACGCTGGAGCATCCCGGGCTGACCGAGCTCGGTCGCGCGGCTCACCGTCGCGGCGGGCTCGAGATCGGCACGCCGATCATCGCGCCGCCCCAGGTCCCGCTCGTGGCTCGGCCCAACGCGCGTGTTCGGCCGACGGCGCATGACGTCGTCCTGATCATCGCGACCGAGCTCGGCCTGCCGGCGGAGCAGTTTTGCTCGCGCGCGGGGACCAAGGCGCTCGTGCGCGCGAGGCGGGTCTCTTGTGCCGTGGCCGCGCGTCTTGGCCTGACGATCGCCGAGGTCGCGAGCGTGCTCGGAATCTCGCGGCAGGCAGGTTCGCGGCTCGTCGGCGAGGCGCTGGACGACTCGACGCATGCGCTGGTCGTGCGGATCAGCGACGCGATCGTGGAGTTGACAAACGTGACAGCGTCCCCACGTAAGCGTTCGAAAGCATTGAGCTCTGCTACATAGCCAGAGTTGACAAACATGACAGCGTCCCCGGGTTAGTCGGCGGCGGTGGCGTGGGCCAGGCGGGCGGCGGCGATGCGGGCGTCGATGCGCGCGGAGATGGCGTCGAGGCGCGCGCGGGTCAGCTCGGTCTCGGCGTCGGTGAGCTCGCTGCTGATGGCGAGGCCCTCGCGATAGAGGGCGCGGCGGACGCGGTAGCTCTCCTCGGCGGCCGCCAGGCCCTCGGCGGACGTGCGCTGGGCGCTCGCGGCGTCGCGGATGGCGGCGGCGGCTTGCGCGACCTCGAGGTGCAGCGCATCGACGAGCGCCAGGCGTTGCGCGTCGGCCGCGGCGGCGCGGGCACGCAAGCCACGCGCGGCGGCGAGCTGGCCCGGCGCGTCGGTGATCGACCAGGTGACCTGGGCGCCGATCGACCACGTCGTGTGGAACGTGTCCTCCTGCGGGACGAAGCGCGGGTTCGGGTTCGCCGAGGTCACGTCGCCGATGACGTCGAGGCGAGGCAACGCCGCCGCGCGAGCCGCGCCGGCCTGATCGCCATAGCTCGCCACCGTCGCGCCCGCGGCGCGTAGCTCGGGCCGGTGCGCGGTCGCCTCGGCGAGGAGCGCGTCGTCGCCGCCGGGCTCGCCGAGCGGGAGGTCGTTCGCCAGGTTCTCGCCCACGGTCAGCGCGCCCGGCGGCGCCTGCTCGCGCAGCGCGATCCGCACCTGCACCTCGGCCACGCGCGCGAGGTCCTCGGCGCGTACGCGCAGCTGCTCGGCGGCCGCGCGCTGCGACTGCACACGCATCACGTCGGCCTTCGACGCGCGATCGACCGCGACGCGCTGCTGCACGTCCGCGAGGTGCAGCTCGGCCTGGTGCACCGCGTCCGCGGCCACCAGCGCCGACAGCCGCGCCCGCGCCCACGCGTAGTACACGATCCGCGCGTCGAGGCTGGCCCGGCGCCGCGTCGCGTCTTCGGTGTAGCGTGCCGCGTCCTCGGTGTGCCGCGCGGCCGCGACGAGCCGCGAGATGCGCAGGACGTCGTCGGAGATCGGGAGCACGAGCTGCGCCGAGAACGTGGTCGCGTTCACGAGGACGGGGAACGCGAGCGGGGTGCTCACGAGCGGCGCGTTCGCCGCGAGCGGGCCCTCGGCGGCGCCGGGCGCGACCACGATGTCGCCGAGCGGCGCCGGGTGAATGTCCGATAAGCGGACGAATCGCGCCGTCAGCCCGATGCGCGGCAGGTACGCATCGCGCGCCTGGTCGACACCGGCCGCCGCCGCGGCGAGCTCGGCCGCCCGCGCGGCGGCCTGCGGGTCCGACGCGTGCGCGGCGGCCGCGACCTGGTCCGCCGTCAGCCCCCCCGCCACGCCCGACGCGTGCGCGAGCGTGTCTTCGATCGCCGCCGGCTCGCCATCGGCAAACGCCGGCGACGCCAGGAGCAGCAAGAGCGCTGCGCTCGACCCATGGGTAGCTCGCATGAGACCTCCAACTACTGGTAAAAACTCAAATTAAAGGGGCCAGGCCCCACGGCGGTGTCCGGGATTCGGGTTCAATGGGCGCCGACGGGCGCCACGCCGGCCCGGGGCTTCTTCATCATCAGGACGAGGGCGATGCCGACGAGGATGGCCACCATCGCGAGGCGGAAGCCGTCCTCGAAGGACATGACGAGCGCCTGGCCCGCGACCTGGTTGCCGATGATCGCGTCGGCCGGGCCGCCCGTGCTCGCGACAACCGCGATGCGCTCCTGCACCGCGGGGTCGAACACCGTGACGTGCTGGGCGAGGGCCGCGCCGTGGGAGACCATGCCGTCCGCGACGACCTTGCCCATCCACGCCGTGCCGATGGAGCCGCCGAGCTCGCGCGTCAGGTTGAAGAGGCCCGTCGCGTTGCCGCGCGCCTGGTCCGGCAAATCGGACAGCGCCGCGACGCTGACCGGGATGAACACGAACGCCAGGCCGACGGCGCGGATCATCTGCGGCGTCACCAGGTCGTGGAACCCCGCCTGCGCCGTGAGCTGCGCGCCGTACCACTGGCTGACGCCGACGATCGTCACGCCGACGAGCAGCAGCAGCCGCGGATCGATCCGCGGGCCGATCCGCCCGACCATCGGCATCAGCACGATCTGCGCGAGGCCCGCGATGAGGAACACCCGGCCGGTGTCGAGCGCCGTGTAGTGCATCACCGTGCCGCAGAACAGCGAGAACAGGTACGAGCTGCCGAACAGCGCCACGCCGGTCAGGAAGTTGATGCCGGTGCCGGCCGCGTAGCTGCGGTTCTTGAACACGCGCAGGTCCACGACCGGGTGCGGCGTCTCCAGCTCGTGGGCCACGAACGTGACGAGCGCGATCACCGCCACCGCCGCGAGCACCGCGATGCGCGTCGATTCGAACCAGCCGTCGCGGTTGCCCTCCTCGAGCACGTACTGCAGCGCGGGCATGCCCGTCGCGAGGAGCGCGATGCCCTTGAGGTCGATCGGCCGCGCGTCGGCGACGAAGCCCGGCTCGTCGATGTACTTCCACGCGAGCGCCGCGACCGCGATGCCGACGGGCACGTTGACCAGGAAGATCCAGTGCCAGCTCGAGAAGTCGATGAGATAGCCGCCGATGGTCGGCCCGAGCAGAGGGCCCGTGATCGCGCCGAGCCCGAACAGGCCCGCCGCCATGCCGTGCTCCTTCTTCGGGTAGCGCGCGAACAGGATGCTCTGCGCCGTCGGGATGATCGCGCCGCCGCCGATGCCCTGCAGCATGCGGAACACCACGAGCGACGGCAGGTTCCACGCCGTGCCGCACAGGACGCTCGCGACCGTGAAGACGATGACGGACGCCGTGAAGTACTTCTTGAACCCGAAGCGGCGCTGGAACCAGCCCGTCATCGGGATGACGACGATGTTCGCCATCATGTAGCCGGTCGAGACCCAGCCGATCTGGTCGAGCGGCGTGGCGAAGCTCGCGCGAATGTCCGTGAGCGCGACGTTGACGATCGAGATGTCGATCATCGCCATCAGCGCCGCGAGCATCACGATGATCGTGATGGCGACCTTGGGGCCGCGAACCTGGCTCTCCATGACGGCGGGTCCTATTCGGTGAAGATGGTGACGTCGACGCTCATGCCGGGGCGCAGCGCGAGGCCGCGGCGATCCGCGATCTCGATGCGCACGGGGACGCGCTGCGTGACCTTCGTGAAGTTGCCGCTCGCGTTGTCGGGCGGCAGCATCGAGAAGCGCGAGCCGGTGCCCGCCTGCAGGCTCTCGACCGTGCCCGTCAGCTTCGCGTCGTCGAACGCGTCGACGGCGAACGTGACCTTCTGGCCGACCTGCACGTGCGCGAGCTGCGTCTCCTTGAGGTTCGCGACGACCCACGTCTCGCTCGTGCCGACCAGCGCGAGCAGCGGCCGCTCCGCGCTCACCATCTGGCCCGGCTCGACGGTGCGCTTCGTGACCACGCCGTCGATCTCGGCGCGGATCTTCGTGTACCCGAGCGCGAGCTCGGCCTGGTGGACGGCGCTGGCGGCCTGCGCGACCTTCGCCGTCGCGACCTCGACCAGCGCGTCGGCCGCGAGCACCTGCTGGGGCGCGGTCTGCGCGGACATCAACTTACCCTTCGCCGCGAGGACGGTGCCGCTCGAGCTCGAACGGTTCGCCTCGGCCGTGATGACGCGGGCCTGCGCCTGCGCGACGGCCGCGTCGGCCTGGTCGGCGAGCGCGCGCTTCGCGTCGAGCTCGGCCCGCGGGATCGCAGTGGCGTCGAGCAGGCGCTGCGCACGGCCGAGCTCGAGGTGGGCGAGGGCCGCGCGCGATTCGTTGGCCGTGACGTCGGCGCGGGCCTGGGCGATCAGCGCCTCGGTCGAGCCGGACACGCCGGCCGCCTGCGCGATGCCGCCGCGAGCGACGGCGAGCGACGCGTCGGCCTGGCTGCGGGTCAGGTCGCGCTGGGCGAGGGCGGCGTGGAGGTTCGCGCTGGCGGCGGAGAGATCGGCGCGGGCGGCGGTGAGGCGCGCGTCGTAGTCGGCGCTGTCGAGCTCGACCAGCACGTCGCCGGCCTTCACGGCCTGGTTGTCGTGGACGAGCACGCGGGCGACCTGCCCGGGGACGCGCGCGGCGACCGCGGAGACGTGGCCCTCGATCTGCGCGTCGTCCGTTGTCTCCTTGCCGAGCGAGGCGACGTAGTAATGCGCGCCGGTGCCGGCGGCGGCGAGGAGCAACGCGCCGAAGATGAAGGGAGCCTTCGCGCGCTTGCGGGTCGGCGTGGCCTCGGCGGTCGGGGCCGCGACGACGGCGGCGGGGACTTCGGGCTGAGCCTCGGAGCGGGGCGCGTCGAACGTACGCAGGGCGACGGGGGCGGCGGCGATGGTGCTCATGGAATCCTCTGTCCATCCCTAATGCATGACGTGAACCATCGCGTCAAACGAGTAAAATCAAATAGTTAAGTTAAACGTCTACCAAGATTGGTAGAGAAATGGCAGTCTACCGGTAGGCCTCGTGACTTCTACCGATATCCGACAGCTCCGCGGCGACAGGACCCGCGCCGCCTTTGCCGCGGAGCTCGGCGTCAGCGCGAATTCGATCTACCGCTGGGAGCTGCCGGAGGGCACGGCGCACGCGAGGCGTCCGCGCGGCGCCGAGCTCGCGCGACTCGAGGCGCTCGCCACGAGCGGTAGCTCCTCGCCGGCAGCCGCGACCTTCGTGCACGTCGGCGCGAACGATCCCGGCGCGCTGCCGGTGACGGCCGCGCTGCAGCGGATGCTCGATGGCGAGTGGCGCGAGGCGGAAGGCGTGTTCCTGCGCGCGCTGTCCGACCGCGGCCTCTCGCCGGGCGCGCACGCGCTCGCGTCGACCGGCCTCGCGTGCATCGACCTTCTGTTCCGCGCCGATGGCCGCCGCGCCCTCGCCGCGCTGGCGCCCGCGCTCGCCCCCGGCGCGCCGCCGCTCGCCCTCGCCGAGGCAGCCGCCGCGATGGCGTACTCGTATCCGGACGGCGAGCTGTTCGACCTCGGGCGCGTCCACGCGCACAGCGCCCGCGCCGATGCGCTCGCGCGCGGCGAGTCCCCGGTCGCGGTCGCGCTTGCCCTCGCGGCCGAGGCCAACGCGGCGATGCTCGCCGGCGACGACGATCTCCTCGTGCGCGCGCTCGCTCGCGTCGAGGAGGTCTCGCTCGTGACGATGTCCGAGATCCCGGCGATGTTCGTGGAGCAGCTGCGATCGCTCGCGGCCGCGCGTGTCGGTCAGGCGCGGCTCGCCACCGACCGCCTCGACCGGCTCCTCGCGAACCCGCGCCTGGCGCTCGCGCCGCCGCTCCACGCACGCGTCTCCGGCATGCGCGCGTTGCGCAGCCTCGACGAGCTCGGCGATCCGGTCGCCGCCCTCGCGCTCGCCCGGCAGGCGCGCGCGATCTGCGATCGCGAGCACCTCGCGGTCGGCGTCCACACCGGCATCGGCCTGCGCGCGGAGGCCGAGTCGCTGCTCCGGCTCGGCGAGATCGACGCCGCGGCCGAGGTGTTCGCCGAGTCGGATCGCATCTTCGCCGCGCACGGGTTCCCGACCACGATCGTGCTGCCCGCGCAGACGCGCTTCCTGCTCTTCATGGGGCGCGCCGACGAGGCCGACGCGCTGGCCGCGCGGCTCGCGGCCGTGGAGCTGCCGTCCCTGCGCGCCGTCTGCCAGACGTACAGCGCGTGGTTCGCGGCGACGGCGTTGCTCATCCGCGGGGACGATCGCGCCGCCATCACGAACGCGTACGCACACGCCGAGCGCCTCGCCGATCGCTTCGCGCCGCTCCGCCGCGACATCCTCATCGCGGCCGCGAACGCCGCGCTCGCGAACGCCGATCCGCTGGAGGCGCGGGCCGTCCTCGCGCGAGCGCGTCGTGCGAACGACGTGGCCCCCACGGCGTGGGCCACGGCGCACGTCCGGCGCATCGAGGCGACGCTGCTCGTCGCGAGCGGCCGCATCGGCGAAGGGCGCACGATGTTCGAGGCCGTCGCGGCGACGTTCGAGGCGAGCGGCGATCGGCTCGACGCCGCGCTCGCCCGCTTCGGCTCCGCGACGATGCTCACCATCCTCGGCGATCCCGAGGCGCCGGCGCTCCTCGCGGCCGTCAACGAGGACCTGCGCGCGATGCACGTGCCGCCGCCGGCCTGGATCAGCCGCGCGTGCGCCCGGGTGAGCGACGCGCTCGCGGTCGCCCAGCTCGCGGGCAGCGGGGCCCCGGCGGCGGCCGCCGCCTCCGCGCTCGAGGTCGCGCTGCAGCGCCTCGCGGTCACCGGCGCGACGACGACGATGGTCCGGCGCGAGCTCGCCGCGATCGCGCGCGACCTGTCGGGCGGGCCGATCGTCCTCGAGGAGGAGGGCGGTGCGCCGCTGACCGCGACCATCGCGGCGTGGTTCGACGTCGGCGGCGGCTCGACGCGCTTGCGGCTCGGCGTGACCCGGAACCCGAGCGACGCGGAGCGGGCGGCGCTGCGCGTGGTAGCGCTCGTCGGTGGGCTCGCGCTCGAGGCGGCGGCGCTCCGCGGCGGCGAGGCGGCCGCGCTCGTCAGCGACGAGGCGCCGGACGTCCCCGGCCTCGTGGCCGCGTCGCCGGCGATGCGGCGGGTGCTCGGCGATGTGGGCCGGCTCGCGGGCTCGCGCGCGACGGTCGTCGTCAGCGGCGAGTCTGGCGTCGGCAAGGAGCTCATCGCGCGCGCGCTGCATCAGCTCTCGCCGCGGGCCGGCAAGCCGTACGTCGCGTTCAACTGCGCGGCCGTCCCGCACGAGCTCTTCGAGGGCCAGCTGTTCGGCTATCGCAGAGGCGCGTTCACGGGCGCGACCTCCGATCACCCCGGCGTCATCCGGGCGGCTGACGGCGGCACGCTGTTCCTCGACGAGATCGGCGAGCTGCCGCTCGACATCCAGCCCAAGCTCCTCCGCTTCCTCGACAACGCCGAGGTCTTCCCGCTCGGCGCCGCGCGCCCCCTCACGGTCGACGTGCGCGTCATCGCCGCGACGAACCGCGACCTCGCCGCCGAGGTCCGCCGCGGCCAGTTCCGCGAGGACCTCTACTACCGGCTGCTCGTCGTGCCGCTGGTGGTCCCGCCGCTCCGCTCGCGCCGCGAGGACATCGTGCCCCTGGCGCGCCACTTCGCGCGCGCGCTCGTCGAGGACGGCCGCCCGCCCGCCTTCGCGCCCGACGCGCTCGCCGCGCTCGCCGCCTACGGCTGGCCGGGCAACGTGCGCGAGCTCCGCAACGTCATCTCCCGCGCGCTCGCCTACTCGCCGCGGCCCGACGTGATCACGCGCGCGCAGCTCGGCTTGTAGCGTTCGCTCCCTCGTTACGGAGCAAGGACTATCAGAACAGCCACAGCGGCTTGCTGCCCGCGAACAGCACGTTCTCGCCCTCGGCGGACGGCGTCGACAGCTCGATCTCGACCATCATCCCGCGCTGGATGCTCTCGTCGTGCGGGTGGATGTCCTGCACCTCGCCGTCGATGGTCGCCGTGACCTTGCCGACCGCCGAGCACGCGACCAGGCCCCACGAGCAGCCGTAGAGCTTCGTCCCGATCTTCACGTTGCGCAGGTTCTGGTACGGCACGAACGCCAGCACGACCTTGCCGTTGATCGCGCGCAGGTACGGCGACTGCTCGAGGCGATGGACGTCCGCGTCCTGCTCTTCTTTCCGCTTCGCGATGCTCGTGAGCCGCGCGTGCAGCGGCGCGCGCTTGCCGACCTGGTTGTCCTTGTCGAGCGTGGCTTGCTCGATCTCGCGCTTGACGAGCCACTGGTCCGGCGTCTTCGGGGAGTCGTCGGTCCCCGCGATCTCGCCGAGGAATCGCTCGTCCGACGCGACCGTGCGATCGATCTCTGTCAGCTGTGCCTCGATCTCGAGCTTCTCGGCGTCGAGCTGGCTGTCGCGGAGCCGCGCGTCATTGAGCAGCGTCGATGCCTCGACGACCTTCTGGTGCGTCGGCGACAGCACCACCGGGCGCGTCCACGTGTGGTCGAAGAAGTAGAAGATGTTCGTGACGAGGAAGCCGATGAGGCCGATCAAGATCGCCGTCAGCGCCACGAGGCCGGCCACCTTGTAGATGCGGATGATCGATGGCTGCAGCGCGAGCCAGAACTTCGGAGCGGAGGACTTGCGCGCGTCCATGGCCTAGGCCGCCGGCATCTGCGCGTGCGACGCGCGCACGCGCCCGGTCTCCGTGATCGCGACGGCGACCTCGGCGTAGGTCGGCGCGTCGGTCAGGATCGCGTGGTCCGTCCCCGAGCCGAGCGCCAGGCCCGCGCTCGCGCCCGCGCCGACGGGCACCGGCGCCGCGTCCGCCTCGCCCTCGTGCCCGCGGGTCTCCCAGCTGCCCGAGTCGAGCGTGAACAGCGCGAGCGGCGTCAGGAGCGCGTACGTCACCGGCATGAGCAACGACATCGGCACGAAGGACAGCGGCCCGACGCGCTCCTCGGCGGGCTGCTTGCGGACGCGCCACCAGTAGTAACAGCCGAGCGCGGCGACGACCGCGAGGTGGATCTGCAGCGCCGGGTAGAACTTGTGCGATGCGAGGGCGCGCACGACGGCCATCGGATAGATGATCAGCAGCGCGAACTGCGAGAAGAAGTGAATGGCGAGGATCGGGTTGAGGCGCCACACGTGGCTGAACGCGCCCGCGTAATCGACGATGTTCGAGCGGCGCCAGCGGAGCTGCTGCGAGAAGTAGGCGCCCAGCGTGGCGGGGACGGATGTGCGGCAGCGTGCCGCGAGGGTCATCGTGGTGAGGTAGCCGGCCTTGATGATCTGGCGCGTGAGGTAACGATCCTCGCCGTACTTGATCGTGACACCGAGCGCGGACCGGTTCTCGAGCACGTCCTCGAGCTCGACGAGCACCTCGCGCTTGTACGCGGTGAGGCAGCCGGACAGGCACATCACGCGGCGGAAGCCCCACTCGAGGTTCTTCAGGAAGTAGTACCCGTACCAGTACTTCACGACCTGCATTCGCGTGAGCCAGCTCTCCTGCTTGTTCCGCACGTCGACCCAGCCGCCAACGGCAGCGATCTTCGGGTGGACGAACCGGCGGCAGAGCTCGCGGATCGCGTTGGCGTCGACCACCACGTCCGAATCGACGGACACGATGATCTCGGAATCGGTGTCCCGGACGGCGCGGATGATCGACCGACGCTTGCCCAGGTTGATGATATTACGCAGGACTTTCAAACGCCCGCCGGAAGTTCGGGCCACTTCACGGGCTCGCTCGTAGCTATCGTCGGTGGAGCAATCATCGACGCAGATGATCTTGAGCTTGTGCGCCGGGTAATCGGCCTCGAGGAGGCTCCGCAGGGTCTCCTGGATCGCCGCGCCCTCGTTGAACATCGGGATGACCGCCGTGACGGTGGGCTCGTAGTCGTCGCGCGTCTCGTCCCAGTTCTTGCCGCGAACGATCCTCAGGATCACGCCCGCCACGTAGCGGTTGATGAAGACCACCAGCGCGAGCGAGTGGACCAGGACCCAGAGGAGGTGCGTGGTCATGGTCTCGCGGTCTCCCAAGCAAGGTGGAGACCGACGCAGACCGCTGCGCGCTGAAGGGGAATCCGGCGGATCAAGAGAACGGCTCGAACGAAGGCTAGCGAGGCGAGACGGGGAATACTGCCACGTCTAATATCATCAAACTATTATGGTTCGCGGCGCGCAGCAAGCCGAATGACGCGAGTTGCCACGAGCCGTGGGCTGGGCCACGCCCCTCAGAAAGTCGAGGGGGCCATGCTTGTCATGGCGCGACAGCGGGTGAGATAAGCCCAGGGTGCGGACCGCGCTTGGCAGTCTCTTGATCATCGCGTGCTTGGCCGGCTCCGGCCGGGCCGACAGCGGCGCTCCGGAGTCGGCGAGCTCGCCCTGGGTCGATCAGGCGCCGGCCCCCGTGCTCGCGCCGGGCCCGGACGACGGCGGCGGGTCGCCAGGCGGCGACCACAAGGTCGCCTCGGTCGTGACGCTCGGCGGCATTTATGCGGCGTTCACCACCTGGACCTACTTCGCCTGGTACCGGAAGCACAAGCCGCTGTCGCAATTCAAGTGGGGCGGCGACGGCTGGCTCGGCGACACGACGTACGCCGGCGGCGCGGACAAGTTCGGCCACGCGTGGGCGACGATGGGCCTGGGGCGCGCGGGCACCGAGCTCCTGAGGCAGTGGGGCGGCTACGATCGGCTGACCGCGAGCCTGATCGGCGTCGGGCTCTCCGAGGCGCTGTTCATCGGCGTCGAGGTCAAGGACGGCTTCTATTACGAATTCTCGTTCAGCGACCTGACCGGCGATTCGCTCGGCGCGCTGGCCGCGTTCGCGCTGTCGAACTGGCCGCGCCTCGACGAGCTGTTCGACTATCGCGTGCAGTACTTCCCGAGCAAGGAGTACCGCCGGCAGTTCCGCGGCGGGAACGTCAACATCGCCGAGGACTACAGCGGCGAGACGTACTTGCTCGCGCTCCACCTCGGCGGGATCCACTCGCTGCGCGACATGAAGTACGGCACGTGGTCGCGGTTCGTCGACGTGGCGGTCGGGTTCGACTCGCGCGGCTACAAGCCCGACCCGCCGTCGGGGTTGCCGGACTACGAGCATCACCAGAACCTGTTCATCGGCGTGTCGCTGAACGCGCAGGGCCTGTTCGACTACCTGCTCGAGGGGCACCAGTCGCATGGCGCGCGCGTGACGAAGAAGATCACCCACGGGCTCTTCGAGATGTTCAACCTGCCGTACACGGCGGGCCCGATCCCGGGCCTGCAGCTGACGGATACGCCAACCGGGACCGTCGACAAGGGCGGCGCATGACCGATCACTGCAACCGGTGGTGGCTCCCCGGTGTCCCACGTTCCGATGCGCGCAGCCGTGGCCGTGGCTCTCGTCCTCGCCGCGGGCTGCCGCCACTACGACCCGACCGCCGACCTCGCGTTCGACGCGTACGGCGAGACCGGCACGGCGGTGCAGGCGATCCTCGACGCGGAGCCGGCCGCGCGCGTGTACGCGATCGGCGAGTACCACGAGACGTGGGCCACCTCGCGGAGCGGCGCGCGCTCGACGCTCGACCGGTTCAATCGGGACATCCTCGGCCTCCTGCGCCCGCGCGCCCACCATCTCGTCGTCGAGGCGTGGCTCGGGCAGGACTGTACGGCCGCGGCGGCCGCGGTCCCGGGGCAGATCGCGTTGGCGACGGGGCACACGCCGCGCACGCGGGAGGACATCAGTCTCCTGCTCACGGCGAGCGGCATGGCGAGCCTCGTCCCGCACGGGCTGCCGATGACGTGCATCGAGCAAGGGGCGGTCGTCGACCACCGCGGTGCGGTCGACTTCCTGCTGCTCCTCGAGCTCATCACGGAGAAGCTCGGCGCCACGACGCGCGCGCTCCTCGCGGCCGACCCGGCGCGGGCGGTCATCGTGTATGGCGGCGCGCTCCACAACGATCTTTACCCGCGCTGGCCGCTCGAGCCGCTGTCGTACGCCGCGCCGCTGGCGCGCGAGCTCGGCGGAGGCGCGGTGCTCGAGCTCGACCTCGTGGTGCCCGAGGTCGTCGCGCCGATGGGGATGGTGCGCAACGAGCCCTGGTTCCCGCTGCTCGGCCTCGCCGCGCCCGGCCGCACCGTGGTCTGGCGGCGCGGCCCGCACAGCTATGTGGTGATCCTGCCGGCGCAGACCACGGCGGTCGCGGCGGTGGCGTTGCCGAAGACGGAAGATTAACCAAGACTTACCGCCAGGCCGCCTTGGCGGCTTGGCGGTTAAGCTCGGATCGCACGTGCGCGCCTCCTGGCCTCTCGCGATCTTCATCGCGGTGTTCTCGTTCTACCTGCTGACGACCGGGCGCGAGCCGGCGTGGGGCGACGCGGAGCCGATGGTGGCGGTCGCGGACGCGCTCGTCGCCGACCACGACATCGCCATGGCCGTCCGCTGGCCCGAGGATCTCCCGCCCGGCGCCGACGGTCGGACCTACGGCATCGCGCCGCTCGGCACGGCGCTCGTCCACGTCCCTGGCGCCGTCCTCACGCACGTCGCGCCCGACGACCAGCTCCCGCTCGTGAAGCCGCTCGCCGCGCACCTCGCCCCGGCCGCGCTCGGCGCGCTCGCGTGCGTCGTGTTCTTCGGCCTGCTCCTCGACCTCGGCATCCGCCGCCGCACGGCGAGCACCTGCACGGCGATCCTCGCGCTCGCGACAACCACGTGGGTCTATGCGCGCTACCCGTACTCCGAGATCCTCCAGCTCGCGTGCTTCACCGGCACCCTGCGCGCCACGCTCCGCACGGCCGCGGCGCCGACCCGCCGCCACGCGCTCGGCCTCGGCGCGTGGGCCGGGTGCGTGCTCCAGGCGAAGTACGTCTTCGCGCTCGCGCTCGGCGGCGCCGCGGCCACGCTCGCGTGGACCTTGCGCGCGCGCCGCGCCGAGCTCGCCCGCGCGCTCGCGTGGGCCACCGTCGCGCTCGCGCCGTTCGTGGCCGTGGCGATCGCCTACAACATCGCGCGCTGGGGCAGCGCCGCCGCCTCCGGCTACGAGCCCTACCTCGGCGCGTATTTCGGCGGCAGCGTCCTCGACGGCGCGTGGGGCATGCTGTTCTCGCCGACGAAGAGCGCGCTCCTGTTCTCGCCGCCGCTGCTGCTCGGCCTCCTCGGCCTGCCCGCCGCGCTCCGCGCCCACCGGCGCTACGGCACCGCGCTCCTCTTCATGGTGCTGCCCATCGTCCTCGTCTACTGCGGCTACCGCAGCTGGGCCGGCGACTACGCGTGGGGGCCGCGCTTCATCGTGTGGCTCGTGCCGACGCTGCTCGTCGGGCTCGCGTTCTGGCTCGAGGTCGCCCTCACCCGCTGGCGGCGCGCGCTCCTCGTCGCCGTCGTCCTCGGCGGCATCGCCGTGCAGTTCCTCGGCAACGCGCTGTACTGGGATCACTTCATCCGCATCTCGATCGACACGAAGAACCAGTGGCTCGGCGTGCCCGATCGCCGCGGCGCGTACGTCGCCGAGCGCGGGCGCGGCCACTGCGATTCCTGCTTCGAGGACACGTACCCCATCCTGTGGCTGCCGCCCTTCTCGCAGCTGCGCGGGCACTGGTGGCTCGTCAAGTCGATGGCGCGCGGCGATGCCCCCGACGGGGCGGCCGCCCAGCGCGATGCGCCGTGGCGCGACGAGACCTCGCTCCAGGTCGACCTCACCCAGACGTATCACCGCGCGCGCATCGACTGGTGGGCCCTCATCTGGCTCGAGAGCGGCAGCGACCCCGCCACGCGCACCCTCGGGATCGGGCTGTTCTTGCTCCTCCTGGGCGGCACCGCCGGCGGTGCGTGGATGTGGATTCGTCTCCACCGTGATATGACCGCGCGGTGAAGACGGTCTTCATCATCAGTGACGCCACGGGCGAGACGGCAGAGCGCATGGTCCGCGCGGCGACCATGCAGTTCAGCGAGCCGGTGCAGATCAAGCTGTTCTCGCGGGTCCGCCTCGAGAGCGAGCTGGAAGCCCTGCTCGAGAAGGCGGCCGAGCAGCGCGCGCTCGTCGTCTTCACCGTGGTCAACGCCGAGGAGCGCGAGCTCATCGGCAAGCTGGTCGAGCGCCACAACGTCGAGACGGTCGACCTGATCGGCGCGCTCATCAGCAAGCTCGCGCTCTACCTCGGCTCCGCGCCGGCGGGCGTCCCGGGCCTCCTGCACACGATCAACGAGGATTACTTCCGTCGCATCGAGGCCGTCGAGTACGCGGTCAAGAACGACGACGGCGCCGAGCCGCGCAACCTGCCGAAGGCGGACATCGTCCTCGTCGGGATCTCGCGCACGTCGAAGACGCCGCTCTCCACGTACCTCGCGCAGCGCGGCCTCAAGTGCGCCAACGTGCCGCTCGTCCTCGGCGTCGACCCGCCCGAGGAGCTCTCGCAGGTCGACGACCGCAAGGTGTTCGGCCTCATCGTGCAGCCCGACATGCTGATGCGCATCCGCCAGGCGCGGCTCTCGCACCTCGGCATGCCGAACGACTCGAGCTACGGCCAGCGCGCGCACATCGAGAACGAGATCGCGTACAGCCGGGAGATCTTCCGCAAGCACGCGAACTGGCCCGTCATCGACGTCACCAACCGCGCGATCGAAGAGACCGCCGCCGACATCCTGCGCATCTACCAAGAGCGCGGCTTGTCGCCGACGTGACAGATCCCTATCGCAGCTCCGGCGGCGAGGCGTGCCCGCAGTGCTCGACGCCGCTCGAGCGGAGCCCGGAAAGTATCGTGCCGGGCGTGGCGCCGTGCCCGAACGCCTGCGGGGCGTGGCTCCCGACGACCTACCTCGCCTCGCTGTTCGACACGAGCGAGATCGCGCGCGAGGCCCATGACGCGGAGCAGGCCGAGGTCCGCCGCTACGAGCTGCCGCCATGTCCCACTTGCAGCGCGCCGCTGGTCCGCGCCTGGCTCGGCGCCGCGCCGATCCGCATGTGCGCCGAGCATGGCCTGTGGGTGGCCGCCACCAGCGCCGGCCGCTTCGACGCGCAGCTCGCCGGGCCGGTGGCGCGGCACCGCCGGCTGCTCGAGCTGATGGCGCTGTTATCCCACCCCGACGACGCGAGCCGCCGCGAGGTCGCGAAGCGAGTGCTCGCGCTCGAGGACCGCGTGGCCGCGATCGAAGCTGCGCTTCGCGATCACCGATAGGGCCATCGGTTAGGGCGGTCTGGCGTAGGATGGCGGCGATGCGTCACGTCCGCGGTGTTCTGTTCATCGACTACGTCCGCATGCTGAAGTCGCAGAAGGCCGTGGACTGGAGCGCGCACCTCGCCGCCGGTGATGTGAAGTACCTCGCGGAGAAGATCGAGCCCGCGACCTGGTATCCGATGGAGGTCTTCGAGCGCTTCGGCAACGCGATCCTCGCGGTCGTGGCGCGCGGCGAGATGTTCCCGGTCCAGCTGTGGGGGCGCTACTCGGCCGCGCAGCTCCGCAACGCAAATCCAATGCTGCTCGCGCCGAACGATCCGATCGAGACGCTCGCGCGCTTCCGCGTGATGCGCGAGACGTTCTTCGACTTCAACGCGCTCGAGGTCCCGCGCGTGGAGGACGGCGAGGCGCACATCATCGTGCGCTACTACATGGGCATGCCGGCCGAGGAGGCCGCGGCTCACCAGACGCTGGGCTTCTTCGAGACGCTGCTCGAGCTGGCCGGCGCGAAGGAGGTCCGCGCGGCCTTCCGCACGCGGTCGTGGGCGGGCGCGGCGCAGACGCTGCTGGTGCTCCAGTGGCAGATGCCGGGAGTCGCCCGGCCGCGCCCGCGCACCAATCCGATCTGACCCCTCGCAAACAGGCGCGTCTGCTACCGTCCGCGCCATGACCAAGGATCTACCGAAGTGGGCGTTTGGCGCGCTCGCCGCTGCGGGCTCGGTGCTCGTCGCGTCGATGCTGCTGTTGTGGGTGGACTTCGACTGGGCCTCGGCACGGGGCATCACGCTCGCGTTGACCGAGGATCACTGGCTCCTCCTCGTGCCGATCGTCGGCGCCGCGCTCGCCGCTGCCGCCTCGACGCGCTCGCCGCACACGCGCCTGCTCGCCGTCGCCGCCGGTATCGTCGTCGCCGGCGACGCGCTGTTCAACGTCGCGAGCTCGCTCGTCCAGTCGGACCTCGGCACGTGGCTCGTCCTCGGCGGCGCCGGGATCCTGCTCGGCAGCACGGCCCCGAGCCGCGCGCCGTGGCGGGCCATCGGTGCCCTCGCCGTGCTCGCGGGCTTCTTCGCGCCGTGGGCGAGCTTCTCGCTGTTCGACGTGGCCTGGCACGTGGGCTTCTCGTCGCTCTCGCTGCTGGTGCTGTGGCTCATCCCGCTCGCGGGCGCGGCCGGCCTCTTGAGCGCGGGCACGAAGACGGCGGGCGCGCTCGGGGCGCTCGCGGGCGGCGTCGTCTACGCGACGGTCGCCTGGGTGATCCTGACCGCGGCGTGGCAGGCGTTCGGCCTCGGCGCGTGGATCGCGCTCGGGGCGAGCACGGTGGCGCTCGCGATCGGCGCGCTCGCGCGGGCGACGACGGCGGCGCCGCCGGCCGAGGCCGACCGGGCGGCTTGACCAGGTCCCGAAGCGCTGCGCGCTTCAGCTCCTGACAAGGAGTCAGCGGGGCGCGCGCGCCCACGCCGTGAGCGCGAGCCGCGTCGGCGTCGCGTGCACGGCGACCTCGTCGAACAGCGCGCCGTGCAGCGCGCGCCCGAGGGCCGCGCGCGAGAATCGCGTCGGGTGGATCTCGCGCCGCGAGAAGCCGCTGCGGCGCGCGATCAGCTCGAGGACCGTCGACTCGATCGCGGGCAGCCACGGCTCGCCGTAGTTCGGCGTCGAGAGCCAGAGGCGGCCCCCGGGGACGAGCGCGCGGCGCAGGCCCGCGAGCCACGCCGGGTACGCGAGCACGTGCTCCACGACCTCCTTCGCGTAGATGCCGGCGAAGGTGCGCGCGAGATCGATCGGCTCCTCCGGCGCGACGACCACGCCGCCCGTGATCCGTGGATCGCGGCGGGCCAGGACCGCCTCGACCGCGCGCGCGTCGATGTCGGCGACGGTGTAGCGCAGGCCGGCCGGCGCCTCGTCGATCTCGTGCAGGAGGCCGCAGCCGACGACGAGCACGTCGCCGGTCGGGTGCTCTGCGGCCACGCGGGCGAGGAACCGGCCGAGGTCGCGCTCGAGCGGCTGGTGATAGAGCGTCCACGGAAACTGGCGCGCCCGCGCGTGGTTCGCGAAGTAGTCGCTGTCGGGGCCGTGCGCGGCGAGCGCGGGTGCAGACGCCGTCATCGCAAGGGCTCCGTGGCCTCGGCCACGATCATGTACTCGTACGCCGTCCCGCTGTCGGCGGCGCAGACGGGGTCCTGCACCGCCCACGTCACGAGCCTCACGAGCGGCTCGAGCGCCGCGTCCGGCAGGCGAGCCGCGAGCTTGCTCGGGTACTGCCCGGTGGTCTTCTTGACGAGGAACTCGCCGAACGCGGGCGGCATGAACAGGCGAAACAGAAATTCGCTGCGCGCCGAGCCGAGGCCGTACGCCGCCGTCACGCGCCAGCCGTTCTGCGCGAGGAGGCGCGTCCACACCTTCACGTCGTAGAGGTGCCAGTGCTGGAAGAAGCCGTTGAGCGCGCCCGCGAGCGTCATCGCGAGGCGCGGCGCGCGCTCGAGGAGCAAGGACTGCGTGCGGCCCTGGAACGCCCAGCGCGGGGTCGGCACGAACATCAGCAGCCGGCCATCGGGCGCGGCGGCGCTGCGCAGGTGCGAGAGCGCGGCGTCGATGTCGGGGATGTGCTCGAGCGAGCAGTTGCCGATGATCTCGCGGAACTCGATGCCGGGGAACGGCGTCTCGGCGGACACGTCGGTGAGGGCGGCGTGGATGCGCGTCTTGGCCTGCGCGATCTCGCGCTCGGAGATGTCGACGCCGTAGACCTCGCGGCTCTCCGCGCGCACCGTCCACCAGAACCCATCGCCGCAGCCGACGTCGAGGACCGGGCCATGCGTGCCGGCCATCGCGGCGAACGCGATCAGGCGGTTGATCTCGCGCACGACGAGGGATACCGGCGCGTGGCGCAGGTACGCGCGCACCCACGTCTCGATCTCGGCGGCGCCGGGCAGCGACGCGCGCAGGTCAGCGGGCTCGGTCAGGGGCGACGGGACGACGTGCACGCCGCCATCATAGCAGGGGCAGGCGAACGACCGGCCGCGCGGCCGCCGCTCGCCCATGATCGACCACGCGCGGGCACTCGGGGTCCGGCGCGGCGGCGGACCCGGCCGTGTGCGCGGCGACGACGCGACAGCCGCCGCGGCACAGCGCGAGGTACGTGCAGCTCGCGCACGGCTCGGCGGCGGCGCGCCACGTGCGGAACGCGCCGAACGCATCCGGGCGGTCCCAGTACGCGGCGAGCGCCTCGACGCGGGGGCGCTCGCCCGTCGCATCCGGCGGCGGGGGCGCGGCGAAGCTGCACGCGGTGAGGCGGCCATCGGGCTTCGCGCCGACGAGGAAGTCGCCGCCGGTGCAGCCGTAGACGGCGAGCTCGGCGAGGAGCGCGCGGGCCGGCGCGTGGTGCGCGAGCATGGGCGTGTAGGAGCAGTCGACCTTGACGCGGACGGCGTGCTTCTTCGCGGCGGCGAGGATGGTCGGGAGGAACGCGCGGTGCTGCGCGTCGCTGCAGCGGAGGTCGGCGTATGCCCGCGCGCCGCGGCCGCTCGGCTTGAAGCGCAGGAGCTCGACCTCGGAGAGCCGTCGCGCGGCGGCGTACGCGAAGATCGCGTCGAGCTCGGCGAAGTTGTGGCGCGTGACGACGACGTTGATGCCGACGGCGCGCTTGCGGGCGCGGAGCGCGCGCACGGCCGCATCGGCGCGGGCAAAACCGTCGAAGCCCCGGACGGCGGCGTACGTGGCCGGCGACGCGCCGTCGAGCGAGACGTTGATCTGGCCGAAGCGGTCGGCGATGGCGAGGAGGCCGGGCAGGCCGTCGAGGCCGCTGGTCGTGAGGTTCGGGACGATGCCCCGGCGACGCGCGTGATCGACGAGGTCGCCGAGCCACGGCAGGGCCGCGCTCTCGCCGCCGCCGAGCGCGACATGGAAGACGCCGGCGTCCGCGAGGGCGTCGAGCGCGCGACACCAGCCCGCGAGGTCGAGCTCGTTGGGCGCGCCCTCGGCGGAGGCGCCGGTGTAACAGCCCACGCAGCCAGCGGCGCACTTGTTCGTGATCTGCAGGTGCGCCTCGAGGGGCGCGGAGAGCGGCACGTCGCCGAGCGCGGTCTCCGGATCCGGCCAGGTCGCGGCGGCGCCCAGCAGCGTACGCGCGTAGGCGCGGTCGACGAACACGAGCGCGCGCGGCGCCACGAGCTGGACGATCGCGCCGAACCGCTCGAGGCGCACGCGGCGCGGCGGGTGGCGGCGGGCGGCCCGGACGGCCTCGAGCGCTCCGGCCGCGAGATCGACGGCGCGGCGGGCGAGGTCAGCCAGCATCGGGCGCGGGCGTTGGCCTGGGCTTGCGCCAGCGGAGGAGCGCGCCGATGACGGGGGTGGCGATGGCGAGCGCCGTGGCGCCGGCGAGCAAGAACGTCACGTCGATGCCGAGGCTCGACGAGTTGGGGTTCATCCCCCACTTGATCGCGAGGATCTTGCCGCGGGCGGGTCGGGTCATTTGGCCGCGGCCTTCTCCCCGCGCTTCATGATGATCAGGTGCCCGTGGTACTTGCCGTCGGGGTAGCCAAAGCGGAACGCGAGCGGCCGCGCCGGCTCCGCGTCGAAGAGCTTCTTCCACACGGGCGCGATCGACTTGCCGGCGGCCATGTTCGACGTGGCGAACGTGCCGTACGTCTCGTAGTCGAAGCCGGCCGGCGTGCCGTACGTCGGGGCGAGGCCCGTGGAGTCCGAGACCATCCACTTCACGTGGTCGATGACGTACTTCCGCATCTGCTTGAAGTCGTCGAACGTCAGCAGATAGCTCGCCGCCTTCGTCATGCCCGAGACGTCCCCCTTCGCGACGAGGTGGGCGAGCGCGCCGGGCGAGGACTTGATGTGCCCGTCGTCGAGGTTCGCGAGGATGTGGCGATAGACCTGCTCGTGCGAGGCGCCGACCTTGTGGAAGCGCAGCTCGACGTTCGCGTACGCGCGGTTGCGCGCGCCTGTGTCCTTCGTCGCGTCGAGCGTGGCGACGTCGTCGTCGGTGACGTACACGACGTCGCCGGTGTCGGTGAGCTTGAAGAAGCGCATCGACGTCGGCTCGTAGCCGTGCAGCCACAGCGCGGACAGGCTGAAGATGAGGTTCGTCGGCAGCGCGCCGCCGCGCATCGCGCCGATCATGTTCATCGTGACGGAGAAGTTGCTGCGGTAGAGCGAGCCGAGCTCCTTCTCGACGGTCGCGAGCGCCGTGGTGAGCTGCTTGTCGCTCAGGCGGCCCAGCGCATGCGGGTCGCCGGCGGGCTCGAGGGAGAGCGTCGTGATCTCGTCGGCGTCCGGGTACACGGTGAGGGCCGTCGAGAGATCGCCGCCGGCGAACGGATAGACGACCGTCTTGGGGATCGTGGTCGGGACGTGCTCGGCGAAGAACGCGCTCGCGTCCTTGAGCCAGCTCTTCTTGTAGTCGTCCTGCGTGGCGCGGACGGTCTTGCAGTGGGCGGCGACGGTCTCCGGCTTGACGCTCGCCGGCGGCGGGCCATCGGCGCAGGCGCCGACCACGAGGAGCGCCTTCGCGTCGGCGAGGAACTCGTGCGGGGCGGCCGGCCCGGCAAGCGCGGACGTGGCGAGGGTGGCGACGAGGGCAGCGGCGAGAGGGAGACGCATCAGCGCGGAACGTACCCCAACGGATGCGCGAGGAAGAACTTCATGATCTCTTCGCCCCAAACGAAGCTGTCGGGGCCGACGCAGGGGATGGCGTACTGAGGCGCATACGGATCGGTGGTGCTGCCCGGGATGCAATGCCCCTTCGCGTCGGCCCACGGCCCGTCGGCGACCGTCTGGTAGGCGTGCTCGAAGGTCTCGATCGGGAAGCCCTGCGGCGAGGTCCACCGGTTGTGGGTGTACGTGGCGTCGGAGCCGATCACGGTCGGGCCGATGGCCTGGTACTGGGCGATGGCGGCGTCGCGGATCGTGACCATCGAGCTGAAGCCGACGGACGCGTCGGTGCGGCCCATGAGGAAGAGGATCGGGATCTGCGTGGCGGGCGCGCGGCCGGAGGAGAAGCAGGTGGCCTCGCCGAAGCTCGTGCCATCGCCAGCCCCGCCGGGCGCGGCGGACGCGAAGAGATCGGGGTGATCGCAGAGCAGGCGCCACGTGACGAAGCCGCCGCGCGAGAAGCCGGCGACGTGGATCTTGCGGCGGTCGACGCGATAGACCGCGGCGAGCTGGTGGACGATATCGACGAGGTTGGCGTCGTCGGCGGAGGACCACGTGCCGCCGGGCTCGCCGCCGCCGTAGTCCGGGCCCGTCGGCGCGGCGACGATGTAGGCGTGCTGCGCGCCGAGGTCGCGCAGCTTCACGTGGCCGTCCATGAGGAGGCCGGTGCCGGTGTCGCCGTGAAGCAGGAGGATGAGGCCGCAGCCGCTGGCCTCGCACGCGGGCGGGACGCGCACGTCGACGGGGCGGCCGCCGCAGCGGTAGGTGTGATCGCCGGCGCTGACGTCGTCGACGCACCCGGCGGCGACGGGCGGCGATGTGTCGATGGCGCCGTCGGGGGTGGGCGAGCCGGAGCCGCCGGCGTCGAGGGTGCCGTGGGCGACGAGGTCGCCGGTGCAGGCCGCCGCGAGCGCCGCGATCGAGACGAGCGCGAGGGGCAGGGCGGCGGGGCGCATGCTCCGAGAGTACTACTCGGGCCCGGTGCGCAGCGTGGCCATCAGCTGGTCGATCAGATCGGTGCGCGTGAGCGCGATGAACACGAGCGCGACGACGGCGAGCGCGCACGCGGCGGCCTGCACGAGGCCGCGGGCGCGGACGGGGTGGCCGGCGGCGCGGCGGGCGGCGAGGGTCGCGCCGGAGAGCGTGGTGAGGGTAAGGCCGCCGAGGGCGATCAGCGCGATGGCCGGCGCGCTCGCCGGGGTCGCGACGCGCGCGACCGCGAGCAGGACGCCGACGACGGGCGCGAGGTAGAGCGCCTCGAGCGGCGGCCGCAGCCGCGCGCGCAGCGGCTGCCCCCGGGTGGCGCGGGCGAGCGCGAGGCCGAGGCCGCCGACCACGGCGGCGATGACGAGCCCGGCGGCGAGGCCGAGGCGGTCGCGGAGCCGACCGCGTGCGGCGGCGTTCGCGAGGTCCGCCTGGACGATGCGATCGGCGGCGGCCGCGACCGGCAGGCGCGCGGCGAGGCCCTCGGCCTCGGACCAGGCGTGCGCGTCGAGCGCACACCGCGCGGCCCCGCGGAGCGCGCCGATCGCGGCGGGCGTATCGGGCCAGCGCGCGACGATCGCGCCGAAGCGGGGCCGCGCGTCGGCACAGCGACCGGTGCGCTGTTGCCAGTTCGCGAGCCACAGCGCGGCGGCGGGCGCGCCGGGCCACGCGCGCGCGGCGAGGGCATCGGCGCGGCGGTCGACGTCGGGGGCGGGGAGCACGTCCGCATCCGCGACGAGCTGCGCGAGCTGGCGGGCCTCGGCGGCGTGCTCGCCCGCGGCGCCCGGCGCGGCGCCCGGCGCGGCGCCCAGCTCCACGCGAAGTCCGGTTGCGAGGCGGCCGGCGGCGACCGCGGCGCGCG
>JANXOM010000262.1 GCA_025353585.1 Deltaproteobacteria bacterium
GAACGGCGCGGGCATCGCGGCGACGGCCGCGACCTCGAAGGCCGGCCGCGCCGCGAGCCCCTGGTGCGGTCGAGCCGCGCGCGGCGGTGGCGCCGGCAGCGCGGACGCGACGAACGTGCCCGCCGCGCCGCGCGACTCGAGCCAGCCCTGCGCGACGAGCTCGTCGTACGCCGCCACGACGGTGTTCCGGTGCACGCCGAGCTCGCCCGCGAGCGCGCGCGTGCTCGGCAGCCTGTCCCCCGCGCGCCGAACGCCGCGCCGGATGTCGGCCGTGATCGAGCCCGCGATCCGGACAAATACCGCCCCGGCGCCCACGCCGCGGGTCCCGTCGATGGACCACATAGAAGTTCCATCTTGGACCTATTTGGTAGACCGTTCCAGCGCCATCGTCAGCGCATGCCCTCTCCACCCGAGCGCACGCGCCTCCGCCGCAAGCCCGGCCGCGGCCACCATGACCGCTCCGTCATCGACGCCATCGTCGACGAGGCCCTCGTCTGTCACATCGCGTTCGTCGGCCCGCACGGCCCGATCGCGCTCCCCACGACGCACGTCCGCGTCGGCGACGAGCTGTACATCCACGGCTCCGCCGTCAGCGGCATGCTGACCGCGCTCGCCGACGGCATCGACGCCTGCGTCACGATCACGCTGATCGACGCGCTCGTGTTCGCGCGCACCGCGTTCCACCACTCGATGAACTACCGGTCCGTCGTGGTGTTCGGCCGCGCCACGCGCGTCGACGACCGGGTCACCAAGCTCGCGGCCCTCGCCGCGTTGATCGAGAAGGTCGAGCCGGGCCGCTCCGCTGCGTGCCGCCCGCCGAACGACAAGGAGCTCGTCGCGACCAGCGTCCTCACCCTCTCGCTCGTCGAGGCGTCGGCGAAGATTCGCAGCGGGCCGCCGCTCGCCGAGGACGGCGACGACGCACACCTGCCCTACTGGGCCGGGCTCATCCCGCTCGTCACGACGCGCGGGGCGCCGAGTCCGGCTCGCGACCCGGGGTGAACCGGCGGAACATCACGTCGCTGCGCAGCACGTACTTCACGCCGTCCGTCACGACGCAGCCCTCGTGCAGCATCGCGTGCTGGAACAGCAGCGCCGAGCCCGCCACCGGCACCGCCGTCACGTCGTGGTCATGGAACTGCGTCGCGCCGCCCGAGAACATGTGGTTCAGATACACGATGAACGTGAGCTCGCTGCGCTCGTCCGCGGACCGGACAAACGCGCCATCGTAGTGCGGCGCGAACCGCTGGCCCGGCGTGTACCGGTAACAGCGGAACCGCTCGTTCGCCCCGACGGGGACCGCGCCGGCGAGCGTGGGTGGCAGCGAGGGCGCGACGAGCGCGAACAGCGTCGCCGCCAGGGCCGGATCGTCGAACACCACGCGCTGGTTGTTCCGCACGTCCGGCCGCATCTCGAACCCGCGCGCCGTGGTGATCGGCGCGTCCGTCGGCCCGAGCGCCTCGATCCGCGCGATCGCCGCGACGCACTCCTCGCGGCTCAGGACCGCGGGCAACGTCCACGCGAGGTTCGACGAAAAGTCGAGGCGGTCACCGTCGAGATAGGGACGACCGAGGCCGGGGACCAGCACCTGCATTCCCTTAGTGTGCATCGGACACGACCCGCACGCAAGGGGGGCGATGACGGCGACGCGCGCACGTTCGGGGTCACTTCAGCAGCACGAGCTCCTCGGCCGTCGTGGGGTGCAGCGCGAACGTGCGGTCGAAGTCGGCCTTCGTCGCGCCCATCGTCATGGCCACGGCCGCGGTCTGGATGATCTCGGGCGCGTCCGGGCCGACCATGTGGAGGCCGATGACCTTGTCGTTCGTGCGGTCGACGATCATCTTGATCATCACGCGCTCGTCGCGGCCGGATAGCGCGTAGCGCATCGGCCGGAACTTCGCGCGGAACACCGTGATGTCGTGGCCACTCTCGCGCGCGCCGTGCTCGGTGAGGCCGACCGCCGCCGCCGCGGGCTGCGAGAACACCGCGGTCGGGATCAGGTGGTGGTGGATCGGCGTCGGCTTTCCGCCGAACAGCGTGTCCGCGACCGCGTGGCCCTCGCGGATCGCGACCGGCGTCAGCGCCACGCGGCCGGTGACGTCCCCGACCGCGTAGATGTGGTCGACGTTCGTGCGCGACCACTCGTCGACGGGGATCTCGCCCTTCGCGTTGCGCAGGACGCCCGCCTCGTCGAGCCCCATGCCGGTGGTGGCCGGCTCGCGTCCGATCGCGGCCATCGAGAGCACCCCCGGCGCCGGCACGCCGAACGCGCCGACCTCCGCCGTCAGCGTCACGCCCCGCGCGACGAGCCCCGCCTCGACCTCGGCGCGCAGATCCTCGTCGAACCCGCGCAACACCTGGCTGCGGCGGATCAGCGTCACCTTCACGCCGAATCCGGCGAAGATGTGCGCGAACTCGACGCCGATGTAGCCCGCGCCGTAGATCCCGACCTGCTCCGGCAGCCGCTCCAGCCGGAACGCCTCGTCGGACGTGATCCATTCGCCGTGGGTCGGCACGATCGGCCGGCCCCCCGTGGCAACGAGGATGTGCCCGGCGGTGATGACCTCGCCCGTGCCGCGGTGCCGCACGCGGTGGTCGCCGAGCAGCTCGGCGCGCCCGTCGATGACGCGCACGCCCGCCTTCTGCAGCCGCCCGGCGTACGCATCCGAGAGCCGCGCGATCTCCTTGTCCTTTGCGGCAAGGAACGTCGGCCAGTCGAAGGTCGCGGGGCCGATGGCCCAGCCTTGACCGCGTGCGTCATCGAGGGAGCGCGCGACCTCGGCCGCGTAGACCATCAGCTTCTTGGGGACACAGCCGCGCACGACGCACGTCCCGCCCCAGCGATCTTCCTCGGCGATCGCGACACGCGCCCCGTGCTCGGCGGCCACGCGGGCCGCCCGCACCCCTCCGGAGCCGCCCCCGATCACGAACAGGTCGACGTCGTATGCCATGTGGGCGCAGCATACTGCCGCCGCCTCGCCTCGCCCGCGGTCCGCGGAAGCGGAACTTAGGCTCAACTATCTGTGTAGCCAGCCACGCGCCCGCGCTAGGCTCGCGCTCGACGACCGGGGCCCGTCCCCGATCGGCAGCGCCGCCGCAGGGCGTCGCGGGTACCACGAATCTCCAGGGGGGTCTCTATGCGTCGCCTATTTGCACTCGCGCTCGTCTCTTCGCTCGCCGCTTGCGGCGGTGGCTCGTCCAACTCCGATGTCGACGCGTCCGGCGGCTCGGGCTCGGGGACGCCGGACGCCCCTGCCTCCGGTGCGACCCCTGCCATCGCGGTCGTCAGCGGAGACGCGACCCTGCAGCCCGGCGAGGAGATCACGTACTGCTACTACTTCCACACCTCCAACACGTCGGAGGTCCTGATCAACAAGTGGGTCTCGGACATGCAGCCGGGTAGCCACCACGCGATCCTCTTCCTCAACCCCGGCGCGACCAGCCAGCCCGCGGACGGCACGCTCGACCCGAGTGGCAACTGCGGTGGGCTCAGCTCTCAAGGCGGCGCCTCGGTGTGGACGTACGCCACCCAGACCGTGCACCAGGAAGTCGACCTCCCGGGCGACGACGGCAACGGCAAGCCTCTGGCGCAAAAAATCGCGCCGAACACGCCCGCCGTCCTCCAACTCCACTACCTGAACGCGACGGACAACCCGCTCAAGGCGCACATCGATCTGAAGGCCTTCGCGCTGCCAGCTGGCACCGCGTACACACAGACCGACGCGTACGTCACCTATAACCAGAGCATCTCCATCCCGCCGGGCGCCGTAGGTAAGGTTGTCACCGGCACCTGCCCGCTGCCGGCCGGCGTGAAGTTCTGGAACATGTCGACGCACTCGCACAAGCAGTCCGTGGCGACCGCCGTCGATGACGGGGCGACGCCCATCTTCCAGGCCACCGACTGGGAGCACCCGGGCGCGATGAGCTGGAGCAACCCGACTTTCTACACGTTCACGAACAACAGCCTCACGTGGTCCTGCACGTACGACAACAACCTCCCGTGCGCCGCCGGCGAGACTACGTGCAACAAGGACAAGACCGTCGTCTCGGGTCCGAGCGCTTCGAAGAACGAGATGTGCATGGCGACTGGTTACTTCTTTCCGTCGACCGGCCCGAAGTTCGAGGTCCAGTACGGAGACCAGTGCATCGCTCTTTGAGTTAGTCGCTACTCGTCCACTTGGATCACGACGTCTTCCGTCGTGATCACGTCTTCAGGTGCGGTGAGGGTCGGCGCCGCGCCGCCCGGGACCGCCGCCGCAACGGCAGGGACCGCCGGCACGTCGGCGACGACCGCCGGGGTGTGATCCTCGCTGCTGGCGACGGCCGCCGCGCTCTGGGTCTTCGGCCGCGGGGCGAGGCTCTCGCCGCCATCGGCCTCGCGCGCGTGGAGCGCCGGCCACTCGAGGCCATCGCCGCGACGCGCGCCGGCGCACCCAGCGGCCAGGCTCGCTCCTAGCGCAGATCCCGCCAGCCACGCGCGCCACGTCATCGCGAAAGCGTAGCATCGGCAGCATGATCGCAACCGGAAACAAGGCCCCCGCCTTCGCGCTCGAGTCCTCCGCGGGCGGGACCGCGAAGCTCGCCGACTTCGCGGGCAAGACCGTCGTCCTGTACTTCTATCCGCGCGACAACACGCCGGGCTGCACGGTCGAGGCGCAGGACTTTCAGGCCGCGCTGCCCGCGCTGACCAAGGCCGGCGCGGTCGTGCTCGGCGTCAGCAAGGATTCGCTCGCCTCCCACGGCAAGTTCGCAGGCAAGTTCGGCCTGCAGTTCCCGCTGCTCAGCGATCCCGACGGCAAGGTGCTCGAGGCCTACGGCGCGTGGGGCGAGAAGTCGATGTACGGCAAGAAGATGATGGGGATCATCCGGTCGACGGTCGTCATCGGGCCGGACGGCAAGGTCGTCCGGCACTGGCCCAAGGTCAGCGTGAAGGGTCATGCGGCGGAAGTCTTGGATACAGTCCAGGCGTTAACCGCCGGCGCCGCTCCGAAGGCCGCGCCCGCCGCCGCCACCACGGCCGCGCCCGCCGCCCAAACAGCCAAGTCCGCGAAATCTGTGACGAAAGCCAAGCCGAAGAAGTGACCAGCGGCACGCGCGGCGGCGCCCGGCGTGCGCGTCCGGCGCCTGGTACGCCCTGTGCTTTACAGGCAACCATGCGCACGATTCTAAATCTCCTTGTCGCGGCCACCATGGCCACCACGGCCGGCTGTTACGCGGACGACAGCGTTCAATATTCCGGCGGCGGCTACGCCGAGGTCGACTCGCCCGACCTCGTGGAGGTGAGCCCCGGCGTGCAGGTGATCGCCGACTACGACGAGCCCATCTTCTTCAACGAGGGCTACTACTGGCGCTACAACGGCGGCGTCTGGTACTCGTCCTCGCGGTGGGGCGGGGGCTGGGGTCGCGTGGACCGCCCGCCCGTCGTGATCGGCCGCATCGACCGACCCGGCGCGTACTCGCACTACCGGCCGTCCGGCTGGTCACCGCGCGCTCGCACGGGTGGCCGCGTCGTCGGCCGCACGGAGCGCGGTGGTCGCGTCGAGACGCGCACCGAGACGCGTCGCGCCGAGCCCTCGCGCACCGACACCCGCCGCGCCGAGCCCGCCCGGAACGAGACGCGCCGCGCCGAGCCGGCTCGCGCACCGTCGCCGTCGTCCTCGTCGGGTGGCCACGCCGCCGCCGCCCACGCGGCCGCGACGCATCACCACTAGGCCGCGGCCGGTCAGCTCTCCGGAGCGAGCCGGAAGCCCACGCTCCGCACCGTCTCGACGAGGTCGGGGCGTGGCAGTTTTCGGCGCAGGCGCAGGATGACGTTGTCGACCGCGCGCTCGCTGACCTCGAGCTCTGCGTCGCCCCAGGCCGCGTCGAGGAGCTGCGTGCGCGAGAGCGGCTTGCCGCGCGCCTTGATCAGCTCGCGCACGACGGCGAGCTCGGCGGACGTCAGCACGATCGCGGCGTCGTCGACCCAGAGCGCGTGGGTGTCGAGATCCAGCGTGAACGCGCCGTAGCGCAGCCGCCCCCCCGTCGCGATGGTCCAGTGGACGCGGCGATGGACGGCGCGAACCCGCGCGCTGATCTCGCGCGCGGACACGGGCCCGGCGACCACGTCGTCGAAGCCGGCGGCGAGCAACGCCTCGCGCTCCGCCCCGCCGCCGTCATCGACCACGCCGATCAAGCCGGGGCGCGGCGAGCTCGCGTCGGCCCACGCGACGATCCGCGGCGCGAGCGCGGTGCCGATCGCGGCGTCGAACGTGAACAGGTACGTCGCGGCCGCGGGCGGCTCGCGGAGGATGTCGGCGGTCGCGACCTCGACGCTGAGCGAGTGCCGGCCGAGCTCGCGCGCGAGGGCATGGATCGCAGGCGCGACGACAGCCGCCGCGATCACCACGCGTGGCGGCTGGAGCTCCGGTCGAGAGCGGTCGGTGTCGGCCACCAGATGCACGCTTCACGCTAGGCGCGTCGCGTGACCGGACGGTGACGACGTCGGTGACGAATTGGTCGCGGCGGCGTTACAGCGTCGCGAACGCGCAGCGCAGCGTCAAACGCCGCCGGCGGCCGTATACGCGGCGCGCCAGCGGGCGGTCAGGGTCGCGGCGCTCGCGCGGAGCCAGGGCGCGACGGCGTCGGGCGCGAACGCGGCCCACGCCGCGCGGTGCTTCGTGGCGAGCAAGCTCGCCTCGGCGGCGACCATGTTGGAGATCTGGGCGGCCGTCATCGTGGCAGATTTCGGGGTGGTCCGCGTGAAGCGGTCGCGCGCGAGGAAGCGCGCCCCGAGCAGCGAGACGGCGAAGTGATCGCTCGGCGCCGCGACGCCCCACCAGTACGGCTTGAGGACGTCGAACCGCGTGGCGTCGTCGTACGTGACGGAGTGAGGCCCGAGCTCGGTGCCGGGGATCGCGAGCTCCTTCAGCTCGATGATCGTGCGCGGGTGCTGCGCGTCCTCGAGCAGGACCCAGAACCGGCGCAGGCCGGCGCTACCCCCATCGACGTGGACATCGCGCGCGACGTCGAGCACCATGGTCGCGAACCGGGCGTCGCTGGCGACGAGCGCGTCGACGGCAGCGACCTCGGCGCTCGTCGCGACCTGCACCTCGCCGCCGAGGGTCAGCCGCTTGTGCGCCGTCGCCTTGTCGACACCCTTCGTGCGGACGTCATCCCAGACCGGCCGGCCCGTCGGGTCGATCGCCGTCGCGTTGCTCGCGGCCGTGAGCGTGGAGACGTAGGCGGTGACCGCCACCTCGTCGAGGGCGGGGTCGCCGAACAGCAGGTCGGTCGCGAGGAGGTAGTGGAGGATGTCCGCCGCGGCCGGGCACGCACCCGCGTCATCGAAGTCGAGATCCGAGAACTCGCCGGAGCCGCCGGCCTGAACCCAGCCGAAGTTGTCGAGCTTCGCGTCGCCGTGGCAGATCACCTCTCCGCCGGGCAGCGCGACGGGCCGCGAGGCGAGGTCGGCATGGAACGCGGAGTCCGCGGCGCCGAGGAAATCGATCGGCGTCCCGAGCATCATCGACCACTTGGTCTCGAAGCCGGCGTCATCGATCCAGGTCTGCGGCGCGCGGATGTAGGCCTTGTCGAGGGCGTGGGAAAAATCGCCCGCCGCGATGGGCGCGGGGAGGCCGTCTCCGCTCCCCCCGGTCCCGTCGAGCGGGTCGCCATCGGGACCTGCGGGCGCGTCGGTCTGGCTCCCGTGGGCGGGGCCTCGCGAACACGCGGTCAGCATCACCAGGAGCAGCGCGAGCGACTTCATCGGCGGACTCTCGTCGGAAAGTCGCGGCCAGGTCAACGGCAGATTCGTGCCAGGCGGCGACGGGAGCGATGCAAGTGGTCACCGGTGTCGCGTCAGCCGCCGCTCGTTCCGAACCTTAATGAAAGTCCCGGCTCGCGACGGTGGCCACCGGCCGCGTCAGCGTCGGCACCCACAGCACCTCGGCGATCAGATGCACGATCGTCTCCTGGATCTGCAGCCGCCCCGACACGCCGAGCAGCGACGTCGTGCGCGCGACGCTGCCGTACTCGGCGAACACCGCGGCCCAGATGACCAGGTTCACGAACCCCGTCTCGTCCTCGAGCGTCATGAACGTCACGCCCGAGGCGGTCGCCGGCTGCTGGCGGCAGATCACGATGCCCACGTAGTCGACGCGCTGGCCATCACGGCCGCCGGCCACGCCGCGCGCATCGGGCCAGCCGCGCGCCCGCAGCTCGCTGCGCATCGGCGCGAGCGGATGGCCGCGCGTCGAGTGCTGCGTGGAGCTGTAGTCCCACAGGATGTGGTCGAGCGACGATAGCGACGCGAACGCGACGCCATCCGCGCCGCCGTCGCCGACCTCGGGGATCGCGTCGTCCGTACGCCGGACCCAGCCCGCCACCTGCCACAGCGCATCGCGCCGGGTCCGCGCGAGCTGCCCGAACGCGCCGGCCTGCGCGAGCGCGTCGTGCGTGCGCGTCGCGAGCCCCGTGCGCCGCACGAAGTCCTCGACCGAGTCGAACGGCCGCGCCGTGCGCGCCGCGACGATCTGCTGCCCCTCGACGAGCTGGATCCCCTGCACCCACCGCAGCCCCATGCGCACCGCGAGCTCGTCCTCGCGCGCGGTTGGCTCCAGCGTGCAATCCCACGCGCTCTCCACGACATCGACCGCCCGCACCTCCACGCCGTGCCGCTGCGCATCGCCCACGATCGTGGCCGGCGCATAGAACCCCATCGGGTGCGCGTTGAGCAGCGACGCCGTGAACTCCGCCAGGTAGTGCTTCCGGACCCAGCACGTGATGTACGCGATCAGCGCGAAGCTCGTCGCGTGAGACTCGGGAAAGCCATATTCACCGAAGCCGCGGATCTGCTCGAAGACCCGGTCCCCGAACTCGCGCGCGATGCCCTTGGCTTCCATGCGCGAGATGAGGCGCTCGCGGTGCTTCTCGATGCGGCCGCTGCGCCGCCACGCCGCCATGTCGCGGCGCAGCTGGTCGGCCTCGCCCGGCGTGTAATCGGCGGCGACGACGGCGAGCTTCATCACCTGCTCCTGGAACAGCGGCACGCCGAGCGTCCGCGCGAGCACCGGCTCGAGACACGCGTGCGGATACGTCACCTCCTCGAGCCCGGACCGGCGCCGCAGGTACGGGTGCACCATGCCGCCGGAGATCGGGCCCGGCCGCACGATGCTCACCTGCACCACGAGGTCGTAGAACACGCGCGGCTTGAGGCGCGGCAGCATCGACATCTGCGCGCGGCTCTCGACCTGGAACGTCCCGACCGTGTCCGCCGTGCAGATCATGTCGTAGGTCGCCTCGTCGTCGGCCGGGATCGTCGCCATCGTGAGGTCCACGCCGCGGTGCTGTCGGATCAGGTCGAACGCGAGGTGCAGCTGGTGCAGCGCGCCGAGCCCGAGCAGGTCGACCTTGAACAGCCCGAGATCCTCGAGGTCATCCTTGTCCCACTGGATCACCGTGCGCCCCGGCATCGACGCGTTCTCGATCGGTACGATGTCGTGCACCGGCTCGTGGCCGAGCAGGAACCCGCCCGGGTGCACCGACAGGTGCCGCGGGTGCTCGAGGATCTCGTCCGCGAGCTGCGCGAGGTGCGAGACCGCCGCCCGCTTGCCCCCGTTCTCCGCGAGCCCGCCGCGCTCCAGCGCCTCGGGATCGACGAGCCCGTACATCGACATGTGCTTCGCCACGCGATCGAGCGCCGTCTCGGGAATCCCGAGCACCTTGCCGACATCGCGCACCGCGGAGCGCGGCCGGTAGCGGATGACGTTGCACACCATCGCGGCGTGATCGCGGCCGTACACCGCGTAGACGTGCTGGATGACCTCCTCGCGGCGCTCGTGCTCGATGTCGAGATCGATATCCGGCGGCTCCGCCCGCTCGCGCGACAGGAACCGCTCGAAGAGCAGCTCCATCTTCACCGGATCGCACGCGGTGATGCCGAGCACGTAACAGACCGCCGAGTTCGCCGCCGAGCCGCGGCCCTGGCACAGGATCCCGCGCCGCCGGCAGAACGTGACGATCTCGTACATCGTCAGGAAGTAGCCGGGGTAGTCGAGCTCCTCGATCAGCGCGAGCTCGCGGTCGAGCTGGGCGCGCATCGCGTGCGAGGGCTCGCCGCTGGCGCGCCACTCCGCGCCGTCGTACGCGAGCTTGCGCAGGTAGTCCGCCGATGTCGTGCCATCGGGCAGCCGCTCCGACGGATAGCGATAGCGCAGCTCCGCGAGGGAGAACGTGCAGCGCGCCGCGATCTCGAGCGTGCGCTCGACGGCCATCGGATCATCGGCGTAGAGGCGCGCGAACGCGTGCGGCGTGCGGAGATCGTGCTCGTCGTTGCCCTGGATGCGGCGGCCCGCCGTCGCGAGCGACACGCCGTGCCGGATGCAGGTGAGCACGTCCTGCAGCGGGCGCCGCGCGCGTGCGTGATAGAGCACCTCGCTCCCCGCGACGAGCGGGATCCGGTCCGCGCCCGCTCGCGTCCGCAAGCGCCGCTCGCGCGGGATGTCGTCGGCACGGCGATGGCGCCCGAGCAGCGCATACAGCCGATCCCCGAACGCCGCGCGCATCTCGCCCACGACCGCCGCCGGCACGTCGGCCTCGCCGGCGAGCAAGCTCGCGTCGCCGCCCCACAGCGCGATGAGGCCCCCGGCTCGCGCGCACACCTCGTCCCACCCGACGAGCGAGTCGCCCTTGTCGCAGCGCCGCCGCCCCGCCGTGATCAGCCGGCACAGGTTGGCCCAGCCGCCGCGATCCGTCGCGAGCAAGACGAGCGTGGACGTCCCGGCCGCCGGCGCTGACGCCTCCAGCTCGAGCAGCGGCTGCCGCGGCTTGCTCCGCTTCGTGCGCCCGCGCCGGCCGAGCGTGCCCTCGGGCGTGGCGACGTCGCCGCCCCAGCCCGGCCCGCGGCCGAGATCCCCCGCGTGATGCAGGCTGACCGGCGAGCTCGCGAGGCGGACGCCCGGCGCGGCGACCGTGATCTGCGCGCCGCACAGGAGCTTGACCCCGAGCTCGCGCGCCTTCACGTGCGCGCGGACCATGCCGTACACGCCGTCGCGATCCGTCAGCGCGACCGACTGCAGCCCGAGTCGGTGCGCCTCCTCCACGTACTCCTGCGGGTGGCTCGCGCCCTCGAGGAACGAGAAGCTCGACTTGCACCAGAGCGGGACGTAACCGGACGACACTGAACGGATGTTCAACCATAGAGGCTATGACAGCAACCTCGGGTTCCCGTGATCAGCGCCTCCGGCGCGTGCGCGCGCTACGTGTCGGCCGTCGCGAGCTGCGCGATCACGGCGCGCAGCTTCGCGACATCGACGGGCTTGACGAGGTGGGCCGCGAAGCCCGCGGCGGTCGTCTTCACGCGGTCCTGCGCCTGGCCGTAGCCCGTCACCGCGATCAGCTTTGTCCGCGCGAGCGCGGGGTTCGCCTGGATGTGCCGCGCGAGCTCGAAGCCGTCCATCACCGGGAGACCGAGATCGAGGATCGCGATCGCCGGGTGGAACTCCTCGGCGAGCTCGAGCGCGGTCGGCCCGTCGAAGCGCGCGCGCGTCTCGTACCCGCCAGCCGCGAGCAGGTCGGCGAGCATCTCCGCGGCGTCGACGTTGTCATCGACGATGAGGATCCGAGCCTCGGCCCGCGGCAGGTCGCGGGAGGCGACCCGCGGCACGGCGACGCTGCCGGTCGCGTCGAGCGCCGGCAAGCGGATGACGAGCTCCGTCCCCTGCCCACGACCGCGGCTCGTCGCCGTCACCGCGCCGCCGTGCAGCTTCACCAGGTTGTTGACGATCGCGAGGCCGAGCCCGAGGCCGCCCTGCGCACGGTCGAACGTCTGCGGCGCCTGCGCGAACGCGTCGAACACGCGGGGCAGCATGTCCGGGTCGATCCCGACACCATTGTCGGCGACGCGGAGGAGCAGGTCCGGGCCTGCGCGCGTCCCGGTGACGCTGATCTTGCCGGCACCGGGCGTGTACTTCGCCGCGTTCGACAGGAGGTTCGAGACCACCTGCGTCAGGCGGCCGGCGTCGGCGCGTAGCGCGAGCCCGCGCGGAACGTCGACCGCGAGCACGTGGCGATGTTCCTCGAGCAGCGGGCTCACGATCTCGATCGCGCGCGTCACGATGTCGGCGAGCTCGAGCGTCTGGAGGCGCAGCTCGACCTTGCCGCGCGCGATGCGCGAGACGTCGAGCAGATCGTCGACGAGCCCGATCAGATGCTGGACCTGACGCTCGATCACCGCGCGCTCGCGGGTCGCGTCCGCCTCGGGGCGGAGGCGCATCAGCTGCAGCGCCGTGGTGATGGGTGCGAGCGGGTTCCGCAGCTCGTGGCCGAGCATCGCGAGGAACTCGTCCTTGGCGCGGTTCGCGTTCTCGGCGTCGCGCCGCGCCACGGCTAGCGCGGTGACGTCGTGCACCACGGCCGCGATCCCAGAGACGGCCCCCGTGCCATCGTGCATCGGCTCGTACATGACGTCGAAGAAGTGCTCCTCGGGGGTCGCCGCCCCGGTGGGCGTGAACGTCAGCGGCAACGACGTGCCGACGTACCGCTTGCCGGAGCGATACACGCCGTCGAGCAGGGCCACGAACCCGCCCGCCGTCGTCTCCGGGATGGCCGCCGCGAGCGAGCGCCCGACGAGCTCGCGGCCGCCGACGATCTCGCGGTAGCGCTGGTTCGCGATCTCGAACACGTGATCCGGGCCGCGGAAGGTCGCGATGGCCACCGGCGCCTGCTCGAAGATACTCTGGAGCTGGCGCGCCTGGCGCTCCTCGACCTCGCGGACCGCCGCGCGCACGAGCTGCGTCTCGACATGCGCGAGCAGCTCGTTCGACGTGAACGGCTTGACGAGGTAGGCGCTCGCGCCCGCCTGCAGACCCTCCACGCGCGCCTCATCGCCCGCGCGGGCGGACAGCATGAGCACCGGGATCTCGCGCAACGTGGGGTCGGCGGCCATCGCCGCGACGAGGCCGAACCCGTCGAGCTCGGGCATCATCACGTCCGTGATCACCAGGTTCGGCCGCTGCGCGCGCATCGCGGCGAGGGCCAGCGCGCCGTTCGAGGCCGTCTCCACGTCCCGGCGCACGGCCACGAGCCGCCGCAGGTAGCCGCGCATGTCCGCGTTGTCGTCGACGACGAGCACGCGCTCGCGGGTGCGCTCGGCGGTCGGCCCGACCCCGGTGGCCTCGAGCGCCCCCGCCGCATCGGGCAACCAGCGCAGCGCCTCCTCGACGAAGGGGCTCGACTCGGCCGCGCGCGGCACCGGGGGGCCGAGGGCACCGGCGAGCTCGGCGACGATCGGGATCGTCACGGTAAACGTGGTGCCCACGCCGAGCGTGCTCTCGACGGCGATCGCGCCGTGGTGCAGCTTCACCAGCTCCTGCACCAGCGCGAGGCCGATGCCCGTGCCCTCGTACGTGCGACCGACCGAGCCCTCGACGCGATGGAAGCGGTCGAAGATCCGCGGGAGCTCGGCAGGCGGGATGCCGCTACCGGTGTCACGGACGACGAGGTCCACGTGGTCGCCGCGGCGCGCGAGCGACACCGCGATCTCCCCCGCCAGCGTGAACTTGAAGGCGTTCGAGAGGAGGTTGAGGACGATCTTCTCCCACATGTCGACGTCGACCGCGATGGGGACGTCGAGCGGCGCGCACGTGACGGTGAAGCGCAGGCCGGCCTTGTCCGTCGCCGCGCGAAACACGCTGGCCAGATCGCAGGTGAGCAGCGCGAGATCGACGGGCTGGAACTGCGCGGTCGCGCGACCGGCCTCGATCCTCGAGAAGTCGAGCATCGTGTTGACGAGCTTGAGCAGGCGCCGACCGTTGCGATGGATCGTCGTCAGCTCCTCCCGCAGCGGCGCGGCGAGATCCGGATCCGCGAGGAGCGAGCCCAGCGGGCCGAGCATGAGCGTGAGCGGCGTGCGGAACTCGTGGCTGACGTTCGAGAAGAACGCGGTCTTCGCGCGGTCGAGCTCGGCGAGGGCCTCGGCGCGGCGGCGCTCCTGGGCGTACGCATCGGCGCTCGCGAGGCCGGCCGCGAGCTGCCCGACGAGGAGCGCGAGGAACTCGCGATAGGGAGCGTCGAGCGCGCGCAGCGGGTTCAGGCCCGCGACGACCACGCCGGCCGGCCGCGTCTGGCCCTGCTGGGCGATCGGCACGAGGAGCGCGCCCGTGGGCGGGACGGCCCACGGGCCGGTCGGCCACGCCACGTCCCCCGCGAGCGGGATCCGTGCCGGGGCATCCGTCGCGAGGATCTCGTCGAGCCTCCACGGCGACGTCGCGCCGGGGGGAAGCATCGGGAGCGCCGCCGGATGCGGAGCGGGAAAGCCCGTCGACGAGACGAGCCGCGCGCCGCCATCGGGCTCGAAGAGATAGGTCAGCGTGAACGGGAGGTCGTGCGCGGTCGCCTCGATGCTGCGCGCGAAGCCGGCGAGCACGTCCTCGCGCAGGGGCTTGTTCGCGATCGCGGTGGCCACGGTGCCGAGCAGCTTCACGCGCCGCTCGCTGATGAATCGCGCCGTCTCCTCGACGACCACGCACAGCATGCCCCGGATGTGCCCGTCGTCGTCGTGCAGCGGGCTGTACGAGAACGTGTGGTAGGTCTCCTCGGGATAGCCGCCCCGCTCGAGGACGAGGAAGAGCGCCTCGTCCCACGTCGCGCCGCCGCCGGCGAGCACGCTCTGGATGCGGGGCTGCACGTCCGTCCAGATCTCGCTCCAGACCGCGCTCGCCGGCTGCGCGAGCGCCCACGGGTGCTTCACGCCGAGCGTGTCGCGCCGATACGCGTCGTTGTAAAACATCACGAGCTCGTCGCCCCACCCCATCCACATCGCGAAGCGCGACGTCAGCACGATGCGCACCGCGGTGCGGAGCGCGGTCGGCCACTGCTCGACGGGACCGAGCGGCGTCGCGGCCCAGTCCTTGTCGCGCATCAGCCCCGCGAGCTCGCCGTCGCCCGCGAAGACCAGCCCCGGATCGGTCGCGGGCGGCATGGCGCTCCAGACTAGCGCACCGCGCGACGATCGCGACGGCGTGCGCCGAGGATGATCGCACCGAGCGCGAGCGCACACCCACCCACGCCGTCGGCGCTCGCCGCGCATCCGCCGCCACCGCCGCTCGCCATGCCCGCATCGCCCCCCGCGCCCGCGTCCGCGCCTGGCGTGCCCGACCCGATGGCCTGGTCGATGAACGCGAGGTACGTGTCCGTGCGGCGGAAGTGCGACGGCAGCGTGCAGTCCTGCGAGTCGGCGTACGAGTCGATCCCGACGACCACATCGCCGCTGGCGGACGCGACGAGCGCCGGTCCGCCCGAGTCACCGAGGCACGTGTGGTGCGTGGCGTCGCCGACGGTGATCGTGTCGCTGCCGGTGGTGGCGCCGGAGTCGACGGCGGCGATCATCGTGGCGGCCTGCGCCTTCTTCTCGTTGAGGGTGCCGTCGACGAGCTCGCCGTAGCCGACGATGCGCACGGGCGTCCCGGCAACCGGCGCGGTGCGGCTGTACGCGAGCGGCGTCACGGTCGCGTCAGCGGCGAGGTCGACGACGGCGAGGTCCGCCAGGAACGGCGCGCTGCGGCTGTAGTCCGGGTGGATGTGCACCGCGGTCACGGCCGCGAGCTGCGGCTCGAGCTGCGCGAGCGTGCCCGTCGCGTCCGGGCCGTAGAAGACGCCGTAGACGAAGCCCGCACCATGATCGACGCAGTGGGCGGCCGTGAGCAGGTGACGCGGCGCGATGACGATGGCCGTGCACGTGGTCAGCGTCGACATGTTCGCCGGGTACCCGGCGAGCACGACGACCGCCGGATCGGCGGTCTCGACGGTGCCGCCGATGATCGGCGCGGCGCTCGCCGGCGCGGCGGCCAGCGTGACGAGAGCAGCACAGCACGTCGACAGCGCGGCGAGGCGGGTCATCGGCGGACCTTACTCGACGGTCCCCTGGTCGTACCAGCGTTGACGGGTGCGGTCGTAGTAGACCCAGAGGCAGTCCCCGCGGCGCAGCTCGGCGAAGTGGTACTCGCGCTCGAGCGCGGCGGCGTGCGCCCACCAGCCGCCCGACACGACGTACGGCCCGAGGATGCGGACGACCGCGCCGTGCTCGAGGCCGTGGAGGAGCCAGCCGTCATCGCGCACCTGGCGCGCCTGCGGTGGCAGCTGGTTCGGGCGCGTGCGGAGCCGGCGCACGAGCGGGAGGATGGCGGGTGGGCTCGGCGCGGCTGGCACGACGTGGGCGAGCCGCTCCCAGCCAAAGCTCGCCTCGGGCAGGTGACCTTCGCGCAGGACGGCGCGCACGACCGCATTGTCGCCGAGCTCGGCGCGCAGCCGCGCGAGCGCTTCATCGGCGGCGCGGAGATCGCGGCGCGGGCGCTGCGCGAACAAGGCGAGCTGCTCGCGCGTGGCGGCGATGTCGTCGGCCCACAGGCGGAGCTCGCTCACCGGCGCGACCGGCGGCATGCCGGTGAGGCGCAAATGCACGAGCCCGAGGAGCGCGCGTGCGTCGAGCGTGGGCGCGGCGGGTTTGATGCAATCAGCGCGGAGCGCGAGCCGCCCGACGCCGTGCTTGAGCGTCAGCTCCACGTGCAGCGCCGTGAGCGCGCGCTGCGTGCTCGCGAGCCGCTCGAGCAGGCGATCGAGCGCACCCTTCATCACGAACACGAGGCGCTCGACGTCATCCTCCTCGTTGTCGAGGAGCACGCGCACGTCCGGCGCCTCCGGCGGCGCCAGCGGCACGATCGGATCCCAGCGCTCGCCGGCCGCGAGCTGGTAGAGCCGGTGCGCCTCGCGCCCGAAGCGCTCGAGGATGCCGCCGCCGGGGAGCCGCACCATCTGGCCGACCGTCGTCACGCCGAGGCGCGCGAGCGCGTCGCGCAGCTTCGGGGCGAGATCGAGGCGCGCGAGCGGGACCTCGCTCGCGGCGTGGCGCTCCTCGGCGTCGGTCGGCAGGACGTGGACCCCGCTGCGGCGCGCGCGCGCGATCGCGAACGTGGCGAACCGCGAGCGGCCGACCACCACCGCGCCGTGATAGCCGAGCGCCATCACGTCGCGCGCGATCGTGGCCCCCCACGCCGCGCCAAAGATGCGCTCGAGGCCATCGCCGTCGAGCCAGAACGTGCCCGGCTCGTCGGCCGGCTCCACGCGCGGCGAGAGCTTGTGGAGGACGACGCGCAGCTCGCCGAGCGCGGCCGCGATCGCCTCCGGCGGCACCACGCGCGCGCGGAGGCCGGCGCACAGCGAGAGCGCGTGCGCGTACCGCATCCCGGGGAGCACGCGGTCGGCCCGCGCGCGCTCGCACGCCCACTGCACCACGCCTTGCGGCCGATCCTCGTCGATGACGACGACCGGCACCGCGCGCCACGCCGGCTCCGCGCGCCAGGCGAGCTGGAGCGGGAACGCCGGAAGATCGAGGCACGCGAGCGGCACGCCCTCCTGGATCTATAACTGAACAAATATTCAGTCCAGTGATCATTCTCGACCCGCGGTTCGTTATACGATGCTGCGCGATGCCGATCTCTCGCGCGTGGCTTCCCCTCGTCCTGCTCGCCGGCTGTAACAACAGCCGCCCCGACGGCACCGACGGTGGCGGCCACCTCGCTGACGCGCCGAAGCACGACAGCGGCACGCCGGACGCGGCGCACAGCGTCGACGCGCGGAAGACCATCGACGCCGCGCCCGAGCACCTCGGCTCCGGCTTCCCGCTGCTCAGCGTCGAGGGCGGCATCGCGTACGCGGCGTCCATGACGCTCGGCGACAACCTCACCTACCACCTCGACGTCGACACGGGCTCGACGACGCTCGGCGTCGCCGGCGCGTCGTGTGGCAACTGCGGCGTCACGCCGGCGTACGCGCCCGACCTCACCGCGATCGACCAGAACAAGACGTCGACGTCGACGTACGCCGACGGCACGACGTGGACCGGCGAGAACTTCTCCGACCTCGTGAAGGTGGCGGGCGATCTCGACGTGACGATGCGCTTCGCGGCGATGACGTCGCAGACCTCGTTCCTGCTCGACGGGACGCAGGGGATCATCGGCTTCGGCGGTCCCGAGATCGCGGTCGCGGGCACCGACTCCTACATCGCCAAGCGCGCGGGCATCGGGCTCTCGGATGACTTCGCGTTCCAGTTCTGTCCGGACGCCGGACTGCTCACGTTCGGCGGCTTCGACGCCGAGTCGGTCGCGGCCCCGCCGCAGTTCACGCCGCTGCGCGCGATCTCGAACCAGCAGCCGTTCTACGAGGTGACCATCTCGCAGAGCAAGATCGGCGGGACGGCGATCGGGCTCGCCGGCGTGGCCGTGGCCGACACCGGCACGAGCCTCATGATCGTATCGCCGCAGGTCGAGAACGCGACGATCAGCGCCGTGCAAGGCGTGCCCGCGTTCGCGACGCTGTTCCCGGGCCAGAGCCTGGCCGAGAACGCGTGCCTCGATCCGGGGACGCACTCGCGGGCGGAGATCGACGCCGCGCTCCCGCCGATGACGGTCACGCTACCGGGCGTGGGCGGCGGCGCGAGCTTCACGCTGTCGGCGCCCGCGTCGCAGTCGTATCTGTTCCCGATCCAGGGCGCCTACTGCTTCGGCATGGCGTCGGTGCAAGGCGTGCCGACGATCCTCGGGGTCGCGTTCCTGCATGACTACGTCAGCGTGTTCGATCGCTCGGCGGGCCAGATCGGCTTCGCGACGCAGGTCGGCTGCGGCCTGCCGGCGTTCGCGCCGCACGTGGCCGGCACGCCCGTCTCCACGCAGCCGCCGCACTGGTACTTCCGCGGCCATCGCACCTGATCGCGGCCAGCGCTTCGGCGCTACTGTCCGGTCCATGAAGGACAAGGTCATCGTCATCACGGGCGCGTCGGCGGGCATCGGCGCGGCGCTCGCGGAGGAGGTCGTGCGGCGCGGCGGCAACGTGGTGCTCGCGGCGCGGCGCGAGCCGGAGCTGGCGGCGCTCGCGGGTAAGCTCGGCGACGCGGCCCACCCGGTCGTCACGAACGTGACGCTGCGCGCGGATCTCGAGCGCCTGCGCGAGCGGGCCATCGCCCGGTTCGGCCATGTGGACGTATGGGTCAACAACGCGGGCCGCGGCATCTCGCGCCTGCCGTCGGAGCTGACCGACGACGACATCGACGACATGGTCACGATCAACCTCAAGTCCGTGGTCTACGGAATCCAGGCGGTGCTGCCGCACTTCAAGGAGCGCCAGCGCGGGCAGATCATCACGGTCTCGTCGGGCCTCGCGCGCCTGCCGTTCGCCGCTATCCGCAGCGCGTACAGCGCCTCGAAGGCGGCGGTGAACTTGCTGATGGCGTCGCTGCGCGGCGAGCTGCGCGCGGACTATCCGGACATCTGGGCCACGACGGTGATGCCGGGCGTCGTCGCGACCGAGTTCGGCTCGTCGGCGCTCCACGGCGGCATGGACTCGCGCAAGATCCCCGGCGCGCAGCCGGTCGGCGAGGTCGCGACGGTCATCGCCGACGTGATCGAGAAGCCGGTCGCGGAGTGCTACACGCGCCCGCAGATGCGCGAGGTGGTGGCGCGCTACTACAGCGCCGAGGACGTCGCGCCGCTCGAGGCGCAGATGGCGTTGCCGCTGCCGAAGCCGTAGCGTCAGTCTCCGCGATAGAGCCGCGCCAGGTCGACAAGCTCGACGTCGGGCCGTTTGCGAGCAGCCGCCACGAGGTCTTTGCTGAACCCTCCGCGCGAGAAGAGAAGGAGCCGGGTCGTCGTGACGACCGCACGACTGCCCAGCTTCTGGCGGAGCACGTCGAGCCGAGCAAGGTCTGCCATACCCCGTGGCACGGTGCCTCCCTTGGCTTCGCCGATGGCGAGGATGACCGGACGGCGGTGCCCGGGGGCCGGGTCGCCCAGGGCGACGACATCGAGCTCGAAGCGTTCGTGTCGGTCGGCGTCGTTGATGCGAGTGAAGCCGACCGCCGTCGGTCGACCACCGAGCGTGGCGACGGAGGCGAATCGCAGGGTCCAGTCGCGCGCGAGATCCTCGAAATGCGGCCCGAGGACCTGGGTGTCGAACCGGACGGCGGCGGCGGGCCACGCGTCCCGCGCTCGCCTGGCTTCGAAGCGCGCCAGATCCGGGCGGACCACGGCGTGGTGAAAGCGCAGCATCGTATCGGCGGTGCGGATCACGGGTCGCTTTTCGAGCAGGACGTCTGGATCGCGGCGGATAAAGCCCGCCTTCTCGAGCACGAGGAGCGGGTGCTGCATCGCCTGGTCGGTGCGCCCGAGGCGGCCGCCGATCTCGTGCTGCGTGTGCGCGCCCTGCGTGATCGCGGCAAGTGTTGATTGGTAGAGCGCGCGGTCGGAAATCGCCGGGTCCTCCGTGAGGAGATACCCAGCCTCCGAGAACAACGCGTGCGATGGATCGAGAACTCCCGTGAACAGCCAGTCGACGAAACCGGACACCTTGGTCGGGGGCGTGGCGGCGAGGAGGTCGCGGTATCCTGGCGTGCCACCGACCGTTGCGTGCACGAGGAACGCAGTCTCGGGATCGCGAATCTTCCAGAACGCGGCCGCTTGCCGAAAGTCGAATGGCTCGACGAGCAGCTGCAATCCAGCGCGACCGCGCAGAGGCCGTGCCCCGGAGAGGAGCGTGCTCATCACGGACATCGCAGACCCACACAGCAGCAACCGGAAGCGAGGAGTGAGCCCGCTGCGCGCTTCATCGAATACTCGCTGAATCACGGAAGGAAGCTCGGGCGAAGCCGCTGCGAGAAAGGGGAACTCGTCGAGGACGATGACTCGCCCCGCGGCTTGCTGGACGAGGGCGCGGATGGCGGCGTCCCAGCTCGACAGCGCCAGAGGTGAGGACAGGCCGGCCGCGCGAGCCACGACGTGTCCGATCGCCTCGAGCGCGCGGGCGGGTTCCTCTTCGAGGCCTTGATGATAGATGGCCCCGGTTGCTTCGGTCAGTGCTCGCAACAAGAAGCTCTTGCCTTGGCGACGCCGCCCGTAGACCACGCCGAGCTCCGGTCCCCGCAACGGCATGAGGGCAAAGCGGCTCAGGTCGGCCCACGCCTGGTCGCGTCCGAACAGGGCGGCCGGGCGAGGCGCGAGCGTCGGGGGCACGTCCGTAAGATATAAGTCTATTTATAACAACTCAACCATTAACTCTAGCCGTAGCCCGCTGGCCCCCGGCGCCGCCGGGCGCGCTGCCAGTCGGGGCCGCGCCGCTTGTCCTTGAGCGCGCGCAGCGTGACGCCGAGCTCGCCGCTGGCGGTGCGGGTGCGGAGCGCGGCGGCGCGAAGCGAGACGAGCGAGCCGAGCGATGGCGATTCGTTCGGCTTGTCGGTCAGGCACACGAGCGCCGCGTCGTGCGCCTGCGCGAGCGTGACGAGCCGGCCCTGCGTGGCCATCGCGAGCCGCGGATCGATGCCGAGCTCGACGAGATCCATCACGACGAGCCCGAACGCGCCCGAGCGCAGGAGCCGCTCCGCCGCGCGCGCCGCCGTGATCGCCGAGGTCACGCGCACCACGACGAGCGCCGCGAGATCGACGCCGCAGTCCGCCGCGTCGGGCGGATAGAACGAGCCGCCCGACAAGGTCACCCACGCCGCCGGCTCCGCCGCTTGCTGCGCCTCGCACACGAGCTCGATCGCCGTCGTCAGCACCGCGCTCGCGCCGCGCGCCGACAGCTCGACGAGGCGCCCGCGCAGCGCGGCCAGCCCCCACGGCGCGACCTCGACCTCCGGTAACGCGATGACATCACCGGCGACGGCGAGGGCCGTGGCCGCACCACCGCTACCGCCGCCGCGGGCGCGGGCCAGGAACCGTTCGACGTCATCCTTGTGGCCCACGAGCTGCTCATCAGTTCAGTAGCACCACGGTCCGACACTCGCCGTCCGGAGTGGCCCGTGATCGTACCGTCAGGTGTGCACTGGCTGCTCTGGATCCTGTTTGGACTCGCCGTGTTCTGGCTCTGGGTCTTCTTCGGCTCGCGCTCGCACTGCCCGCGCTGCGGCCGCGATCTCACGGAAGAGTACGGGCTGGAGACGGGCACCGGTCGACTGCGCAGGACGCGCACCTCGTGCGGCTGCGGCTGGCATGAGGGCATGGCTCGCTAGGGGTTCAGCGCCGTTGGCGCGGCGCGCCGAACGTCGCGGTCGCGGTCTGCGTCTTGCCGCCGCGCACGTACGTGATCTTCACCGTCGTGCCCGGCTTGCTCGTCTGCAGCACGAACATCAGCTCGTTGACGCTGCGGATCTCGGTGTCGTCGAGCTTCACGATCCGGTCGCCCTTCTGCAACCCCGCCTTCGCGGCCGGGCCATCGGGGATCACGTCCGAGAGCACCATGCCGGGCGGGCGGTTCGGATCCTCGTCGTACGAGGGCACGGTGCCGAGCGACGCGCGCCGCGGGCCATCGCCGCCGCCCATCGGCTCCGGCGGCGCCTTGACGTACGTCAGCTCGCCCGGGTGGTTCGCGGCCGCGATCGCCGCGCTCGCCGCCACCATCGCCGCGCGCACGCCGCCCGACGCGTTGATCTTGTCGGCGTCGTCGGTCGCGGTGTGATAGTCGGTGTGCGAGCCGGTGAACAGGAACAGCACCGGCGCGCCCGCGACGTAGAACGCCATCTGGTCGCTCGGCCCGTAGCCCGAGCCGCCGATCGAGCACACGACGCTCGCCGCCTCGCAGGCCGCGGCCGCGATGTCGTGCCACTCCTTCGCGGAGTCGGCGCCGTTGACGTGGAGCTGGTTGTTCCGCATGCGGCCGACCATGTCCATGTTGATCATCGCGACGACCTTATCTTTGAAGCTCGGGTGCTTCAGGAACCAGTCGGAGCCCAGCAGACCTTCCTCTTCGCCGCTGAACGCCATGATGTAGACGTCGCGCTGGAGCTCGCCCTTCTTCGCCTGCAGCTCGCTCGCCGCCTCGATCAGCGCGGCCACGCCCGACGCGTTGTCGTCCGCGCCGTTGTGCACCGCGTGCACGCCCGGATCGAGCGCGTCCGGGCCACCCATGCCGAGGTGGTCGAGGTGCGCGCCGAGGACGATGACGCCCGGCTGCTTCGTCGCCGCGCCCGCGCGGATGACGCCGATGACGTTGTCGGTCGAGACCGGCACCGGCTCGAGCGCGACGGTCAGCTTGACCTGGTGGGCCTTGATGCCAGCCGCGAGCAGCGGCACGGCGCCCTTGCGCGTCACGACGATGATCGGGATCCCCGCGTCGCTCGACGCGCCCGCGCCCGCATCCGCGATGCCGCCCGGCCGCAGCTCCGGCAGCGCCGCCTCGTCGACCTTCACGTCGCCGTCGTCCACGACGATGAGGCCGATCGCGCCCTTCTGCTTCGCCGTGAACGCCTTGCGGCGGATATCGCCGAGGTCGTGCGTGCGCGCCGGGTCGAGCTTCGCGCTCGCCGGCACGAACCGGTGCACGAGGACGAGCTTGCCCTTCACCGCGCCGGCGGTCTTGTAGTCGTCGAGCTTGCTGTCCTTGTCGACGATGCCCCAGCCCGCGGCCACCACCGCGCCCGCGATCTCCTTGTTCGCCGAGTACGCCATCGGCGCGAAGTCCTTCGCGTCCACCGCGGCCCCATCGACGACGAGCGCCGTCGCGTCCTTCCGCTCGATGTCGGTGACCATCTCGAACGACTGCCGCCAGCCCGCGCCCACGCCCGGCTCCACGCCGATCGCCGCGAGTTGCTTCTGCACGTAGTCCGCCGCGTCCCGGAGGCCCTGCGTGCCGATGCCGCGGCCCTCGCGCGCGTCGTCGGCGAGGTACGCCACGTTCGCCTGGTAGCGATCGACGGGCGCGCTCTCCGGCTGGTACGGCGCGCGCGGCTGGTCCTGCCAGTCGGCGAGGAACACGTTGGTGTCGTGCTCGCCGGCGGCGGTGCCGGTGACGCGATACGCCTCGCGGCCGTCCTTGCCCTTCAGCGTGTCGCGGCGGTTGCTCGAGAACGACAGCGTCTTGCCATCGGGCGAGAACATCGGGAAGCCGTCGAAGCTCGGGCCGGTGGTGATGCGCTCGAGGTGGCTACCGTCGAGGTCGATGCCGAAGAGATCGAACTCGGGGCCGCGCGGCGCCAGGTAGTTCGACGCGAACATGATCCGCTTGCCGTCGGGGTAGAAGAACGGCGCGAACGAGGCGCCCGGCAGGTACGTCAGGCGACGCGCGTCGGTGCCGTCGGAGTTGCCGACCCAGATGTCCATCTTCGTCGGCTTGACGAGGTTCTGCGCGAGCAGCGCCTTGTAGTCCTCGAGGTCCTTGCCGGTCGGGCGCGAGGTGCGCCACACGAGCTTGGAGCAGTCCGGCGAGAAGAACGCGCCGCCGTCGTAGCCCGGCAGATCCGTCAGCTGGCGCAGGTGCGAGCCATCGGCGTCCATGCGCCAGAGCTCGAGATCGCCGCTGCGCGTCGACGTGAACACGATGCTGCCGTCGGTGGCGCACACGGTCGCCTCGGCGTCGTAGCCGGGCGAGTCCGTCAGCTTGCGGAGGTTCGAGCCGTCGGCGTTGGCGCGGTAGATGTCGTAGTCGAAGAGCCCCCAGTAGTAGCCCTTCGACATGTCGGGCGGCGTCGGGCAGGCGGCGCTCTTCTCGTGCGTCGAGGCGTAGATGATCTCCTTGTCGCCCTTGAGGTAGTAGCTGCACGTCGTGCGGCCCTTCCCGGTCGAGACGAGCGTGTGCGAGGCGAGCGCGGGGTTGCCGGTGACCGGCATCTCCTCGATCTGATCGCACTCGTACGGCTTGTGGTTCGTCTGGAAGATGAGCTTGTCGCCGCCGAACGACCAGTACGCCTCGGCGTTGTCGGCGCCGAACGTCATCTGGCGCAGGTTCTTCAGGTGGCCTTCGCCGGGGAGCGCGAGGTCCTTCGCGTCGGCCACGGGCGGCGGTGACGCCACGGTGACGAGGTTCTGCGCGGGCTCGGGCGGGCAGCACGCAGCGACGAGCAGCGAGGGGAGAAGACCAGCAAACAAGGACGCACGCATGCGCGCGAGGGTACACGCGAACGCGTATGCTCGCGCCTCGATGCGCCTCGGGTTGTTTGTCGCGGCCAGCGCGCTGGCCACCCTCGCCACGCCTACCCTCGCGCGCGCCGATGACCCGCATGAAGACGACGGCATCGACGACGACTCGTACCTCCTGCCGCACCCGCACGCGCGCTGGTGGCTGTCCGCGCAGGCGAACGTCATCGCGCAGTTCCAGCCCGGGCTGCACTCGCCGTACGCGGGCAAGAACAGCTTTCTGCCGGACGATCACGCCGCGATCTCCTCGGTCGAGACGGTCTACGGCGCGTACCAGATCACGTCGACCACGGCCGTCATGGTCGCCGGCGAGTCGGCGGGCGGCGGCGGCCTCTCGCAGGCGCTCGGCATCGCCGGGTTCACCGATGTCGACGTCGTGCGGAACCCCACGCTCGGGCCCGCGCCGTACATCGCGAAGGCGATCATCGAGCAGATCATCCCGCTGTCCGATGAACGTGTCACCGCAGGGAACGCGCCGTGGAACGTGCTCCGCCGCGTGCCCGCGCGCCGGCTCGTGCTGCGCGCCGGCAAGCTCGCGACGACCGACACGTTCGACGTCAACGCGTCCGGCAGCGACAGCCACCTCCAGCTCATGAACTGGTCGCTCGTCAACAACGGCGCGTACGACTACGCCGCCGACACGCGCGGCTACACGCTCGGCGCGACCGTCGAGTACATCGCGCCGCGGTGGGCGCTGCGCTACGGCGCGATGCTGATGCCGACGGTCGCGAACGGCCCGGATTACGACTACAAGATCGCGCACGCGCGCGGCGAGCAGCTCGAGCTCGAGCTCCACGAGTGCATCGGCGGGCACGCCGGCGTCGTGCGCATCCTCGGGTTCCTGAACCACGCGAAGATGGGCAACTACGAGGAGGCGATCGCGGTGGTCCGCCAGGGCATCCTCGACACGCCGGACATCACGTCGACGCGGCTCGTCGGCCGCACGAAGCACGGCATCGCCATCGGCTGGGAGCAGGCGCTGCCGCACGACGCCCGCGCGTTCGCCCGCGTCGGCTGGTCCGACGGCCAGAACGAGACGTTCGCGTACACCGAGATCGACAACTCCGTCGCGGCCGGCGCGGACATCCAGGGCACGGCGTGGGGGCGCGCGGCCGACCGCGTCGGGCTCGCCGTCGTGACGAACGGGCTCTCGACGCCGCACCGCGATTACCTCGCGCTCGGCGGCCTCGGCTTCATCCTCGGCGACGGCGCGCTGCACTACGGGCGCGAGGACATCGTCGAGGCGTACTACACGGCGCGCGCGTATCGCGGCATCTCGCCGGCGGTGGACATCCAGGTGGTCGATCACCCCGGGTACAACACCGACCGCGGGCCGGCCGTCGTCGGGTCGCTGCGCCTGCACGTGGAGTTGTGAGCATGCACAGCGTCGAGGAGGCCACGCGCGCCGTGGTGGAGGGCATGACGCGCTTGTCGACGGAGACGATCGCGCTGCAGGGCGGTCACGGGCGCATTCTCGCCGCCGATGTCTTCGCGGGCCGCAACCTGCCCGGCTTCGATAACTCCGCGATGGACGGGTACGCGGCGCGCGCGGCGGAGCTGCCGGCCACGCTGCCCGTCGCCTTCGCGGTGGCCGCCGGGGACGGGCTCCGCGCCGAGGCGATGCCCGCGCGTCACGCCGCCCGGATCTTCACGGGCGCGCCGCTCCCGCCGGGCGCCGACACGGTCGTCATCCAGGAGGACGTCTCGCACGAGGGCGAACAGGTCACGCTGCCGGCGGCGGCGGTCGGCGACAACGTGCGGCGCGCCGGCGAGGACATCGCGATCGGCGAGCTCGCGCTCCGGGCCGGCACCCGGCTCGGCGGCGCAGAGCTCGGGCTCCTCGCCGCGCTCGGCTTCGCGCAGATCGCCGTGGTGCGCGCGCCGCGCGTGGCGCTGATCGCGACGGGGGACGAGCTCGTCGACGTTTCGACGGTGCCGGGCCCCGGCCAGCTCGTGGACTCGTCGGCGCACGCGCTGGCGGCCATGATCGCGGATGCGGGCGCGCGCGCGACGTACATCGGGATCGCGCGCGACGATCCGATGACGATGGCGGCGCTGATCGCGAGCGCGTTCGATCACGACGTGGTGATCACGACGGGCGGCGTGTCGGTCGGCGACCGCGACCACGTGCGCGCGGCGCTCACCTCGGCGGGCGTGCAGCTCGAGCTGTGGAAGGTCGCGATGAAGCCGGGCAAGCCGTTCTCGTTCGGGATGAGTGGCGTGGTCCCGGTGTTCGGGCTGCCGGGCAACCCGGTGTCGACGTTCACCGCGTTCGAGCTGTTCGTGCGGCCGGCGCTCCTCGCGCTGCAGGGCGCGACGGTGACGCAGCGACCGCGCGCGCCGGTGGTGCTCGGGCGCGGCTATCGCAAGCAGGCGGGCCGGGCGCACTTCCTGCGCGCGCACGTGGTGCGCACCCAGGATCAGCTGATCGCGCACGTACACCCGAAGCAGGGGAGCGCGATGCTGTCGTCGCTCATCGGGTGCAACGCGCTCGTGGAGCTCGTGGCGGAGATGACGGACGTGTTGCCGGACACCGTGGTCCCGGCGATCTTGCTGGAGGCGGTATGAGCGAGAGCAGTAGCGAGACGGCAGTGAAGCTCGAGGTGGCGGCGGCCGAGGCCGGCCGGGTCGACAAGGCGATCGCGAAGCGCTTTCCGGAGGCCGGGCGGCGCGCGCTGGCGCGGCTGTTCGCCGACGGCGCGGTGAAGATCGGCGCCAAGCGCGCGGCGAAGGGCGACTTCGTGGCGGCGGGCGACGTCATCACGCTCGCGCACGCGCCGCTGACGGGGGACGCGCTGCGGCCGCTCCCGGATCCGGCGGCGCTGGCCCTGCTCGACGTGCTGCTCGAGCGCGCGGACCTGGTCGCGGTGAGCAAGCCGGCCGGGATGCCGTCGCAGCCGCTGCGCGCCGGCGAGCTCGGGACGGCCGCCAACGCGATCGCGGCGCGCTGGCCGGAGTGCGCCGAGCTCGGCGACGACGTGCGCGACGGCGGGCTCGTGCACCGCCTCGACGGCGGCACGTCCGGCATCCTGATCGCCGCGCGCACCGAGGTCGAGTACCGCGCGCTGCGCGAGGCGTTCGGCGCCGGGAAGATCGCGAAGACGTACCTCGCGATCGTGCATGGCCGGCCCGTGGCGAGCGAGTGCGAGGCGGCGCTCGCGCAGCGCGGCGACCACGTGGTGGTGGACGTGGTGCAGGGGCTGTCGGCGCACACGACGTTCACCGTCGAGCGGACGGCGGCGGACTACGCGCTCGTGCGGTGCGCGGCGCACACCGGACGGATGCATCAGGTGCGCGCGCACCTGGCGCACGTGGCCTCGCCGATCGCCGGGGACACGCGGTACGGCGGGTTCGACGTGCCGGATCACCCGGGGTTCTTCCTGCACGCGGCGACGCTGACGCTGCCCGACGGCACCGCGCTCGACGCCACGCTGCCGGCGCGCTTCACGGCGGCGCTCGTGGCGTGCGGGCTGGGATAACGGTCTCTTCACACGGCGCAATCCAGCCTTAACGTCCCCGACCGGTGGACGCGTCATGCTGCACGCATGCGAATCGGGATGGCGAGCGTGGCGAGCGCGGGGCTCGGCGCGATGGTCGCGGCGGGCGGCGCCGAGGCCCAGCCCGCGCCGCCGGGCGCGGCCGATGGCACGGTGCGCGTGGATCTACGGTGCGCGGATTACTGGGCTCAGCCCGGGATCGGCTTGACGCTCACCGTCGACGGCGCGCCGGTCTCCGCGTCGACGGTCAATGGCGTGATGGTGACCGAGTGGGGCAAGCACGGGCCGGCTCACCGCTTCGAGCTCACCGACGTGGCGTATCGGCTGGCGGCGGGGGCTCATCGCCTGATGTTCGCGGCGCCCGGGTGCGCGAGCGCGACGCGCGACGTGATGCTGTCGCCGCGGCGGTCGCTTGGCCTACATGGCCGGCTCGCGCTCGGGGATCCCCAGCTGCGCGGCACGACCGCCGCGCCCGACGGCATCGGGTTCGCGTTCGGCCTCGGCACGGCGCACCTGCCGGCGAAGACCGGCGTGTCGACGCTCGGCCCCGAGGTCACGGGGTACGCCCGCGAGGCGATCGAGCAGCAGGGCGTGTGGCTGTCCACGTCGTGGGAGCATCGGCACTTCGCGCTCGCGTGGGACATGGCGGTCCTGGGGGGGACGACGACCGGGACGTTGACCGAGCTCGCCGCGCCTCCGCCGCTGCGGGTGTCACCGGGTGCGATGCCGTTCAGCGACCGCGTGCTCGACATGCGATCGACGTTCCGCGTCGGCCTGCGGGCGCCGCTCGGGAGCGCGGGGCTGGCGGCGGGCTCCGGCCTCGGGTTCGAGCTGCACGCGCACGACGCGCAGACCGGGCCGGGTGGCGATCCGCTCGCCCTCGCGCCGAGCGGCGCGGAGACCGGCATGTACGTCCCGGTCTGGGCGTCGTTCACGGTGAAGCCGTGGTGCAACGGCGGCTTCCAGCTGCTCGCGTCGTACGACATCCATCCGGGCGCCGGCACGGAGAACGGGATGGCCATCGCGGCGAGCATGCTGTGGCAGCCGAGCGGCGCGTGCGCGGAGCCGGCGGGGCTCGTGGTGCGGTAACCGCTACGGCGCGGCGGGCCGGAAGGGAATGTCCGCGACGGCGACCGCGACACCGGGTAAGGCGACGGGTCGCAGCGTGTCGGTCGCGCGGTAGATCGCAGCGCGGGCGTACCCGGTCGGTGTCGGTCCCGTGTAGACCTCCACCGCGCTCGCGTTGACGTCGACGATCCAGTATTCGACGAGCCCCGCCTCGCCGTACAGCGGCACCTTGACCTTACGATCGATGCGCAGAGACGAGTCGGACACCTCGATCACCAGGAGAGCCTGCGCCGGCAGCTGTGTCCGCGTGCGGTCGGCACGGAAGACGGCAAGATCCGGCTCGGGGCGCGAGTCATCCAGGGGCGCGAACGTCGTGTGTTGCCGGACTTCGAACGCATCGTCGAGGACACGCGCGAGGCGAGTGCCGAGCCACGCGGTCACGCGCGCGTGCGGCTCGTTCTGCGGGCTCATCGTGACCAGCACGCCGCGGAGGAGCTCCACGTGCTCGTCCGGGTCGAGGATGCCGCTCGCGCACATCGCGTCGAACGCGCGCCCGGAGAGCCGCCGGAGCCGCTGCGGCGCGAGATCGGGGAGATCGGCGTCCATGGTTCTAACGCTAGCGTGCATGAATCCTCCGACCGGAGGCGCATTGCAGCGGGCGCGCCAGGCGCAACGTGCTGGAATCGCGAGCATGTCTGTCCGATTTTGTCCGGTCTTCGGACAGCGCGTCCGGATGGCGGATAATGGCCGGACACGCGCGGTCTCTGTTATGGTCGCAACTTGTCCGGCAAGCTCCTCGGTGCGTTGATCCTCGTGCTCGCCGGTGCGCGCGCGGCGGCGGCCGAGCCGGCGAAGCCCGCTGCAAAACCCGCCGCCAAGTCGGCGCCGGCGAAGGCTTCGAAGCCAAAAGCCAAGGCCGCGGCCAAGGCGAAGAAGCCCGCGGGGCGGCCGCACGCAAATTCGCGCTTCGATGCGCCCGCAGATGCCGAGACCACGCCCGCGGTGCGGTATGGCGCGCTCGATCAGGTGGCGTGCGAGGCCGAGCTCGACGCGCGCCAGATCGCCTACGCGCCCGAGATCGCGCCCGGCGTCGCCGAGCCCGTGCGCCTGACCCAGCCGCTGCATGGCGTGACGTTCCGCACCGACGAGCCCGAGAGCAAGCGTGCGACCACGCCCTACGAGATCTCCGACTGCCGCCTGGTGCTCGCGCTCGACGACTTCGCCGCCGTGCTCGAGAAGCACGACGTCGTCGAGGTCCGTCACTACTCGATGTATCGCTCGCCCGGCAAGTCCTGGCCCGAGGGCAAAGCCGCGACGCAGCACGCGGGCGGCATGGCGATCGACGCGGGCCGCTTCCTGCGGAAGGACGGCACGACGCTCGCCGTCGACACCGTGTTCCACGGCGCGATCGACGCGAAGACCTGCGGCGAGGGCGCCGGCCCGAAGCCCGCGACGCCCGACTCGCTCGAGCTGCGCGAGATCCTCTGCGACACCGTCGCCGAGCACCTCTTCAACGTCGTGCTCACGCCGAACTTCAACAAGCCGCACCACAACCACTTTCACCTCGAGGTAACGGCGGGCGTGAAGTGGTTCCTCGTGCACTGACGGGCCTCACTCGTCCGCCGGCTTCGCGCAGTGCCGTTCGTGCCACTCCGGCTGATCGGACGCAGGTTGGCTGCACATCAACCGCGTGAGGTCGCTCGCCCGGGTCGGCGTCGGCTCGTGCCATTCGTGACTCTCGTAGCCATCGACGAGTTGCATGCACTGGTCGAAGCGAAAGAACTGACATCCGTGTTCGAGCGCGTCGCGTGCGGCGTCTCCCGCCGGGCCTCGCAGCTTCGCGAGCTCGTCGCAGTTGTCGCCGCTGGTCGAGCACATCTGCTCGAGAGCCCGCGCCGCGTTAGCCAGCGGACAGACGTCGATGAGACCGGCCTGGCAGGCGCGGCCGGCGACCGCCTCCGCCGACGGATCGTCGAGTCGTTGACAGGCGTACGCGTCGCCATCCGCACAGCCGGCGCGGCGGGCTTGGTCGCGCTGTGTCTTCAGATACGCCTCGTCATCGCGGTCTGTGGCCCAGCCAGCCCGGCCGGCGGCGAGCTCGCAACCAATCCCATCGTGGCGCCGACAAGCCTGTCGCTCGTAGTCGGCTGCTTGCGCGTCCGACAGATGGATCTCCGATGCGTTCGCCACGAGCAAGCGGCAGGCCGCGCCAAGGCCGCGCCGACAAAGGTCCGTCGCGAGAGCGATCGACTTCTCAGGATCGGCGGTCCCTCGCAACGCGTCACACGATTCCGACGGCCTGGGCTGAAGTAGGCATTCGGTGGCGTTGAAGCTCTGGGTGCACGCGACCTGATCACCCAGGGCACATGCGTCGAGCTCGGCATCCGCGACGGTTGGCTTCCGTGTGATCAAGGCATTCCCGAAGGCGGTCTCGAGCGCGACGCAACTCGGTCGGTCACCCGCGAGACAATTCTCGGCCGCCCTCACAGCCGCTTGATGGCCGATCGGCGCCGAGGTCACGCCGGCAAAGCTGGTCGCATGCGCTCGCCAGCAAGCAGACCGCTCGCCCGCGAGGCACGCCTCCATCAACTTCCGGGTCGCCGCTTCGAGCGCCTCGGTTCGCACACCTTCTGCTGGGGCTCGATAGTCGAGCCGACGAGCTTGCGTCATAAGACGATCCGCCTCGGCGACCGATGATGCAGCTATACGGCTGTCCAGCGCGCCAGGCGAGGTGCGAGGTCTGGGGGCCGAGGTGCTCGTGCAGGCCGCAGTAGCGAGCGCCATGAAGACAGCCGTGGCTCGGCTCCGATTGTACGTCTTTCTCACTTGCTGCCGGACTTGGGGCTGAATGGTGCAGAGGAGACCTCACCGTCACCCTCGGTGACCGTGAGCTCGAGCTCGGGGCGGAGGTAGGTCTGCGTCTTGTTGATATCGTACTGGATGTGCGTGGTCTTGCCGCGATGCGTATCGACATGCGCATCGACGCTCGACCCGGTTTTGTCGGTCGTCTGACTGCCGACGGAGACCCTCGCGATCGGCGAGGACGGCGAGGAGCTGGCCCAGGCTTCAATGGGGCCGTCGACAACTGCCGACGGAGACGTTCGTCGTTTTCGGCGTCGTCGCGTTCATCATCTGGCTTCAATGGGGCCGTCGACAACTGCCGACGGAGACCTTCGTGCCCGGGTTCGCCGCCTCCCACTTCGCGTAGCTTTAATGGGGCCGTCGACAACTGCCGACGGAGACCACCGTGGCCGCGCGCGCCGGCAACGACATCACGCTGCTTCAATGGGGCCGTCGACAACTGCCGACGGAGACCCGGTGCCGATCGTCGTCGGCACGGTGCGCGTTCGGCTTCAATGGGGCCGTCGACAACTGCCGACGGAGACCAAGCACGGCGCCGTCTACCGCGACCTGTCGTACGTGCTTCAATGGGGCCGTCGACAACTGCCGACGGAGACTCGGCAACGCGCTCGTGCCCGTCCCCGACGCGCCCGGGCTTCAATGGGGCCGTCGACAACTGCCGACGGAGACCTCGAACCTCGTCGACGAGCGCCAGGACCTCTGGCGAGCTTCAATGGGGCCGTCGACAACTGCCGACGGAGACGCCCTAGCGGAACCTGTCAACGAGTTTGAGACACCGGAGAGCATTAGTTTAGTGAATCGATCGCGGGCTGAGCATCGGCTCCTGTCTTGGGCTTGTTGATCCACACGGCCGATGGCAGTGCGGGCGGACGAGGCGCGCCGTGGACG
>JANXOM010000339.1 GCA_025353585.1 Deltaproteobacteria bacterium
GCCGCGCCGCGACAGGTCAGCGACGGGCGGACCGCGCGCGCCTTGGCGTCGAAGCCCGCGAGAGCCGCTTCGCCTTCGCCGGCGCGAGCCCATGCATCGCCGCGTACCCGTCGAGGAGCATCCCGAGCCCGCGCTCGAAGCGCTCCTCGTTCGAGAGGTTCGCCCCGTACTCGACAAAGACCTCGACGGGATCGCGATCCCCGATCATCGCCGTCAGCTGCGGATAGTGCCCGAGCGCGAGGAACTCCCTCGTCAGCACGTTGAGCACGTTCGCCGTCTGCTTCTCCACGGGTCCGTGGTCGTGGTTGCGCATCACGGAGCCGGTCACGAAGTCGTCGACGAGGGCCAGGATCTCGTGCCGCGCGACCGCGGCCAGGGGCAAGGTCGACACCGCCTCGAGCGACAGCTCGATGTGGCGCAAGACGTTGGGCCCCACGATCCGGTTCTCGTCCATCTCGTGGAGCGCCCACGGGTGCCGCATGAACGTCGACCACGTCGCGCGGGCGATCACCGACACCGCCGCGCGCCAGTCCGCCGGCAGGGGCTGCGACTTCGCGACGACCTCTGCCATCAGCGCGTCGTCCATGAGCGCGAGCAGGTCGTGCTTCGTGCGCACGTAGTAGTACAGCGTCATCGTCCCCGCGCCGAGCGCCTCGGCGATCCGCCGCATCGACAACGCCTCGAAGCCCTCCTTGTCCGCGATCGCGAGCGCCGCCGCCGCGATCTGGTCGCGCGTGAAGCGGGGCTTGCGGCTCCCGGGAGCCGGCTCGGCCCAGATCGGCAGGGTTGACACTTCGTACAGTGTACTGCTAGCGTTGTTCGTATGGCATACGACGAGCGCGTACGACGTACCAAGAGCGGCGTGACCGCCACCGGGCTCGGCAAGCGGTTCGGCGACCTGTGGGCGCTGCGCGGGCTCGACCTCGACGTCCCCGCCGGTCGCGTGCTCGGGCTCCTCGGCCACAACGGCGCCGGCAAGACGACCGCGATCCGGATCCTGACGACCCTGTCCACGCCGTCGGAGGGCCGCGCCACGGTCGCGGGGCACGACGTGGCCGCCGAGGGCGCGCGCGTGCGCGAGAAGATCGGCGTGGCCTGTCAGGCCGCGACCGTCGATGGCCTCCTCACGGCGCGGGCCAACCTCGAGATGGTCGCCCGCCTCTACCACCTGACGCGGACCCAGGCCCGACAGCGCGCGGGCGAGCTCCTCGAGCGGCTCGACCTCGCCGCGAACGGCGACCAGCTCGTCAAGACGTTCTCCGGCGGCATGCGGCGCCGCCTCGATCTGGCGGCGAGCTTCGTCGCATCGCCCGAGGTGCTGTTCCTCGACGAGCCCACGACCGGCCTCGACCCGCGCAGCCGCAACGAGCTCTGGGAGCTCCTGCGCGAGCGCGTGCGCGAGGGCACCACGCTCGTCCTCACCACGCAGTACCTCGACGAGGCCGACCGCCTGGCCGACGACATCGTCGTCCTCGACCACGGCACGGTCGCCGCGCGCGGCACGCCGACCGAGCTCAAGCAGCGCGTGGGCGGCGATCGCATCACCGTCGCCATCGCCGATCCGAGCGTCGGCGCGCGGGCGCACACGGCTCTCGCGCCGTTCGGCGACGGCGAGTCGACGATCGAGGCGGAGGTCGCCCGCGAGGCCACGAACCCGCAGGGCATCTCCGTGAGCACGACGCTGCCGCTGACCCGCATCGTCATGCGCGCGCGGCCGGGGCTGCGGCTCGTGGAGGTCGTGCGCGCGCTCGACGCCGCCGGCATCGATGCCCACGACGTGTCGCGCCGCGAGACCACGCTCGACGACGTGTTCCTCGCGATCACGGGGCCAGGGGCGTCGAGACGGAGCGCGGCCACGGAGGTGACCCCGTGAGCGCGCGCTATCTCCTCGCTGATTCGCTCGTGTTCGCGCGTCGCCACGCCGCGCACATCCGCCAGATCCCCGAGAAGCTCCTCGACGTCACGCTGCAGCCGATCATGTTCACGCTCCTGTTCGCGTTCGTCTTCGGCGGCGTCATCGCCATCCCCGACGGCAGCTACCGCGAGTACCTCCTCGGCGGCGTGATGATCCAGTCGCTGTCGTTCGGCATCATGGGGCCGGCCACGGCGATCGCGACCGACGTCCGCGAGGGCGTCGTCGACCGCTTCCGCTCCCTGCCCGTCTCCCGCGCCTCGTACCTGATCGGCCACATCCTCGCGGAGCTCGGCGCCACGCTGATCGGCGTCACGGTGCTCTCGGCCTCGGGGCTCGTGATCGGCTGGGGCATCTACTCGAGCGTGCTCGGCGGGCTCGCCGGTTACGGCCTCATCATCCTGTTCGCGTTCTCGATGGTGTGGCTCGGCACGTGGCTCGGGCTCATCGTCCGCTCGCCGGACGCGGCCCAGGGCATCGTGTTCCTCGTGGTGTTTCCGGCGACGTTCCTCGCGAATACGTTCGTCCCGCTCGCGGGCCTGTCCCCCGTCCTGCGCACGATCGCGGCGTGGAACCCGGTGTCCACGCTCGCGGCGGCGGTGCGCGAGCTGTTCGGCAACCCGACGGCGCTGCCGCCCGATCCGCCGTGGCCGCTCCAGCACGCGGTCCTGTGCGCCGTCGGCTGGTCGCTGCTGCTCCTCTTCATCTCGGCGCCGCTCGCGATCCGCGCGTTCCGCAAGCGCACGCAGGACTGACGCGATCAGCGCTTCTTCGGCGCCGGCTTCGATTTCGTCGCCGTCGCCGGGCGGGACTTCTTGTGCCCCATGGTCACGATCTTCGCGTACTCCGCCGCCGTCACCGGCTGGACCGAGAGCCGCATCCCCTTCCGCAAGCACATCATCTTCGCGAGCGCCGGCTCCGCCCGCAGCGCCGCGAGCTCGACGTACGTCGGCAGCGTCTCCACGTACGCGACGTTCACGCAGTCCCACAGCGGCGCCTCGCGCTTGCTCTTCGCCTCGTAGTACTTGCTCTCGGGATCGAACTGCGTGGCGTCCACGACGCCCGTCGTCTCCACGCGCGCGAGGCCCGCGACGCCCGGCGGATCGACGCTCGAGTGATAGAAGAGGACGCCGTCCCCGACGGACATCTGCCGCATGTAGTTGCGCGCCATGTAGTTGCGCACGCCCGTCCACGGCTCGAGCTTCACGCGCTCGAGGTCCGCGATCCCGAACCCGTCGGGCTCGGTCTTCATCAACCAGTACTGCTTCGCCGGGGCCGCTGCCTTCATCCTCGGATCTCCTGGCCGACCGTGAGCGCGCAGATCGGCACCTCGCGCGTCGCGCGGTGAACCTCCTCGGCGAACCCGGTCAAGTTGACGTTGAACGACATGCGCGAGGGCGCATCGTACGGGCGAAAGAAGTCGTCGTAGTGCGTCGGCACGATCATCGCCGGGCCGAGCGCGGCGCAGATTCGCTCGATGTACCGCGGCGTGAACCGCCGGCCCGCGATGCCGCACAGGAACACGTCCACGTGGCGATCGCGGATCTCGTCCTCGAGCAGGTCCGCCGAGCCCTGGTGGTACAGCGTGATCCCGGCGACCTCGATCGCGAGCCCCCACACCTGCCCGCAGCGATATGCGCTCGGCGTGAGATCCTCGACGTGCTCGCACGTCAGCTCGCCCGCGTCCTGGATCGCGAGCCCCAGCACGAGCTTGCTGTGCACGCTCGGCACGAACCGCACGCGGAACGGCCCGATCTCGTAGCTCCGGTGGGCTTCGACGACGGTCGCCTGCGCCGCGAGCCCGTGCAGCCGCATCAGCGTCGCGAGGGACGCCGAGCCGTAGGTCATCGCCCCCGTCGCGCGCGCGATCGTGGGGACGTCCATCGCGTGGTCGAAGTGCGTGTGCCCGACGAGGACCGCGTCGGCGCGATCGACGTGCTTCGCCACCTCCGCCGCCGAGGACGGCACCACGCGGCGCAGCAGCACGTCCGCCAGCGGCACGCGCGTCACGTACGGATCGATCCAGACCACGACGCCCTGGTACGCGAGGCGGAAGCCCGCCGTCCCGAGCCACTTGAGGGACAGCCCCGGCGGGAGGTGCGTGTCCGATGGCCACGCCAGCTGCGTCGCCGTGACGGCATCGCTCGCCTGGCGACGCCCCTGCGTCGCGAGGTAGGCAAGCCCGGCCCCGACGTGGCCCAGTGGTCCAAGCACGGGGAAACTTTACGCCGCTCCCGCCTCCCGCGCGCGCATGGCCGGCGCTACAACAGCTTCAGAAAGATAAGGAGCTGCACATGACGTTCACTCTTCCCGAGCTGCCGTACGCCAAGGATGCCCTCGCCCCGACCGTGTCGGCCGAGACGATCGATTACCACTACGGTAAGCACCACAAGGCGTACGTCGACAACTTGAACAAGTTCGTCGTCGGCACCAAGTACGAGTCGATGACGCTCGAAGAGGTCATCAAGGCCTCGCACGGCCAGGCGAGCGAGAAGAAGATCTTCAACAACTCGGCGCAGGTCTGGAACCACACGTTCTACTGGCACTCCCTCGCGCCGAACGCGGGCGGCGAGCCGACGGGCGCGGCGAAGGATGCCATCGACAAGTCGTTCGGCAGCTTCGCGGACTTCAAGACCAAGTTCTCCGAGGCGGCGGCCGGCCAGTTCGGCTCCGGCTGGGCGTGGCTCGTCAAGAACGCGGACGGCTCGCTCGCCATCGAGGCGACGGCGAACGCCGAGACCCCGTTCGCGACCGGCAAGACCTGCATCCTGACGATCGACGTCTGGGAGCACGCCTACTACATCGACTACCGGAACGCGCGCCCCAAGTACATCGAGGAGTACTGGAAGCTCGTGAACTGGAGCTTCGCCAACAAGAACCTGGGCTAACCGCCCCGGAACTGCCGGTCACCGCCGGCAGTTGCCGACCTCCCCAGGTTCGCTCCCCGCGCCGCCGCGGTATCCTCGCCGCGTGGGGCCGGAGCCGACCGTCGACGTGCAGCGCTGCATCGGATGCGGCGCGTGCGCGATCCTGGCCCCGGCCGTGTTCGCGGTCGTCCAGCGGGTGCGCATCACCCGCCCGCCCGGGACGGCGGCCGAGCGCGCCGCCGTGGCCGCCGCGGCCCTCGTGTGTCCGACGGGGGCCATCGGGGTCGGCCGTGGATGACCATGGATAACCTCGTCGCGGACATGCTCCACACCCCGCTGTTCGACCAGGCCGAGGCCGTGCGGTGGCGCATGACCGACATCCCGTGGGCCGCGATCGATCCCGCCGCCGCGTCCGCGGACCTGCGCCGGCTCGTGCGCGAGATCGCGTTCTCCGAGCTGACCACCTTCTCCGCCACGCGCCGGTTCATGGTCGACTTCGCCGACGACGTCGACCTCACGCAATGGATCGCCGTCTGGTTCTACGAGGAGACGAAGCACCCGAACGCGCTCCTGCGCTGGCTGCACCACCTCGGCGTCGGCGTCGACGACCAGTTCGTGCTCAAGGGCCGCGCCACCGCCCCGTTCATGCGCTCGCGCATGGGGACGTACGTCACGAATATCATCTCCGAGCTCGTCGCCTCGGCGGCGTACATGCACCTGCACGAGCAGTCGCCCGAGCCGGTCCTCGCCCAGATCGGCCAACACCTCGCGTCCGACGAGGCCCGCCACTGCGCGAGCTTCTACAGGTTCGCGCAGCGCCACCTCGAGCGCGCGAAGGCCCCCGAGGCCGAGCGCCGTGACGCGCTGAAGGTCCTCTACATGTGGTTCCAGGGGAACGAGCTCGTCCGCCATCCGGTGAACGAGTTCTTCAACCGGAACGAGATCCCGTTCGACTTCCAGGGCGTGCGCGACCGGGTCACGCGCCTCGTCGGCGGCTTGATCGGGATGGAGATCGACGGTACGACGGATCTGATCGCGGAGATGCGGAAGCGAGGAGAGAACCATGAAGCGACGTGATGTGCTCAAGGCAGGTGCGATCGGCGCGGCGACGGTCGCAACGGGCGCGGTCTCCGTCGGGGGCGGGGCGGGCTGTGCCGCCACGCCGCATGTCACCGATCCCGCGGCCGATGATCGCGCCGCCCAGGCGTTCCTCGCGCTGCTCGACAAGAGCCTCGCGCGGACCGAGGGCGCGCGCCCGATGCACGAGCTCGCCGCGACGACGAAGCCCGGCCCGCGGACGCCGGAGGTGCAGCAGGGCCTCGACACGCGCGATCACCTGATGCGCGGCATGCTGCGCTCGCTCTTCATCACGCAGACGTTCCGCGACCTGCCCGTCGAGACGCAGCTGCACCCCGCCGTGCAGGAGCGCATGAGCTCGCACATGGACGAGATCGACGGCACCGTGTTCGCGCTGAGCGACTTCCTCGCGGGCCAGACCCCCGAGCAGCGCGCGCGGCTGCACGCGGCCCTCGCGAAGTCGCCGGACGCGGCCATGCAGATCGGCGAGAAGATCGACGAGCAGGCGGCGGCGGTCGGCGTGTCGAAGGCGCGCCGCCGCCAGCTCCGCGCGATGATGACGCAGGCGACCTTCCGCATGAAGACCGAGCCCGCCGGCGCGCTGATCGACGAGTACACCGACAAGGTCGAGCGGCTCCGCGGGCAGGACGGCACGAGCGCGCTCGCGCTGGCCCTGTCACGCAAGCTCGGCGAGAAGGCGTTCTGGAGCCACCAGCAGCGGCTCGCGCAGGCGGGCCCGGATGCGACATCGCCCGTCGGCGGGCCCGGCGCATCGCCGCCGAGCAACGCGCCCGGCGCGCCGACCACCACGCCGCCAGGCGAGACGAACCCGTTCCTGACCGAGCGCGACTTGTGCCTCAACGAGCGGAGCGCGATCGCGCAGCGCGCGGCCGCCACGCCCGACCTCCACGAGCGGGCGCGGCTCTACGAGTCGATGCCGGCGTGCCCGCCGGGCCACCAGACCGTCGAGGCCGACCCGCACCCGAGCGCCCCGCCGCTGTCCCGGCCGTCGCCGCCGGTGAAGCAGCCCGGTCACCTCGTGCGGACCGGCGGCTACATGCTCGGCATCGGCGTGGCGACGTTCGGCATCAGCGCCGCGCTGGTCGGCGCGTCGGACGTGTTCCTCATCGGCGCCACCGTCGGCGCGCTCCTCTTCGCGATCGGCTTCATCGTCCTGATCGTCGGCGTCATCGTGGACTGATGCGCGCCGCGGTGACCGGGATGGGGGCGGTCACCGCGTACGGGCGCGGGCTCGCGCGCCTGTGGGACGGCATGGCCGCCGGCGAGCAGGGCATCCGCACGATCGAGCGGTTCAGCACGGCCGAGTTCGACGTCCGGATCGCGGGCGTCGTGCCCGATCGCAACGCGCCGGCGTGGGACGACCCGGGCGCGTCGCTGTGCATCGAGCTCGCGCTCGGGGCCGCGCGCGAGGCGTACGCGAACGCCCGGCTCGCGGACCTGCCGCCGGCGCGGATCGCGCTCGTGGTCGGCACGAGCCTCGGCGACTACGAGCGGCCGATGCACGAGGTGACCGAGCAGATCGGCGATGCCCTCGGCGCGCACGGGCCGCGGATCACCGTGTCGACGGCGTGCACGTCGTCGACGAACGCGCTCGGCTTCGCGCTGGATCTGCTCGAGCAAGGCGCGGCCGACGCCGTCATCGCGGGCGGGGCCGACGTGCTCACGCCGCTCGTCCTCGCGGGCTTCCATCGCCTCGGCGTGCTCAGCAGGACGCCGTGCGCGCCGTTCAGCTCGCCCGCCGGCACGTCGCTCGGCGAGGGCGCGGGCTTCGTCGTCGTGGAGCGCCGACCCCGCGGCCCGGCGCGATACGCGGTGCTCGGCTACGGCCTCTCGGCCGACGCGTACCACGAGACCGGGCCCGACCCGAGCGGCGTCGGCGTCGCCCGGGCGATGCGCGGCGCGCTGGCTCACGCGGGGCTCGCTGCCGATGCGATCGACTACGTGAACGCGCACGGCACGGGCACGGTCGCCGGGGATCCGGCGGAGTGGCGCGCGCTGCGCAGCGTGCTCGGCGCGCGGGCCGACAAGGTGCCGGTCAGCTCGAGCAAGAGCTTCCTGGGGCACGCGCAGGGCGCCGCCGGCGTCCTCGAGCTGATCGCCACGCTCGTCGCCCTCGACCACGGCACGATCCCTCCGACGCGAAACTTCGCCGGCGCGCGGCCGAATAGCCCGCCGGACCCGGTGGCGTCGGAGGTGCCGCGCGCCTCGACGGCGCAGACGGTGCTCTGCAACAGCTCGGGGTTCGGCGGCGCGAACTGCGCGATCGTCGTCGGTGGCCGCGCGGCGCTGGAGGCCGACGCGCCGGCGGTGGCGCGCCGGGCGATCTACGTCGGCGGCATCGGCGCCGTGGGGCCGCACCGCGCGTGCCTCGCGCTCGAGCCTGGCCCCGGGCGCGCCGCGACGGTCGACCCGCGCGGGCTCGACGCCATGACGCGGGATCTGACGACGGCGGCCGCGCTCGCGCTCGACGACGCCGGCCTGCGCCTCCGCGGCGCGATGCAGGAGCGGAGCGGCCTCGTCGTCGGCACGACGCGCGTCTCGAAGGAGAGCTCGGACCTGCTCCGGCAGTCGATCGACGAGCGCGGCCTGCGCCAGCTCTCGGCGCCGATGTTCTCGCGGATGGTGCTGAACGCGCCGGTGGGCGCCTGCGCGAAGGCCCTCGCGCTCAAGGGCCCGCTGAGCACGGTGTCGGCGGGCGACGTGTCCGGCCTGACGGCGATCGCGCTCGCCGCGCACCTGCTCGCGACGCGCGGGGATGTCGACCGCATCGTCGCCGGGGGCGTCGAGGAGGATCGGCGCGCGCCGGACCCGCGCACGATCGAGGGCGCGGTGGCGACGCTCCTCACCACGGAGCCCGGGCGCGGCGTGCCGGGCGCGCGCATCCGGCTCGCCGGGGTCAGCCTCGCGGGGCCGGCGGAGCTGGCGGCCGCGTGCGAAGCCGCGCTCGCGAGCGCCGGTGTGGCGGCGACGCAGCTCGACCTCGTCGTCGGCGCCCCCGTCGCCGCCCTCGCGCACGTCACGACGCTCCGCCCCGAGCACCGCGCCGGCGCGGCCGCCAGCGTGCTCGGCTTCGCGATGGCCGTGGGCGCGCTGCGCCGGGGCGAGGCCCGGTGCGCGCTCGTGAGCGGCGAGGCGAGCGCATCGGCGAGCTGCGCGCTGGTCCTCGTGATCGAACCAGGAGACACCCATGAGTGAGACGACGGACCTGGCCGAGATGACGCGCCGGGTGGCCCAGCGCGAGGAGCTGCTCGGGCGGCTCCGCAAGATCTTGATCGAGCACCTGCAGCTGCGCCGCGAGGTCGACGAGCTCGATCCCGACGCCCCGCTCTTCGGCTCGGGGTTCGGCCTCGACTCGCTCGACGCCGTCGAGCTGGTGGTCTGCCTCGAGACCGAGTTCGGCCTGCGCGTCAACGACCCGACCGTGCTGCGCCAGTCGTTCCGCTCGCTCAACACGATGATCGATCTCGTCCTCGGCCACGCGGGGCCGGCGTGAGCGTCGAGCGCGAGCTGCACGCGCTGCGCACGGCCACCACCGTCACGCCCGGCGATCACGTCGCGCGCGTGAAGCTCGTCGGCGTGGGCGCGGCCGATCTCCTCGAGCGCGTCTCGCCGCGCGCGCTGTTCGTGCGCACCGGCAAGATGTCGCACACGCTGCTCCTCGACGAGGCCGCGCGCCCACTCGCGGACGTCTACCTGTGCTGCGACGAGGACGACTTCTTCATCCTCGCCGAGGGCCTGACCGCGGCCGACGTCGTCGCCTACCTCCGCCCGCACGCGACCGACCTCGAGGTGACGTTCGAGGACCTGACGGAGAGCCACGCCGTGCTCTCGCTCGGCGGCCCGTACGCGTGGGAGCTCCTCGGCGAGCTCACCACGCCCGATGTCATCGGCCTGCCCTACCTCGGCTTCTTCCACGCCGAGGCGTTCACGTGCTTCCGCGGCGGCAAGACGGGCGAGTACGGCTACGACCTGCTCGTCGAGCGCGACCGGCTCGCAGGGGTTCGCGCGCAGCTCGCGGACATCGGCACGCGCTTCGACCTCGTCGAGAGCACGCTGGCCACGCAGGACGTCGCGCAGCTCGAGGCGTTCTTCTGGAACGCGCGCCGGCAGTCGCCGGTCGGCCTCACGCCGATCGAGCTGCAGCTGCAGTGGCGCGTGACCTACGGCCGCGCGTTCCCCGGCGCCGCGGCCCTCGCCGAGCGCCGCCAGACGGCCCATCGGCGCGCCGTGCTCCTCGCGAGCGCCACCGCCCTCGAGCCGGGCGCCCCGCTGCGGTTCGGCGATCGCACGATCGGCACCGTGCTCGACGCGGCGTTCTCGCCGACGCGCGGCGACTGGGTCGGCATGGGCATCGTGGAGCGCGCCGTCGCGCACTCGGGCCTCGAGCTCGCGAGCGGCGCCGCCGCGGTGCACACGCTGTCGGCGCCGTCGATCAACAACCGCAGCCTGCACGTCGACCCGCAGCGCCACTGCTTCGCGACGCGCGCGACCGATGTCTTCCCGCCGCTGGTGCGCCGATGACGTACGCCGGCCGGACCGCGCTCGTCACGGGCGGCTCGCGGGGCCTCGGGCGGGCGATCGCGCTGCGGCTCGCCGCGCTCGGCGCGCACGTGTACGCGGGCTACCTGCGCCGCGCGGAGCCGGTGCCCGAGCTCGTGCCGCTGCAGTTCGACGTCACCGATGCGACGGCGTGCGCGGCGGCCGTGGACAAGATCGTCGCCGAGCGCGGCCAGCTCGACATCGTGGTGCACGCGGCCGGGATCACGCGCGACAGCCTGTTCGCGCTGTCGTCGCCGGAGGACTGGGACGAGCCGCTGCGCGTGAACCTCGGCGGCGCGCTGCGCATCACGCGCGCGGCCGTGCGGCCGATGCTCGCGGCGAAGCGAGGCGCGATCGTGCTCATCGGATCGGTCGCGGGCCTGCGCGCGAGCCCGGGCCAGGTCGGCTACGTCGCGTCGAAGGGCGGCATCCACGCGGCCACGGCCACGCTCGGGGCAGAGCTCGCGCCGCGCGGGATCCGGGTCAACGCCGTGCTGCCGGGCCTCATCGGCGCGGGCATGGTGGCGCGGCTCGATCGCCGCCTCGTCGACGCGCGGCTGGCCCACATCCCCACCGGGCGGCTCGGGCGCGCGGACGAGGTCGCGGATGCGGTCGCGTTCCTCGGCTCGGACGCGGCGAGCTACATCGTCGGACAGGCGCTCGTCGTCGACGGAGGGCTGTCGCTATGACGACCGCGCTCCTGTTCGCGGGGCAAGGCGTGGCGCCGCCGTGGATCGCGGCCGAGCTGGTCGCGCGGGCCGAGGCGCGCCTGCTCGTGGAAGCGCTCGGTGACGCGACGGGCCAGGATGGCGCGCGGCTGCTCCTGCGCGGCGGGGCCGCGTTCGCGCGCACCGAGGTGCTGCAGCCCGCGCTCGTGACGGCGTGCCTGATCGCGGCAACGGCGCTCGCGGACGCCGGCGTCGAGGCCGCGGCCGTGTGCGGCCACTCGCTCGGCGAGCTGGCGGCGTGGGCGGCCGGCGGCTTCGTGTCCGCGACGGACGCGATCGCGGTCGCGGCGGTGCGCGGCCGGCTGATGGCGCGCGAGGCGGCGCGCTTCCCGGGCGGCATGGCCGTCGTCACGGGTGACGTGGCGGCCGCGCTCGCGTGCGGGTCGCTCGTGGTGGCCGCGCGCAACGCGCCCGAGGAGACGGTGCTCGCCGGCGATGCGGCGGCGATCGCGGCCGTCGTCGCGGCCGGGCGCGGCAAGAAGCTCGACGTCGCCGGCGCGTGGCACTCGGCCGCGATGGCGGGCGCGGTCGCCGAGCTGGAGGCGGCGCTCGCGGCGGTGCCGCAGCGAGGCTCGCGCTCCCTGTTCGTGAGCAATCGCGATGGTCGCGTCGCGGAGCCGGCGGCGATCCCGACGCTCCTCGCCGGTCAGCTCGTGCGGCCGATCGAGTGGACGGCCGCGGCGCGCACGCTCGCCGCGCTCGGCGTCACGCGCTACGTCGTCGCGGGCCCGGGCCGCGTCGTGCGCGCGCTCCTCCGCGCGAACCTCGGGGACGTGGACATCCAGCTCGTCGACGGCGCGCGCGCGCTCGCCCGAGTGGCCGCGTGAAGCCGCCGCGCGACGCGGAGGTCCTCCGGCTCGGCCCGGACGTGATCCAGCGGCTGATCCCGCACCGCCGCCCGCTGGTGATGGTCGATCGCGTGCATGCGTACCGCCATGCGCCGGCGCCGACGCTGTGGGCGAGCCGCTACATCTCGTCGAACGAGGAGGTCTTCAGCGGGCACTTCCCCGGCTTCCACCTGTGGCCCGGCGTGTACACGATCGAGGGGCTCGGCCAGGCGACGCTGATCGGCGCGATCATCGCGTACCTCGTGGGCGATCGCGTCAAGGGCGGCGGCCAGCCCGCCGACATCTACACGGCCCTGCGCGCGCTCGAGCGCTCGACGGCGCAGACGTTCGGCCATACCGTGGATCCGCCCGACTTCGGCGGGGCGAAGGCGCCGCGCGCGGGCGTCGCGGGGCACGTGGACGTGAAGTTCCTCGCGCCCGTGTTCGCCGGCTGCCAGCTCGACTACATCGTCACGATGACGCACGTCGTGGAGTCGCTCGCGCGGTTCGACGTGGCGGCGGAGGTCGATGGCGTGCCGGTCGCGCGCGGCACGATGACCGGAATGATCGGGGCGGCCGCTGCGGTGCCGTAGCGCGGTCGTGCTGGCGGCGGCGCTGCTCGCGGGCTGCGCGCCGACGGTGATCTGGACCGGGCACACGGCGGATCGGAGGCACGCGATCGAGATCGCGGCGGCCGGGGACGTGCAGTGGGTCGCGGTGGATGGCGCGCGGCGCGCCGGGTACAAGCAGATCGCGGCGTGGTCGATCGTGACGGGCGCGCCGGATCGCATCGTCTACGCGGCGGCGGTCGGCGACGACTGGGTCGTGGTCGATGATGGCCGGCGCGGACCGGCGTGGACCGGCATCGGCGAGATCGCGATCGCCGGACACCGCACGGCGTACAGCGCCGAGCGCGCCGGGCGCTGGCAGGTCGTCGTCGACGGCGTGGCGGGCGCGGCGTGGGACTCGCTGCTCGCGACCACGCTGCGGTTCTCGGCGGACGGCGGGCACGTCGTGTACGTGGCGCGGGACAGCCAGGGCGCGCACGTGGTGGTCGATGGTCGCGCCGGCATCGCGTGGCCGGGCGTCGCGCAGCTCGTGGTGTCGCCGAGCGGGGCGCACGTGGCGTACGCAGCGCGCGTCGGCGACACGTGGCGGGTGGTGGTCGACGGCGTCACGGGGCCGAGCGCGACCGCCGTGCGCTGGCTCGCGTTCGCGGGCGAGACGCCGGTCTACGCGGTGACCGGCCCCGACGGCGTGCGCGTGATGCTCGGGGCGACGTCGTCGGAGTCATATGCCGCGGTGCGCGCGCTGGTGACGAGCGGCGCGCACGCGGCGTGGATCGCCCGCGATGGAGACGGAGACCTCGCGGCGTGTGATGGCGCGATCGTGGGGCGTGGGGGCACGATCGCGGAGGCCCGGCTCGCGGTTCTGGGCGGCTGCGAGCTCGCGTACGGCCGGCAGGACGGCGCGGCGTGGCGCGTGGTGACGGCGGCGGGCCCGGGCGACCCGTACGACGAGATCGGCAAGCTCGTCGTCGCGGCCGGGCACCTCGCGTACGCGGCGCGGCGCGGCGCGAGCTGGCAGATCGTGGTGGATGGGCAGCCGCGCGAGGGCGGCTCGCTCGTCGGTGATCCGGTGCTCAGCCGGGACGGCGCGCGGGTCGGGTTCGTCGCGCGCCGCGGCCGCTGGGTGGCCGTGGTCGACGCGCGCGTCGTGCCGTTCGACCTGGTCATGGAGGGCACGCTCGCCTTCTCCGCCGACGGCCGACGCTGGGCCGTGCTCGCCGGCGAGCTCGCGACGGAGCAGCTGTTCTTCGCGCTCGACGGCACGCGGCGCATCCCGCTCGCGTCCGCCGAGGTCTACTCTGCCTCCGCGCAGTTCACCGCGACCTCGCCGTTCGGCGACCACGGCGATATTTTGCGCCGGTGGACGGCGGCCGAGGCAAACAAGCCATGACGGAACTCGACGACCTCCTCGCGACCTGGCGCGCGCGCACGAGCGTCCGCGCGTTCCGTTCCGAGCCGCTCGACCGCGGCGTGCTCGAGGAGATCTTCAGCGCCGCGCAGGCCGCGCCGAGCTGGTGCAACGTCCAGCCGTGGCGCGCCATCGTGACGTCGCCGCCGCGCACGGCGCCGCTCGGAGCCGCGCTTGTCCGGGCCGCGAGCGGCCAGGGCTTCCTGGCGCCCGAGGTACCGTTCCCGAAGGAGTATCCGTCGCCGCACCGCGAGCATCGCGCGAGCTGCGGCAAGGCGCTCTATCGCGCGATGGACATCGCCCGCGACGATCAGGCCGCGCGCCACGACGCGTGGCTGCGCAACTTCGTGTTCTTCGACGCGCCCCACGTGGCGATCGTCACGTACGACGCGCGGCTCGGCCCCTACGGCGCGCTCGACGTCGGCATCTGGCTCGGCTACGTGCTGACCGCCGCGACCGCGCTCGGCGTCGCCACGTGCCCGATGGCCTCGCTCGCCGGCTACCCGAAGGCGCTCCGCGCCGAGCTGCCGATTCCGGAGACCGACGTGATCCTGTGCGGCCTCGCCCTGGGCCACGCGCTCGACGGCGCGCCGGCGAACGCCTTCCGCACCACCCGCGAGCCCGTCGCGGCCAACATCACGTTCCTCTGACCGCCCCCCGCTCCGGGGACGCTGTCACTTTTGTCAACTCTGGCGTCTAGCGCTTCTCGAGCAATTTCGAATACCTACCCGGGGACGCTGTCACGTTTGTCAACTCTCGCTCGCTACCGGCGCTGCACGTGCGCCAAGCTGGCGCATTTCGAGGGCAAAGCGCGAAGCCAGAGTTGACCAACGTGACAGCGTCCCCGGGTAAGTGCATGAATTGACTGTAGATGTCACGAACGCCAAAGGTGACAGACGTGACAGCGTCCCCCGGCGGGGGCGGGGCTAGAGCGTGACGCGCGCGAGCAGCGCCACGACGGCTGTCGCGAGCAGCGATGGGCTGCGGAGGAGGCGCGTGCGCGGCGGCGCCAGCGCGGCGCGGACGAGGCCGAGGGACGCCCGGGCCGCATCGCGCTCGGCCGGCGTGGCGCGCTTGATCGCGCGGGCCAGGGCGACGGCCGCGGCCACGATCTCGGCCGTCGCGGAGAGCGGCTCGGCCGCCTCGCGATCCTCGATGATGATCGTCGCGCGGCCATGGGCGCCGGCGTGGCAGCGTGGGCATGCCGACTCGCGCGCGAGGTTGTAAGCGTGCTGGCAGCTCGGGCAGTGCAGGTAGCTCACGCGCCGAGGGTGCGCGCGGGCGGGAACGCGGGCAAATTTTCAGCCGCCACCGGCGCCGCCGTCAGCGCGAAGTCGACGCGATGAATCACGCCGCGCTCCGGGCACACCAGCAGCACCGCGTCGGCGCCGAAAGCCACGCGGTACTCCAGCAGCTGCCGCCGCGTAGCCGCCGTGTCGAGCCGCGGCGCCGCCTCCCCCGTCTTGACCTCGGCGACCAGCATCTCCCCGTCGCGCTCGACGAGATAGTCCGCCCGGAGCTCCACGTCGAACGCCTCGCCGTCGACGACCACCGGCCACAGGAGCCGCGCTTGTCGCGCCGTCACCCGGTAGCCCTCCTCCTCGAGCAGCGCCACCGCGCCCTCCTCGCCCGCGATCGCCCGCACCGCCGGGCGCCGGGCCCGCCGCGACCCGCGCCAGCCGCGCCACCGGGCCGCGAGCCACACCGCCAGCACCGCCGCGGCGACGGCGATCGCGACAGCCGCGTAGACCAGGTTCACCCACGCGAGCGTGGCACGTCAGTCTGACACCACGGCTGACACCACGGCTGACGCCACGGCTGACGCCACGGCTGACGCGGGGGCTGACACCACGGCTGTCACCGCCGCCTTGCGCGCCACGACCCGGTAGGTATTCCCCCGCTTGCCGCGCGCGATCAGCGGGCCGATCGCGTTGTCGATCAGCACGCCGCCGAGAATCAGCGGCGACCCGAGCGTCCACGCCACGACGCGCCACACCCACGCCGCCGTCCCGCGAGGCCGCCACGGCAAATGTGGCGCCGGCGCCAGGTGGTCGAGGAACATCCACGCCGCGAAGAAGAAATCGACCCGCTGGTGCGCCTTGCCGCGGTGCCACTCGACCGGCTCGAGCCCGCGCTCGCGCAGCAGCTTCTCGAGGTTCCCCACGCTCACCAGATTGAGGTGCTGCGGCTGGAAGTACGGCAGCCAGTACCCGCGCAGGAGCTTTGCGAGCCCGTACTCGGGGTCCGGCACCTCGATCAAGAGGCAGCCGCCCGGCGCCAGCGCCACGCTCGCCGCGTCCAGCTCGGCGCGCGGATCGAGCGTGTGCTCGAGGTAGTGGCTCATGCTGACCGCGTCGTACGCGCCCGCGAAGCTCGGCGCCAGCTCGGGGAACAGCCCGCGGTACGCCGTCGAGATCCAGCCGCGCCGCTTCGCCTCGTCGATGCTCTCGCTCATGTCGAGGCCGTCGAACGTCGTGTCCGGCATCGTTGCCTGCGCGGCGATGCAGAAATGCCCGTGCCCCGCGCCGACGTCGAGCCAGCGCCTCGGCGCGGCGTGGTCGCGCATCATCTGCGCCCGCTTGTGATACGGCTGCGCGCCGAAGCCGAACACGAACTCCATGCCCTGCTCGCCGAGGCCGTCGTAGAAGTCCTTGTAGTAGAAGTCGAGCCCGGCGAACGACAGCCGCGGGTTCTGGAAGATGTGGCCGCAGCCGGCGCACTTCTCGAGCGTGAAGACGCCCGGCTTGTGCTGCAGGAGGTCCGGGTTTCGGACATGGACGGCGAGGTCCTTCGAGGCGCACAGCGGGCACGTCTCGCGCCGCGGATCGAGCAGCGCCGCCGTCCCGCCCGCCAGGAGCTTCGTGTACCCGGCCTCGCGCGCCGCCGCGTCGACGGCGATCGCCCGCTTGCCGACGAGCGTGCGCACCCAGATCCACAGCTCGATCGGCGTGCGGAACAGCACCACGAGCGGCAGGTCGCGCGCGCGCAGCGGCGTGCCGAGCAGCGCGATCGCCGGCTGCAGCTGCCACACGCCGAGCGCCACGAGCCCCGCGATCGGCTGCCGCCACAGGCCGATGCCGACGAGCGTCCACAGGATCGGCAGCGCGAACAGCGCCACCGTCGCCGACGGTCCGATCTGCGCGCGCAGGACATCGAGCCGCCGCGACAGGTCGGCCGGCCGCGCGTGCTCGGCCGGCGCGATCGCGAGATCGCCGCGCGCGAAGTGCTTGAGCCGCGCCGAGGCCCGCGCGAACGCGAGCTCGTCCGTCGGCGGCACCAGCTGCGCCCGCTCGCCGAGCGCCGTCGTCACCACGAACGCGTGCCCCGCCGTGCGCCCCGGCCCGAGCCGGTCGTCGCGGTAGCCGGGCTCGACGAGCGTCGCGAGCGTCATCGCCCGCAGCGCCGGCAGGTCGCGCGGCACCACGTCGAGGAGCTCGAGGTCATTCGCCGCCGCGTACGCGCTGGCCGCGCGGCGCGTCGCATCGTGGAGGGTCACGCCCGGGGCCGCGACGAGCTGGTGGGCGGCCGAGACGGGCGCGTCCGTCGCCGCGAGCACCGGCAACGCGCGGATGCGCCGCCGCATCTTCACGGCGTCGAGCACCATGATCACCGCGAGCAGGTACAGCACCCAGCTCATCCGGGCCTCCCCGCCAGCGCGAGCACCATCTCCGCCGCGGCATCCGCGCCGCCCGCCGCCGCGAACGACTCGCGCACGCGCCCCGCCGCTTCGCGAAAGCTCCTCTCGAGCAGCACGCGCTCCACCGCGCCGCGCAGCTCCGGCGCCTGGACCCGCCCGAACTTCACGCGCAGCCCGGCGCCGGCCGCGACCACCTGGTCCGCCACGATCGGCTGGTCGTCCTTGATCGGCGCGATCACGAGCGGCACCCCGTGGGCGAGCGCCTCGCACGTCGTGTTGTGGCCACCGTGACAGACGACGGCGTCGACGTGCCGGAGCAGCGCGAGCTGCGGCACGTACGGGCGGACGAGGAAGTTCGCCGGGGCAGCGAGGGCCCCCGGCGCGACGAGGACCACTTGCACATTCAGATCTCCCAGCGCCGCCATCGCGGTCGCGTAGAACCGGCCGCTCGCGTCGGCGTTGACCGTCCCCATCGACACCAGCACGCACGGTCGGCGCAGCTCCGCGAACGGAAACGGCGTCGTCTCGGGGCGGTCGCTGATCGACGGGCCCACGAAGCGATAGTGCGGGGGGAACTGCGCGAGCGGCCCCACGAGCGCGGACGTCGTGAACGCGATCACGAGGTGAGGCGACAGCTCGCCCTCCGGGTGCAGCCCCGCCTCGCGCTCGAGCCCGCCGATCAACTCCTCGAACCAGCGCTTCACCTGCGGCAACCCGGCGAGCGGGTTCACGACGCCGGCGGACGTGGACGCGAGCGTGGCCCACGGGATGCCGCGCGCGCGCGCGACGAGCCCGCCCATCACGGCCTGCTGGTCGCACGCGATCACGTCCGGCGCGAACTCGGAGACGGCGACCTCGATGCCGGGCCGCATCGAGCGCGCGAGCGGGACGAGGAAGTCCTCCCACAGAAACTTCAGCGCCGCGGCCCCCCGCACGTTGCCCGCGCGATCGGTGACCTGCGCCACGTGGCCGGCGTCGACCTGCTCCGAGAGCGCGAACAGCCGCGCGCCGGCGGGCAGCAGCGGCCGGACCTTGCCGGGATGCGCGGCCCACGCGACCTCGTGCCCCCGCGCCTCGAGCGCGCGCGCGACGGACACCGTCGGGTTGACGTGTCCGGTCAGCGGCGGCACGACGAACAGCACCTTCATCGTTCGTCTCGCACTGGGTCCCCGTCCGGACGGCCGGAGGCCCGCTCGCCCAGCTGCCCCCGCAGGAACTCCGTGACCCGCGCCTTCACCTCCGCCGTCGCCTCCCACAGGACCGAGTGCGAGCACCCCGGCAGCACGTGCAGCGTGCACGCCGGCAGGATCCGCGCGAGCTCCTCGCCGCGCTCGCGCACGTCGGACCGCTCGCCGTACAGCGCGAGCACCGGGCACGCGATGCGCGCGAGCTCGGCCGCGGTCATCGCCGGCGACGCCCGCAGATCCGCCACGAGCGAGGTCCCGTCGACGAGCGCCTCCGCCGCGGCCGCGAGCCGGGTCCGCTTGCGCTCGCTGTGCCGCCCGAGCCACGCCTGGAACGACTCGCCGATCTTCGTGTCGCGCGCCTCGCCGCGCAGGCCGAGCGTGCCCGCCATCTGCGCGGCCCAGCCCGCCGTGCCGTCGTGGGCATCGACGAGCGCGACCCGCTCCACGCGCCCCGGGTGCGCGGCGGCGAACGCGAGCGCGAGGAGCCCGCCGAAGCTGTTGCCGACGAGGGCGACCGGGTGCGCGACGCCGAGCGCGTCGAGGAGCGCCGCGAGATCCGCGACCAGCGTGGCGACCGCGTAGCCCGTCGTGGGCCGCTCCGACAGGCCGTGCCCCCGCAGGTCGTAGAGCACCGCCTCGGCGAACTCGCCGATCGGGTTCGCGAGCGTGAAGTAGAAGCTCGACAGGTTGTCCATCACGAGCCCGTGGATGAACACGACCGTCCGCGGCGCCCCGACGGCGCCGATCCGCTGCACGTGCAGCCGCACGCCGTTCGCGACGACGTCAGCCACCAAGGTACTCGCCGATCAGCTGCGTCAACGCCTCGCGCGCGTCGAGGTGCAGGTAGTGGCCGCCCGGCAACACCACGTGCCGCGCCCCGGGGATCGTGGCCGCGAGCCGCACGCCGCTCGCCGCGCACGAGCTGCGATCGCCGGTGACGACGAGGCACGGCGCGCGCACGCCCGCGAGCTCCGCCACCCCCGGATCCCGCTCCGCCGCGAGGTCCGCGAGCAGCGTGGTCTTCCCGAGAAGGAACTCGAGCGAGGCGAGCAGCTTCTGCCCGCGCCGGCCGCCGACGACCAGCGCCTCGCGCATCTGCGCGGGCAGCGCGCCCACGATCGCGCCGAGATCCGCGCCCGCTAACGCCGACATCTCCGTCACGCTCGACGGCGGTAGCGGCGCCTCCACCAGCACGAGCCGCCGCACGCGCGCCGGGTGCGCGATCGCGAACCGCAGCGCGACCAGCGCGCCCCAGCTGTGCCCGACGAGATCGACCGGCTCGCGCTCGCCCACGAGCGCGGCGAGGTCTGCCGCCATCGTGCGGACGTCGTAGCCCGTCGTCACCGGCTCGCTCTTACCGTGCCCGCGCAGGTCGAACATCGTCACGCGATGCCGCGCCGCGAGCGCCGGCCCCGCCGTGAAGTACCAGGACGCGAGGCTGCCGATCAGCAGCCCGTGGAGCATCACGACGGGCGGCCCGGCCCCGAGCTCCTGCACGTGGAGCTGCACGCCGTTGGCCGCTACGTGCGACATGACGAGATGAACTCCACCAGCTCGCCGACGGTGAGCCCGATGATCTGATCGAGCTCCTTCTTCGAGATCCAGCCGACGAAGTCGACGCCCGCGCCGTAGTGCTGCTGCAGCTTCTCGGCGAGCGCCACGAACTCGATGCTCTCGAGCTCGAGGTCCGTGTTGAACGACGTCTGTAGCGTCATCGGGCCGGTGAGCAGGAGCTCGTCGCCGGCGATCTCGAGCACGAGCTTCTCGACGACGCGGAGGATGTCTTCGGTGCTGCCCATGGCGGTCATAGCTTGGTCCACGCGATCACGTGATCGCCGTCGGTGTAGGTCTCGATGATCGCATCGCCGATCGCCAGGCGGCCCGCGTCCGCCACGCGAACCTCGAGCTTCTTCGGATCCGTCACGCCCGTGCCGCGCGCCTTGCCGACCGCCTCCTTCGCCGCCCACAGCCGCGCCAGGTGCGCGTCGCCCTCGCCCAGCGCGAGCTCCGCCGCCGTGTAGGCCACGCGCAGGAAGCCCTCGGTGCGCGGCTCGATGCGCTCGATGTCGATGCCGCACGCGCGCGTGGCGTCGACGAGCGCGACGGCGCGGTCGTCCTTGTGCGCGATCGACACGCGCACGCCGTCGACGATCGGCTGCCCGCTCGGCGTGTTGCCCACCGCGATCTCGACCGGCCAGATCGGCGACGCCGAGGTCTCCCAGCGGTGCATGCGCACGGCGTCCTTGACCGCGATGCGCCCGAGCAGCCAGCCGCGGCGCGCGCGGGGGCCGAGCGCGTCGTGGTCGGCCCGCTCCGCTTCGCCGAGGTAGCGCCGCATCATCAGCTCGCGCGAGGCCGCGCCGCGCCAGTGCTCGGTCACGAGGACGTAGCCGCCCGGCTGCGCGACCGCGAGCGCGTGCGTCTCTGGATACATCAGCATGTCCCACACGGGACCGTCGCTATCGAAGCGGCGGTCTTCCCACCCGTCGATCTTCGCCCACACGCGGCCGCCGCGCGCGAGCTCGAGATCCGCGCGCACCTCGCGCTCGCCGACGTGCCGCATGCGCACGCTGCACGCGACGCGCTCGGCGGCGGCGGGGTGCGGGCCGTAGAGCGCGATCCGCTGGATGCGCACCGGCATCGCGAGGCGATCGCGCGCCTCGTGGTTCATCACCCACCAGCCCATCAGCTGGCCGGCGCAGTCGAGGAGCGCGCCCGGCGCGGGGAGCACGTCGATCACGCCGTCGACGCCGTCGTCCCCGAGCGGGCCGAGCGTGGTGACGCCCTGGTAGCGCGGGCCGTGGAACATCCAGCGGTCGCCGTACATGCGCTCGGCGGTGAGCGGCGGGGGGCGGCGATGCACGAGGGGCGCGAGCGCGGGCGCCGGCGCGTCGGGGTAGCGGTCGGCGAGGTGAATGGTGGCTCGCGCGTAGCCGGGGAGCTCCACGTCGATGCGGTCGGCGTCGACGATGCGCGTGACGAGCTCGACGTCGATCGGCGGCGCGACGGCGAGCCAGCGCAGCGCGCGGACCTCCGCGATCGCGATGGCGACGCGGGTCGGCGCGAGGCGCACCGCGGCCTCGAGCATCATGCCGATCGTCATCGTCATCGGGACGACGGGGTAGCGGTCGGAGACGGTCGGCCAGCCCGGCGGCTGGCGGTAGAAGCAGTGATCGAGGAGCGCCGGCTCGATGTCGGCGGAGAGCGCGCGGCGGGTGACCTCGCGCTTGTGGGCCGGCGGGGGGACAGCGGTGATCTGCGCCGGCCGGGCCGCAGGCGCGGCGACGGCCGCTCGCGGCGCGGACGCACCCGCGCGGTACGCATCGACGACCGCGCGCGCCGACGACGCGGCCTCGTCGAGCGTGGCGAGGAGCTCGGCCAGGATCGGATCGCCATCGGCGCTCACGGCCGGCCGCCCGCCGAGCGAGAGCGGCGTCACCGCGCGGCCCATGCGCACGAGCGGGACGCCGAGGACGAGCGGCGTGCCCGTCCGGGCGACGGGCGGTGTGCCGAGCTCCACCGCGGCGCTCGGGATGAAGCCGTCGACCCACAGCGCCGCGCCGACGCGCGCGAGCTGCGCGAGGCCCGGGTGCTTCGCGGTCACGGCCGCGATCGCGAGGTGCTCCTTGCCGCGCAGCGTGTCCTCGACGAACCCGGTGACGCTGCCCACGCCGACCTGGACGAACGCGCGCACGCCGTCGGCATGGAGCGCCTCGACGAGCTCGCGGAAGCGCACCGGTTGTACGAGGTGATCGCTCGCGAGCACGCGCACGGCCGCGAGGTCCGCCGGATACGGTGCGGCGGTCGTCGCCGACCACAGCGGGATCCGCGGCGCCTGCAGCGGCATCGTGGCGAGGCGCGCGCGATGCGGCGCGAGGTAGCTCGCGAACAGCGGCGAGTGAAAGCCCGAGCGGAACGGGAGCTCCTGGCACAGGACGCCGCGCGTCGCGAGCCGGGCGAGCGCGGTGCGCACGCGGTCGCTCTGCCCGCAGATGATCGACTGATGCGGGCAGTTGTCGTGGGAGAGGGAGATCGTGTCGAGGCCCTCGAGCGCGGACAGCGCCCCGCCGGCACCGCAGCCGACGGCGGCGAACACGACGTCGGGCACGGCGAGGCTCGCCGGCAGCTCGCCGAGGAACCCGTCGATCGCGTCCGGCGGGATCATCTCGCTCGCGGCCATGCCGGTCCACTCGCCCATGCTGTGGCCGGCGATCGCATCGGGCGCCACGCCGAGCCGCGCGAGCGCCGCCGCCAGCAGCCGCCCGAGCGCGAACACGCCGAGCCCGCGGGCCTCGAGCTCGGTGGGGCTCCCCGCGTTCGCGGCGGGGATCGCGGGCGGCAGCGCCACGCCGAGCGCGCGCGCGATCGCGCCGACGTCGGCGGCGAACGTGGCCTCGATCCCGGGGAAGACGAGCGCGAGCTTGCCGCCATCCGCGGCGAGGCCGACCGGCGCGAACCAGATGTCGTGGTTGCCGCGCCACGCCTTGCCGCGATCGAGGACCTTCTCCGCGAGGAGCTTCCGCTCCGGCGTCGGATCGATCATCGCGAGCCGCATCGGGCCCGCGCCGCTAACGCCGGTCTCGAGCGCCTCGCGGAGCTCCGCGATCGAGGCGCCGCGGATCGCCAGCACGGGCGTCGGCGCGCTCGTGCCGCGCACGGTCTTCATCGGCGCGGATCGCGCGTGCCCTTCGATCATCACGTGCGCGTTGATCCCGCCGAAGCCGAACGCGCTGACGCCCGCGCGCCGCGGCAGCTCCGCCGGCCACGCCTCCGCCGCGCCGCGCACCCGGAAGCGCGTCTTCCCGACCGCCGCGTGTGGCTCGTCGCAGTGCAGGCTCGGCGGCAGCACGCCGTGGTGCACCGCCAGCGCGGCCTTGATGAGCCCGGCCGCGCCCGCCGCCGGCATCGCGTGCCCGATCATCGACTTCACCGAGCCGAGCGCCGCCCGCTCGCCACCGCCGTGCGCCTCGCCGAAGAACCGCCCGAGCGCTTCGAGCTCGACCTCGTCGCCGGTCGGCGTCGCCGTGCCATGCGCCTCCACGAGCCCCACGCTCGCGGGGTCGCGGTCGGCCGCGCGCCACGCCGCCTCGAGCGCCGCGAGCTGGCCGTCCGCCCGCGGGCGCATCGCGCTCGACTCGCGCCCGTCGCTCGAGACGCCGCAGCCGCGGATCACGGCGTACACGCGATCGCCGTCGCGCTCCGCGTCCGCGAGGCGCTTCAGCACGACCACGCCGGCGCCCTCGCCGATCACGATGCCATCGGCGCGCCGATCGAACGGCCGGATCGCCGAGCTCGGCGACAGCGCGCCCAGCTCCGAGAACACGCTCCACAGCGTGACGTCGTGGCAGACGTGCACGCCGCCCGCGACGACCGCGTCCACGCGCCGGTCCGCCAGCTCCCGACACCCCTGGTCGACCGCGAGGAGCGAGCTCGCGCACGCGGCGTCGATGCAGTAGGCCGGCCCGCGCAGATCGAGCCGGTTCGCGATCCGCGACGCCGCGAGGTTCGGCACGAGCCCGATGCCCGCCTCGCCGCCGCTCTCGCCGGCGCGCGCGCGGAATGCTTCCCGGATCTTCGCCACCGTGGCGGGGTCGAGGTCGGGCAGCAGCTCGGCGAGCGTCGCCACGAGCTGCTCGCTGCCTCGCACGCGGTTCGCGAGCCGCGCCATGCCGGGCGTCAGGTACCCGCCACGCCCGAGGATGACGCCGGTCCGCGCTCGCGCGACGTTCGGCCCCGCGTCCGCGAGCGCCGCCGCGGCCACGTGCAGCGCGAGCAGCTGGTCCGGCTCCGCGGACAGCGCCGCCACCGGCATGATCCCGAACGCGACCGGGTCGAACGTCGGCGCGACGAACCCGCCGCGCTTGCACGCGAACCCCGCCATGAACACCGGGTCCACGCGATCCGCGGGCACGCTGCCGATCGCATCGACGCCGCGCTCGAGGTTGTCCCGGAACGTCGCCAGGTCCGGCGCGCCGGGGAACACCGCCGCCATCCCGACGATGGCGATCGGCTCAGGCATGGGCGTCGCGCGTGAGCTCGCGGGGATCCGTCGCGGTCAGGATCACCTGCGCATCGCCGCGGCCGCCGCGCAGCTCCGCGAGCAGCGCCTCGACGCCGTCCTCCGGCTCGATGAGGCCGATGCCGCGCCGCGCGTACTCGCGCGCGAGGTCCACGGCCATGCCGGTGCCGGCCCACGGACCCCAGTCGATCGAGACCACGCGGCCCGCGAGCTTGCGCTGGAGCGACCACGCGAGCTTGTCGAGCGCGTCGCCCGCCGCCGCGTAGTCCGCCTGGCCGCGATTGCCGAACGCGCCCGAGATGCTCGAGAACAGGACCACGACCTTCACGTCGTCGCGCAGCCGGTCGACGAGGGTCTGCGCGCTCGCCAGCTTCGTGGCGTAGACGCGCTCGAACGACTCGCCGGTCTTGTCGCGGATGAGCTTGTCCTCGAGCACGCCCGCGCCGTGGATGACGCCGTCGATGCGGCCGTGGCGGCGGTAGAGGTCGTCGATGAGCTCGCCGAACGCCGGCGTGCGGACATCGACCTCGTGATACGTCGCGCGATCGCCGAGCGCGGCGAGCGTCTGGCGGATCTCGCGGGCCGCCAGCACCCGGGAGCAGAGCCCCTCGATCTCCGCCGGCGTCGAGACGCGCTTGCCGAACAGCGAGCGCAGCGCGCGCGCGTCGTTGGCGCCCGCGAGCGCGTGCTCCTCGGGGCCCGGCCGCGGCGAGCGCCCGACGAGCTCGATGCGGCAGCCGTAGCGCCGCGCGATCGCGATGGCCGCCCGGGCCGTGATGCCGCGCGCGCCGCCGGTGACGAGCACGATCGAATTGTCATCGAGCCCGATGTCGTGCAGCTCCTCGACCTCGGCGGGGACGACCTGCAAGATCGAGCGAACGCCCGCCACGTAGCCGACCTCCACGTGGGCGTCGCGCGCGAGGAGCTCGGCGTGGAGGAGCGCGGCGGGATCCGCGCACGGCTCGAGGTCGACGATGCGCGCCGAGATCGCGGGCCACTCGGCCGCGACCGTCTTGATGAGGCCGGCCGGGCCGCCGCTGCCCGAGCCGCGGCCGAGCTCGCCGTTGCGCGTGGCGACGAGGATCGTCTTCGCGCCGCCGAGCGCGGCCTCGCGCACGCGGACGAACATCTCGCGCATGGACGTGACGCCCTCGACCACGCCGAGATCGACGAAGCCATCGACCTCGCCGACCGGCTCGCGTGCGTCGATGCGGCGCACGGTCGCGCCGTCCGCCTCGAGGCGAGCCGCGAGCCCGGTGCCGATGGCGCCGCCGTCATGGATCGTGAAGCGCTTGCCGGCGACCGACAGGTGCCCGGTCGGCGAGACGGGCGCCTCTTTGATCTCGAGGCGGTAGCGGCGCACCATCGTGGCGGTCGTCGCGGGGGTGGTGATCATCTCCTCGAGCTCGCTCGGCGCGCCGACGCGCGACGGCGGCGCCGTGACCGCGGGCGCGGCCGCGGCGGACGCGTCCTTCGCGAGCCGCTCCGTCAGCCACGCGACGAGCGCGCGCAGCGTCTTGCGGGAGGCGAGCTCCTCGACGATCGCATCGGCGTCCGCCGCGCCGTCACCGACGCGCAGGCCGAGCTTGAGCGCGAGCTCGCCGATGATCTCGATGCGCTTGATCGAGTCGATCGAGAGGTCGGCCTCCAGATCGAGGTCCACGCCGAGCGTCTCCACGGGATAGCCGGTGCGCTCGCTGACGATCGAGACCACGAGCTGCATCGGATCGAGCACGACCGGCGCGGCGGCGGCGCGCGGGAGCACGACCGGCGCCGGCGTGTGCGACGGCACGTCGATGACCTTCGGCGCCGGCGACGTCGCCTTGGCCCGCGCCGCGAGCGTCCGGACCTGCGCGACCTGCGCGGCCGGCGCGTCCGCCATCGGCTGCGCGGCGGCGCCGAGGAACGCGAGCATGACGTCGCGTTGCGCGCCGATCATCGTCCGCATGTTGCGCAGGTACTCGATGACGACTCCGTCGCGGTCGGCTGACACGGGGGCCTCCTCGGCAAGCTCGGCCGCAACGTCCTCGCGCGTCACCAGCGCGACGGGCTCGACCTTCACGGGGGCCGGACCGTTCGCCGGCCACGCTGCGTGGCCATTGACGAGCCACGTCGCCGGCTTCGCGGGCGCGGCGTCGAGATCGACGAGCGCAGCATCGCGGTCCCAGAACAGCGCCGCGGCGTCGATCGGCACGCCCGCGACGGCGAGCTCGGCGAGCGCGGGCAAGAGGCGACCCTCGACGGCGATCGCGAGGTGCGGCCGGTCGCCGAGGATCTCCGCGCACAGGCGCGAGAGCACCTTGCCCGGCCCCGCCTCGACGAAGATCCGCGCGCCGGCGGCGTACATCGCCTCGATCTCCTGCGCGAAGCGCACCGGCTGCGCGACCTGCGCCGCGAGCTGGGCGCGGATGGCGGCGGGCGCGGTCGGGTACGGCGCGGCGGTCGCGTTCGCGTAGACCGGGATCCGCGGGGTGCGGATCTCCATCGTGGCGAGGCGCGCGGCGAGGGCGTGCTGCGCGTCGGCGACGAGCGGGCTGTGGAACGCGCACGCGACGGGGATCTTCTTGCCCGCGATACCGGCGGACTTCAGCGCCGCGAGCGCGGCGTCCACGGCCGCGACGGCGCCCGAGAGCACGCATTGCTTCGGCGAGTTGTGGTTCGCGATGACGACCGCGAGCCCGCGCACGTGCGGCTCGATCGCCTCCGCCGAGGCCGCGACCGCCGCCATCGTGCCGGGATGCGACCCGCGGGCCGCCGCCGCCGCGAGGATCGCCTCGCCGCGCGCCGCCGAGAGCGCCAGCAGGTCCGCCTCGCCGATCGCGCCGGCGACGGCGAGGGCGGCGAGCTCGCCGTAGCTGTGACCCGCGACGAGATCCGGCGTGACGCCGAGCGACCCGAGCAGGCTCGCCACCGCGAGATCGACGACGCCGAGCGCCGGCTGCGCCACGCGCGTGTCCGTCAGCGCCTCGGTCTGCGCGGCGCGCGTCGCGGGTGAGTACGCGCCGGGCGGGAACATCTTCGGCGTCCACGCGGCGCCCAGCTCGAGGAACCGGTGCAGGCGCGGGAACGCGAGGAACAGGTCCGAGAGCATCCCGACCTTCTGGCTCCCCTGGCCCGGGCACAGGAGGGCGAGCGCGCCGGCCACGGGGGCCGCGAACCACACGCCCGGGATGCCCTTGCCGCTCGTGTGAGCGCGCGCGGCCCCGAGCTTCTCGCGCAGATCCGCGACGCTCTCCGCCACGATCGCGAGCTGCACGGCGCCCTGCCCGCGCGTGCTCACCGTGCGCGCGAGGTCACGCAGCCGCGGCGTCCCCGCGCACAGCTTCTCGACGCGCGCCGCGACCGCGAGCGCCTCCGCGCGATCCGCGCCGCGGAACAGCAGCAGCTCCGCGCTCCAGCCGTCGGCCGGCCGCGCGGCCTGGCTGCCCGCGTGGGACGCGAGCACGGCGTGGAAGTTCGTGCCGCCGAACCCGAACGCGCTGACGGCCGCGACGCGCGCGTCGGATAGCCACGGGCGCGCCTCGTCGAGGAAGACGAACGGGCTCGTCTCCGGCTTCCACGCCGCCGTCGGCTGCGCGATGTTCGACGTCGGCGGGAGGACGCCGTGATAGATGCTGAGCGCGGCCTTGATGAGGCCGGCCATGCCCGCGGCGCACTTCGTGTGGCCGATCTGCGACTTCACGGAGCCGAGGACGCAGCTCCCGGGCGCGGCGCCCGCGCGCGTGTAGACGTCGGTCAGGGTCGCGAGCTCGGTGCGATCGCCGACGACCGTGCCGGTGCCGTGCGCCTCGACGAGCCCGACGTCCGCCGGCGACACGCCCGCGGCGCGGTAGGCGCGATCGAGCGCGCGGACCTGGCCCTCCTTGCGCGGCGCGGTGAGCCCGAGGCTCTTGCCATCGCTCGCGCCGGCGACGCCCTTGATCACGGCGTACACGCGATCGCCATCGCGCTCCGCGTCCGCGAGGCGCTTGAGCACGAGGCACGCGACGCCCTCGCCGAGGACGATGCCGTCCGCGCTCGCATCGAACGTGTGGCACTGCCCGCTGACGGAGAGCGCGTGCACGCTCGCGAACAGGAGGTAGTCGTTGATGCTGTTGTGCAGGTCGGCGCCGCCGCACAGCACCATGTCGGACGAGCCCGACGCGAGCTCCTTGACCGCGAGGTCGACGGCGGCGAGCGAGGCAGCGCACGCCGCGTCGACGGTGTAGTTCGCGCCGCCGACGTCGAGCCGGTTCGCGATGCGGCCGGCGATGACGTTCGAAAGCACACCGGGGAACGAGTCCTCCGACAGCGTGGGCAGCGCCGCGTCGAGCGTGGCCGGGAGCGCGCCCGCGTACTGCGGGAAGAGCGCGCGGAAGTTGTACGCGCTCGAGAGATCGGTGCCCGCCTCCGCGCCGAAGATCACGGCCGTGCGCTCGCGATCGAACACGCGCGTGCCGTAGCCCGCGTCGGCGAGCGCGCGCTTCGCGACCTCGAGCGCGAGGAGCTGCACGGGCTCGATCGCGGTCAGGGACTTCGGCGGGATGCCGTAGCCGAGCGGATCGAACGGGACCGCGTCGATGAAGCCGCCCCACTTGCACGGCGTCTTGCGGCCGGCGCCTTCGCCGACGGCGGCGGGGTCGTAATACGTCGCGGGATCCCACCGCTCGGGCGGGACCTCGCGGATCGCGTTCTTGCCCGCGACGAGGTTCGTCCAGAACGCGTCCGTGTCCGGCGCCCCGGCGAAGATCGCGGCGAGCCCGACGATCGCGATGTCCGAGCTGCGCGCGTCGCGGTGCGGCGCGGCGTCCTCGTGGGCGGTGGCGGCGGCGTCGAGCAGCGCGGTGCCGTCGACGCAGATCTGCGCGTGGAGCTCGGCGATCGAGCACGTCGCGCGGCGGAGCGCGGCGACCTGGCCGATCATGTACATGCCCTCGGCTTGCTGCGTGGCGGCATCGACGGCGGCCACGCGCTCGCCATCGCGGCGGAGGCCCTTCGCCGCGATCCGCAGGCGCCCGAGGTTCTGCTGCTCGAGCGCGAGCCACGCGTCCTTGGCGGCGACGCCCGCGGCGGCGAGCCGGGCCTTCTCGCGCGCGAACTGCTCCGCATACGCGGTGTCGGCACAGCGCGTGGCGTGGCCGGGCGACGTCTCGAGGAGCACGGTGCGATCGCACGCGAGCGCCTCGGCCTGGAACGCGGGCTCGATCGCCCCGCACGCGACGGCCTCGTGCGTGAACAGGTACGCCGTCCCCGCGAGGACCCCGATGCGCGCCCCGCGCGCGGCGAGCGGCGCGGCCATCGCGGCGACCATCGCGGCCGAGCGCGCGTCGTGGATGCCGCCGGCGAACAGCACGGAGAGCTCGGCCGGCGCCGGGTGCTCGAGCAGGCGCGCCAGCTGCGCCTCCCACAGCGCGAAGCTCGTGCGCGGGCCGACGTGGCCGCCGCACTCGCTGCCCTCGAAGACAAACTTCCGCGCGCCGTCGCGCAGGAACAGATCGAGGAGGCCCGGCGACGGCACGTGCAGGTACGTCTGCGTGCCCTGCGCCTCGAGCGGGTGCGCCTGCGACGGGCGGCCGCCGGCGATCAGCGCGATCGGCGGCGCGATCTCGCGGAGCGCCTCGAGCTGCTGCTCGCGGATCTCCGGCGACACGAAGCCGAGGATGCCGACGCCCCACGGCCGCTCGCCGAGCAGCGCCTTCGTCTCGCGCAGGAGGTCCCGGCACTCGGCGCCGGTCATGAGCGTGAGCGCGAGGAACGGCAGGCCGCCGCCAGCCGCGACGGCCTCGGCGAAGCGGGCGCGATCGGACACGCGCGACATCGGGCCCTGCGCGATCGGATAGCGGAGCCCGTGGGCGACGGCGAACGCGGACTCGGGGGCGAGCGGGCGATGCGCGGCGGCGAGCGCGAGGTTCGACGCGATCGTCGCGCGCACGCCGTGCACGAGCTGCGCGGTCGTGGGGTACTTCTTCGCGAGACCGCGCGCGAACGCGCCGTCCTGGCCGACGGGCAGGACGTTGCGGTGCAGGTCGTCGCCGCCGAGCGCCGTGACATCGAGCGCGGCGAGGTGCGCGACGGCCAGGTCGGGCCGCGAGAAGACGCGGTGACCATCGAGCACGGTCGTCTCGCTGCCATCCATCGCGCCGAGCGCGGCCTGGATGTCGGCGGGGAGCGACGATTCGCGGACGAGCGCGAGCTGCGTGTCGAGCACGACGCCGGTCGCGCCGCCGGCCACGCACGCGGCGGCCGTGTGCTCGCCGATGCCGCCCTGGGCCCAGATGCGCGTCTCGCCGCCGAGCGCGGCCACGAGGCGCTGGAGCAGGACGAACGTGGTCTCGTCGCCGATGCGGCCGCCGGCCTCGCAGCCCTTCGCGACAATGCCGTGCGCGCCGGCCGCGAGCGCGGCGCGGGCCTCCGGCTCGGACGTGACCTGCACGAGCACGCGCCGCGGCAAGAAGCGCGCGACCTCGCGGGCGGCCGTGACGACCACCGTGGTGACCTGCACCGGGAGCTCGCTGCTGGTGATGGTGGCGCCGTCCGGGACGCGGACAGCGAGCTCGCGGACCATCCGGCTCGCGGCCGCCAAAGCGTGGAGGCCGCGGACGCGATCGCGCCCGAGGTCCAGGACCCCGAGGGCCCCCGCGTGGCAGGCCGCGACGACAAGCCCGACGTCGGCGCGCTCGAGCGGGGAGAGACAGAGGATGTCGTCGCGCGCGGGAGCTCCCATACAGCGACGCAACGGTACCGAAATCCGGCAGGAGAGATCGAGCGTTTAGTGCGCCTCGTTGAATGATTCCAACGAGATGTGCGCATCTTGCGCAAAACGCCGCGCGCGGGGGAGCGCTCGTCACCAACGCGCCCCATAAACGAGGCGTGAAGGTCCTGATCGAAGACGAATTCGCGGGGATCGACCTCGCCGGCTACGAGGCGCTCTACTTCGACGAGCCGTTCAACATCGCCGTCGGAGAGGCGCTGCAGATGGGGCGCCGCCTCGTGAAGATCGAGCGCGGGGCCGAACGCATTGTCCGACATGTCGCATACGAACCGAGGCGCGAACCGGAGACCGAAGCGGCGAAGGCGTTCGGCACGTCGCGCGCGAGCTTCGTCGAGGAGCTCGACTACGACCTGCGGACGCACGTCGGTGAGTGGCGGACGATCCCGAACATGATGCCGGACCGGGTCAAGAACACCGGGACGATCGCGATCACCCCGACCGCGGGCGGCGTGAAGCGGACCGTGCGCAGCGACGTGACGATCAAGATGTTCGGGTTCGGCGGGCTGATCGAGCGCGCGGTGACGGGCGAGATCGTGCGGAGCTACACGAAGACGACCGACTTCACGCGGGCGTGGATCGCGAAGCTCGCGCGGTGAACACGACGGTCGGCGTGGCCTGGTCGGCGTACGGCAGCGCCCACGCGCGCGCCACGTCACCCGAGCCGAGCGCGGCGACCTCGGTGAAGCCGGCGGCGCGCAGCTCGCGCAGGACATCGGCGCGCGTGCGGAGATCTTTCTCGAACGAGCGGCCGCCGGTGAAGCGCTTCATCGCGGCCTCGAGCGCGCGGCCGGCGAGCCCGGGCGGCGGCTCCTCGTCGCGCGGCGTGAGATCGAAGACGAAGCGCGCGGACGTGACGGCCGCGACCTTGGCGAACAGGCGCGCGCGCGCGGGCGCGTCGAGGTACATGAGCAGGCCCTCGGCGATGACGAGATCGGCGGGCGGGAACGGAGCCTCGGCGACGTCTCCCGCGACGAGCTCGTAGTTCGGGCGCGCGAGCACGGCGCGGCCGGCGGCGGTGCGCGCGAGGAGCGTGCGCTTGTGGGCGCTGACGGCGGCGAGGTCCATCTCGAGATAGTGGACGGCCGGATCGGCGCTGACGGCGGCGCCGCGGCGGGACAGCCCGGCGGCGAGCTCGAGCACGCGGCGCGGCGCGGCGTCAGCGAGCAGGTGATCGATCATCGCGTGCCGGTGGAGGAGCGCGATCCGCAGCGGCGTGCGCGGGCGCAGGAGGGTCGCCGCCGCGAGCGCGGCGTTCGTGACGTCGAAGACGCGTTGCGCGTCGGGGGTCGCGAAGAGCTCGGCGCACGGCAGCTTGCCCCACGCCCACACGGCGGAGGTGTACTGCGCGGTGATCGACAGATCGCCCATCAGCGCCGCCGGCGCAGGACGAGCGCCAGCCCGAGCCCGAGCCCGCCGCCGCCGCCGCCGCCGTCGCATCCGCCGCCCTCCGGCGCACCGCCACCGCCGCCGGTCCCCGCATCCGGCAGCGTGGGCCCGCCGCGGTCATCCGCCGGCGTCACGCGCAGCGCGTCGAACGCGAGGTGCGTCATCGCCTGGCCCGCTTCGCCCGTGTTATCTCCGAGCCGCACGCGCTCGTCCGCGGCCGGGTCACCGGTGAAGTCGAACGTCCCGAGCGGCACGAAGCCCGAGCCCGTTGCCTGGTCCACGACGACGACGTCGACCGCCGCGCCGTGGTGCACCTCGTAGCGCGCCGTCGTGGACTGCGCGAAGGCGCCGCCCTCGACATAGGTCTCGAGTAAAAATTTCCCCGCGCGCCCCGGGCGGATGCGCCACTCCGCGTAGTTCGACGGCGCGGCCGCGCTCGTCGTCACGGTCCACTCGAGGCCGCCGCCATAGCCGGCCGTGGTCTCGCGCCGCCAGAACCGCGGATCGCCCGCCGCGAGGTAGCACTCGGTGCGCGTGTCGATCACGCCGTCGGCGGGGAGGCCCGCGCACCGCTCGGCGGTGGCCCAGAAGTCCGAGCCGAGCTCGGCGTACACGGCGAGCGCGTTGTCGCGATAGGCGTTGCCGCGCGAGACGCACGTCGCGCTCGTCGAGCAGCAGCCGTTGTAGCGGCACGCCATGAGGTGCGCCCACGCCTGCATCTCCGGCGCGCTCGCCGCCATCGGCACGCTGTCCATCCACGCGGTCGCGGAGGCCCAGTCGCTGACGCCGGCGATGTCCGACTCCGCCTTGTCGACGACGAAGCTCACGGCGAGCGCCGCGTTGCCGTCGACCGTGAGCACGCGGTCGCCGTACGTCGAGAGCGTCTGCGCGTACGTGCCGGCGTCGAACTGGAACATGCCGAGCCCGCCCTGCTCGAGGCTGCACGCGCCATCGCCGCCGCCCGCGATCACCGCGCCGCCCGCGCAGTCCGGCGAGACGGGGCCCGCGCACGCGCTCGGCGCCTCGCTGTAGCAGTGGGCGAGGCCGGTCTCGCTCGTCGCCACGCCGCCGAGGAGCGCGGCGTTGTGGAGGCCCATCTGCGCGGCGACGTCGCGGATCGTCGCCAGGCGCGCGTGGCGGACGGCGTCGGTCAGGGCTTGCTCGGCCGTGCTCGTCGTCGGCCCGGCGTCGTCAGCGGCCGTGCAGCCGGACGCGAGAGACAAGGCCACGGCTCCGATGCGGGCTCCCCAGCGCATGCGGCAGCATATGCGAAGCGCGGCGCCGCACACGAATCCTTAATGGCGGTTTAGGCGTCTGCGCGGGAACGTCAGGACCCGCGTGCTACCAAGATGCGTGGCTCGCCTGCCGCGTCGCCCCGCCGTCTCCGCGGCCCGCCCGGCCGCCGCGCGCTGGCCGTGGCTGCTCGCGGGGCTCGTCGCGCTCGCCGCGTCGTTCGCCGCGTACCGGCTCGCGAACCGCGGTCCGCGCCTGCCCGACGCGGCCGTACCTCCCCCGGCCCACACCATGGCGGCGCCATCGCCGAGCCCGCCGCGGCCGCCGCGGCCCGCCGCGGTGGCCGTCGCGGCGAACCCGTACATCGGCAGCGCCGCGTGCGGCGAGTGCCACCCGAAGGAGCTCGCCGGGTGGCAGCGCAGCTGGCACGCGCGCGCCCTGGCCCCCGCGACCGGCGCCGCGGTGGTCGGCGACTTCGCGGACGCGACGTTCACGGGGACGTCGAGCGAGGCCACGATGACGCGCGTCGCGGGCGCGCCGACGATGAAGACCCGCGGGCCGGACGGCACGCTCGCGGACTACGCGATCGCGTGGGTCATCGGCGGCAAGCGCATGCAGGACACCGTCACCGTGTTCCCCGACGGACGCTGGCAGGTGCTCCCGGTCTACTTCCACGTCGCGGACAAGAAGTGGGTCGACTACACCGAGGCCAAGCAGGGCAAGGTCACGCCGGAGCACCCGTTCTGGTGGTCGAACGCACGGCGCATGGCGAACCACGAGTGCCTCGACTGCCACACGACGAACCTGCGCGTCACGCACGACGACGCGTCGGGGGCGTGGACCACGACAGCTTCGGACTTCAGTGTCGCGTGCGAGTCGTGCCATGGACCGGGCGGGCACCACGGCGACACGTCGAAGCCCGCGGACATCATCCACCCGACGCACGCGGGCGCGCTCGGCGTCACGGCGTGCGCGCGCTGTCACGGGCCGCGGCAGCCGCTGTGGCCGCTGCTCGATCCCGAGCATCCATTCCGCCTCGGCGAGGACTACGACGAGGCCTACGATCCGATCGTCGTCACGCTGCCGGGCGGCGGCACCTCGAGCGACTTCTTCGCCGATGGCCGCCCCGCGACCTCGAGCTTCGAGTACCAGGCGATGCTGCAGTCGCCGTGCTACCGCAAGGGCGGCGCGACGTGCCTGACATGCCACACGGCGCCGCACGCGCCCGGCCCCGACGGCAAGCCGCGCCACGCCGAGCTGCGCGACACGCCCGACAAGCTCTGTCGCGGCTGCCACCCGACGATCGCGGCCACGCACGCGCACCACACGGCGGCGGCGGCGCGGCAGTGCGTCGCGTGCCACATGCCGCCGGTCGTCAGCGGCGTGCTCGACCACTTTGCCGACCACGCGATCGATGTCCCCGATCTCGTGACGACGGCGAAGCACGGCGTGCCGAACGCGTGCGCGGTCTGCCACGCCGACAAGAAACCAGAGGACCTGGCCACCGCTCTCGCGGCGTGGTGGCCCGACGCGGCCGCGCGCGGCGCACGCCGCGAGCGGCTCGCCGATGCGCTCGACGAGACGACAGCCGCCGCGAGCGCGCCGGCCTTGCGCGCGGTCATCGCGGACGCGGCCGAGGCCCCGACCTTGCGCGGCGCGGCCGCGATCCTGCTTGCCCGGCGCGTCCACGCCGCGGCCGAGCGCGACCTCCTGCCGCTGCTCGCCAGCGAGCTCACCGTGCTGCGGGCCAAGGGCTGCGAGGCGCTCGGCGCGGCGCGCGCCCCCGCGACGGGCGATGCGGTCGCCGCGCTGCTGGCCGACCGCTCGCTCCGCGTGCGGCTCGCGTGCGCGCTCGCCCTGTACGACATGCACGCCGCGCGCGGCGAGCCGGCGCTGGC
>JANXOM010000405.1 GCA_025353585.1 Deltaproteobacteria bacterium
GTCGATGTCCTTCGCGCCGTACTGCTCGAGCGTCTTCTTCGCGCGCGTCGCCCAGTCGGCGTCGTCCGCGTGCACGGAGAGCAGCGATCCGCCCTTGTTCAGATAGGACTCGTAGCGCTTCGCCTCGTACTCCGGGATGCCGAGGCCGACGAGCGCACCGGTCACGGTGCCGACCGCGCCGCCAACGCCCGCGCCCGCGAGGGTCGCCATGATCGGACCGGCCGCGATGAAGGGTACCCCGGGATGGCGAGCGCGCCGATACCGAGGAGGAGCCCGAGCGTGCCACCGATCGCACCACCGGCGGCCGCGCCGGTGAGCGCGCCTTCGGGCGCCTTGGTGTGCTTCTCGTGGGCGACCTCGGCCGTCTGCTGGCGGTCCGGCAGGAGCGCCGAGATGTCCGACTCGCGGAAGCCCTCGGTGCGCAGGCCGTCGATCGCGCGCTCGAGCGACGCGCGGTCGTCGAACAGCCCGAACACGGCGATCTTCTTATCGTTCTTGGTGGTGGTGTCGGTCATACGCGATCCTTGGTTAGTTGGTGACTTCGAGCTTGTTGATGACGTTCGCGTCGCCGACGACGGTCGCGGCGATCTGCTGGACCTTCGTGGACTCCGCCGCGCTCGCGACAGGCCCGACGAGCGAGACCTTGCCGTCCTGCACCACGATCTTGCAGTTGTGGGCGTTCGTCCCGAGCGAGCCGTCGTCCATCACGGCCTTGCGGACCTTCTGGGTGATGTCGAGATCGGACTTGCCGTCCACCGCCTTGTCCGCGGTCGGGGCGGTCGCGTTGTCGCGCTTGTTCTGCGCGGTGTTGTCGGCGGCGGCGGTGTCCGTCTTCGACTTGCAACCGCCGAGGACGGCGAGGGCAAACGCAGCTACGAGTAGGGATGTGCGCATGGGAAGCTCCTTGATGGGAGGCCCCATTTGCACGTGACGCGCCATGCGTTAGCTCCGTCACAGCGCCCGTTCGGCCGCGTGCCTGAGCGCGAGCGCCCCTCATGACGCGCAGCGCGCGACCTTGCGCACCGAGGCGCCGGCGCGCGCCGCGTCGCTTGCCGGCACGCGTCGAAGGCCGGTCAGTCGCGGGCCACCGCGCCGGTCGTGGGTCCGTCGGCTGGCAGCGCGGGCTCCTGGATGTACGCGCGCGGCAACTCGCCGGTCAGACAGCCGAGCCACGCGACGATCGCGGAGACGTCCGCCGGCGAGAGCTCTTCGCCGATCTGGTAACGCGCCATGAGCACCACGGCCTCGTCGAGGCGCTCGGTCGAGCCGTCGCTGAAGTACGGCGCGGTCTGGGTGACGTTGCGCAGGCTCGGGACCTTGAACACCATGCGGTCCGCGGCGAGCTTGCTGACCTCACCTCGGCCTTCGTCTGCGACGCGCGGCCACGGCTTGGCGACGCCGACCTTCTGGAACATCGAGCCACCCACGAGCTCGCCCGTGTGGCACGTCACGCAGCCGACGTCCGTGAACACCTTGAGCCCGGCGACCTCGGCCGGCGTGAGCGCGCGCGTGTCGCCATCGACGTATCGGTCCCAGCGCGACGGCGTGACGAGCCGGCGCTCGAACGCGCCGATCGCCAGGCCGACGTTGTCATAGGTGAGGGGCTCGGCCTGGTCCGGGAACGCGGCGCGAAACGCCGGCGCGTAGCCGGGGATCGAGGTCAGGACGGCGACCACCGCATCGGCGCTCGGCATCGCCATCTCGGTGGCGTCGAGGATCGGCACCTTCGCCTGCTGCTCGACGTTGGCCGCGCGACCGTCCCAGAAGCTCGCGAGGTGACCGGCGGCTTGATAGACGGTCGGGGAGTTGCGCCGGCCGCGCTTGCCGCCGGCGCCCGTGGAGGTTGGCTGGTTGTCGACGCCGTACTTGTCGAGGGCGTGGCAGCTGTTGCACGCGAGATCGCGATGTTTGGAGAGCCGCTTGTCGAAGAACAACATCCGGCCGAGGTCGACCTGGGCCGGGGTAGCGGCTGGCTGGTCCGGAGTCGAGAGCACCGCGCGGAGCGGCTTGAAGCGACGTAGCAGGCGCGGATTCACGTCCGGGGCCGCCTGCACCGATCGCGCGGCGGCGGCCTTCACGGTTGCCGGCGCCGGGGGCATCACCGGCCCGGGCACGAGCTCGGGCTCGGTCACGACGTCGCTGCCGCAGGCGCTCAGGGACACGAGGACGAAGACGAGGACACGCATGTTCATGAAGCCCCTAGGTCCTGCGGTGAGGGTGTTCGATCGACCGACCGGCGAGCGGCCAGCAGAAGTGCAAGGTGGTGCCGGCGCGCGGCGCGCTGCGCACCGACAGCGCGCCCCCGGTCGCGACGCATGCCGCGCGCAGCGCCGACATCCCGATGCCGCGGCCGGAGTCCTCCGTGGCGTGCTCGCGCGTGCTCAGGCCGTCATGAAACAGCGCCGCCTCGAGGTCTTCGTGGGTGAGGGCGGGCAGCCCGAGCTGCCCGGCTCGCGCCCGGATGCGATCCCAGTCGATGCCGCGACCGTGGTCCTCGATCTCGATCACCAGCTCGCCGCCGCGCTTGGCCGATCGCAGGACGAGATCGCCATCCGGGCTGCGCGCGGCGTCGGGGTCGAAGCCGTGGTCGACGGAGTTGCGGACCGCGTGCGCGAAGGCCGCCCAGAACCCGGCCCACCGCTCTGGAGGGACCGCGATATCGTCGGCGCACTCGACACGCACGACGAGCGTGCCCTTGCCGAGACGCGCGGCCAGGGCCCGGGCCTGGTCGGCGAACCGCTCGAGCCTCGGCTCGACGCGCTCGTGGCACCACGGCTCGACGATCGTGGCGAGGTACGGGTGCGGCGCGAGGGCCGCGAGCGCCGCCTTGAGGGTGGCGAGCTCGCGTTCGCGGATCTCGATCTTGCCGCGCGCTTGCTCGAGCAGCGGAGTGACCTTGCCCGTCACGAACCGCCAGCGCGCGACGATCTCGCGCGCACAGAGCTCCGCGCTGACCTCCTCGCTCTCGGCGAGCGCGGTCTCGAGCGCATGGCAGAGCTCCGCGATCGACGAGAGGCCCTCCATCGCGGAGAGCCCCTTGAGCGTATGGACCGCGCGGTGGTAGTCCGGACCGGCGTTCGGCGTCGGGGCGCTGGCGATGTGAACGAGCTCACCCGCTTCGACGAAGAACGCGGCGAAGCCCGCGCGATCGCGGATCAGACGTGACACCAGGGACGACGTCTCGCGCTCGTCGCGCTCGGCGCGATGGCGCTCGAGGACCGCGGTGACATCCGTCACCACCACGAGCACACGATGGTGGTCGGCGCCGTCGGTCAGGAGCTTGTAGCGGAGCTCGAGGTGACGGTCCCCGCTGCGGAGCTTCGACGGCAGCTGGGCGAGCGCCACCTCCAGCGGGAGAATGCCGTCCGCGATCATCCCCCACATCGCGCGGAACCACGGCGCCGAGTCAGGCGCGAACACCTCCACGTAGTCGCCGAGATCCCCGCTCGCCGGCACCGGGCCGAGCCAGCGCTCGACCGCCGCGGACCGCTCGCTCGCGATGACGCCATCGAGGCCAACCGTCAAGAGCCCCTGGTCGATGTGGTCGAAGACCAGCCGCATCTCGGCGTTCCGGAGATCGAGCTGCGCCGTGCGCTCGGTGACGAGCGACTCGAGCCGGACCTGCTCGATGCGCGCCATCTCCTTGATGCGCCCGATGAGCTGCTGGAGCTGCCCGAGCATGGCGTTGAACGCGCGGGCGAGGACGCCGATCTCGTCGCCGTCGCCATCGCGCACTGGCTCTCGCGTGAGATCGCCGCCGGCCACCGCGGCCGCCACCTCCGCGATCGCGCGCAGCCGCCGCGCGAGTCGACGCGCGATCAGCCACGCGGCGATGCACCCGAACCCGAGCGCCGCGGTGCCCGCGATGATCGCGAGCTCGATCACGCGCGCGCGCGCCTCCTGCAGCGTCACGGTCGAGATCTCGAGCACGAGCGTCCCGCGCGGCCCTTCGAGCGACTCGACGGGGTTGATCGCGGCGACCCGGGTCTGCGTCTCGACCACCTGGGCGCCGGCCCCGCGCGCCTTGGCGACCCACGGCGACGGCGCGCCGTGCCCGTAGAGGATCTCGCCGGACGCATCGAAGAGCGTCGCGCTCGCGACGTCGGGATCGTCCGCGATCGACTCGAGGACCTCCCGCGCGGTCTCCTTGTCCGAGAACGCGACCGCGGACCGCGTCTGCGTCGCCGCGAGGGCGCCATAGGTCTTCGCCTTCCGATGGAGGTTGTCGCCCACCACGCGCAATTGCTGAGAGCAGAAGTACGTGGCCAGCGAGCCGACCACCGCGACCATCAGCAAGACGATCAGCGCGATCAGCTTTTGCGGAATCGACAGAGCTGGCATGCGCATCGGGCCAGGAACTCGGCCAAGTCTCGGATTGCTGTAGTCATTTCCACGGCACGCGCGCGGGCCATCGCGGCTCCGGCCGCTCGTCAGCCCTCGATCGGCGGCGGATCCGGGCGACTTGACTCTCTGTTCGGAGACCACATGCACCGTCAAGTTTCACTCGTGGCGATCGTCGGCCTGGCCGCGACTCGCCTCGCCGCCGCCCAGTCGGTCGCGCCGTCGTCCCCTGTCCCGGCCCCGGCCCCGCCCCCGGCGGCCGATGTCGACCTCGCCACGCTCGGCCTCGACCCGAGCGGTGGCGGCAGCTTCGACGACAAGCTGAACGTCTACGGCTTCGCCGACTTCACCTGGTCGAACACGCACTTCACCCACCCGACCCCGTACGCCCATGACACCACCACGTTCGCGCTCACCAACCTCAACGTCTACGTGGCGAAGAACCTGACGCCGCGCTGGCGCACGCTCGCCGAGGTCAGCTTCAACTACGTCCCGAACGGCTCGACCAACGCCGACGGCACCACGTTCGTCACCTCCGCCTCCGACATCACCGACTTCAGCCGCACGACGCAATGGGGCACGATCGCCATCGAGCGCGCCTACATCGAGTACGACCTCACGCCGCACCTGACGCTCCGCGCCGGCCACTGGCTGACGCCCTACGGCATCTGGAACACGGACCACGGCTCGCCGGTCATCATCGGGACCTACCGTCCGTACCTCATCGGCGAGCAGCTCTTCCCCGAGCACCAGACCGGGCTCGACGCCTACGGCACCACGCCCGTCGGCGACTACAAGCTCGGATATCACGCCACGATCTCGAACGGCCGCAGCGAGACCGAGATCGTCGCGGACACGGACCGCCGCCCCGCCTTCGGTGGCCGCCTCGAGCTCGAAGCGCCGTGGGCCGGGACGCTCAAGCTCGGCGCGTCCGGCTACTTCGGCCGCTCGACCGGCGCCACCACCAGCGCCACCGTGGCGCCCGAGATCTTCGAAGAACGCGCGTATGCCATCGACGCCCAGTGGGACCACGGCGGCCTTCACCTGCAGGGCGAGGCGATCCATCGCCACAAGGACTACACGGACGGTCACCGCCCGCTCACCCTCGCGGGGCTGCCGCAAGTCGATGGGGATGACCTCGGCATGTACGCCCTCGCGGGCTACCGCTTCACGCGCCTGTGGAACGTGATGCCGTTCGCGTACTACGAGGATTACCGGCCGCTCGTGCCGGGCGTCCTCGGCGACATCAAGGCCGTCAACGCCGGCCTGAACTTCCGGCCCCTCGCCACCGTGGTCCTCAAGGTGCAAGGCGCCTACGCGCACGGTGACAACTCCGGCCTCCTCCACACGAACGTCGTCCTGCTCACTACCCAGGCCGCGTGGGTGTTCTGACATGCCGACGCGCACGCTCCTGCTGGTCGTCTGTAGCCTCCTCGCGCTCCTCGCGGGCGCCCACGCAGCAAGCGCGGGTCGTCAGAAGCTCGTGGTCGTCGTGGCCAAGGGCTCACCGGTGACGAGCATCTCGCTCACCGATCTCAAGCGCTCGTTTCTCGGTGACCGCGTCACCGTTCACGACCAGGTGCTCGTGCCGTTCAACACGAACCCCCGGACTCCGGAGCGCGCGGGGTTCGATCGGTCGGCGCTGGGGATGTCGCCGGACGATGTCGGGCGCTTCTGGATCGACCGGAAGGTCCGCGGCCAGAGCGGCGCCCCCCGCGATCTCCCGTCGGTCGTCTACATGGCCAAGGTCGTGGCGAAGTTCCCGGGCGCGATCGGCTACCTCGCCGTCGACGCCCTCACGCCCGATGTCCAACCGGTGCAGGTCGACGGCGTCGCGTACACCGACCCCGCCTACACGATCTCGATGGAGTCAGCCGCACCGTGACGGCCATCGCTCCCACGCCCGGGCGCGCGTTCTCGATCAAGCGCCTGCGCTCGCTGAGCCTGGTCGTCCTCGTCGGCGGCCTGACGCTCTACACGCTCGTGATGTTCACGCTCGTCCAGCACCTCTCCGAGCGCTTCGGCCCGCAGGTCCGCGCCGACCTCGAGTGGCGGGCGCTCCGGGGCGCGGAGGCGCTCGCCGTGACCACCGACGTCGGCCTCGTGGTCAGCGACCCCACCATCGTGACCGACGCGTTCGGCGCGTACGCCACCGCGGGTGACGTGCAGGCCATCGTCGCGCTCGACGCGACGGGCAAGGTCGTCGCCCAGCACGGGACGGCCCCGGAGATCGCCCGCCTCTTCGCGGGGCCCCCGCGCGTCGCGACGCCCGGCCCGGGCTACCTCGTGAGCTGGGCCCCCGCCGTCATCGAAGGCACCACCGTCGGCAAGGTGGCGGTCGTGGTCTCGACCCAGCGCCTCATCGACGGCGAGGCCCTCCTCGTCAGCGTGGAGCGGACCACGGTGATCGCCGGCGCGCTCGGGCTCTTGCTCGGCGTCCTAGTCATCCTCGTCTTCACGCGAGCGGTCGGCCTCCGCGACAGCCAGCTCCACGACTACGCGCACAACCTCGAGGCCAAGGTCGAGGCCCGCACCGCCGAGCTCGACGCACGCAACCGCGGCATGCAGCTGGTGCTCGACAGCGTCGCCCAGGGGTTCATCACCATCGATCTCGACGGCACGATGGCGGCGGAGCGGTCCGCCATCGTGGAGCGCTGGTTCGGCGCGGTCCCGCCGGGCACGCGCTTCGGCGAGCTCATCCGCGCGCACGACGACGGCTACGCCTTGTGGTTCGGGCTCGGCCTCGACAGCCTGCGCGGCGACTTCCTGCCGCTCGCGCTCTGCCTCGACCAGATGCCGCCGCGGTTCACGGTCGGGGACCGGACGTTCCAGGTCAGCTACTCCCCGATCGGCGATGCCGAGCCCGTGCGCGAGCTCCTCCTGGTCGTCAGCGACGTGACCACCCAGGTCGCCCGCGAGCGGGAGCAACGCGAGCAGCGCGAGCTCGTCGCGATGTTCCAGCGCATCACGAGCGACCGCGGCGGGTTCGAGGAGTTCCTCACCGAGGCGAGCTCGCTCGTCGACACGCTCGCCGCGCCGACCGACCTCGTCACGGAGAAGCGCGCCGTCCACACGCTGAAGGGCAACTGCGCCATCTACGGCCTCGAGACGTTCGCCGAGGTCTGCCACGGGATCGAATCGGCGCTCGAGGACAGCGGGGAGCCCGTCTCGGAGGCGCAGCGGCAATCGCTCCTCACGAGCTGGCGCAGCCTCGTGGCCCGCATCGGCAAGCTCCTCGGCGCGCCGCGCCGGGAGATGATCGAGGTCGAGCCGCCGGAGCTCGTCGAGCTGATCGCGAGGACGACCCACGGCGCGCCGCCGCGCGAGGTCGCCGCCGTGCTCACCAGCTGGATGCACGAGCCGATCGCCCGCTACTTCGAGCGCCTCGGGACCCACGCGCAGGGGCTCGCGCGCCGGCTCGGCAAGGGCGAGCTCTCCGTCGCGATCGGCGACACCGGCAAGATCCGGATCGACGCCGCGCGCTGGGCCCCGTTCTGGGCCGCGATGGTGCACGCGGTCCGCAACGCGGTCGACCATGGCGTGGAGCCGAGCGACGTCCGCATCGCCGCCGGGAAGCCAGCCCAGGGCCGCCTCGCGCTCGGCGCCGAGCGGTCGCCCGGGCGCCTGGCGATCACGATCGCCGACGACGGCGGCGGGATCGACTGGACGGCCGTCCGGGCCAAGGCCGTGCGCCTCGGGCTCCCCGCCGGCACCCAGGACGCGCTCGTCGCGGCCCTGTTCGCGGATGGCGTCTCGACGCGCGACGAGGCGACCGAGCTCTCGGGGCGCGGCGTCGGGCTCGCGGCGTTGCGCGAGGTCGTCGTCTCCCTCGGCGGGACGATCGACGTCGTGTCGCGCACCGGCGGGGGCACGCGGTTCGTCAGCACATTTCCGTTCACGGACCCGGAGCTCCTCGCCCCGGGCGCGCACCACTCAACTACGGAAGCTGGGAGATAGCGATGACGACCAAGATCATGATCATCGACGACTCCGCCATGGTGCGGACGCAGGTCTCGCGCGCTCTCACGGGCGCCGGGTTCGCCGTCGTCGAGGCCTGCGACGGCGCCGACGGTCTCGAGAAGCTCGTCTCGCACGTCGACGTCTCGCTCGTCGTGTGCGACGTCAACATGCCGCGCATGAACGGGATCGAATTCCTCGAGCATGTCCAGCCGGGCCTGCCGGTCGTGATGCTCACCACCGAAGGCCAGCCGGAGCTCATCGCGCGCGCCCGGTCGCTCGGGGCGAAGGCGTGGATCTTGAAACCCTTCAAACCAGACTTGCTCGTCGCGGCGGCGAGAAAGCTCACGAGCACGACGTGATCCCTGGCGACGACATCCTGCGCGTGCTGATCGTCGGCGATGACACCGCCCGGCGGGCCGAGGTGGCGCGCCACCTCGACGCCGACGAGTACGTGCTCATCGATGCGTCGCTCGAGAGCGCGCAGGCCGAGGTGCAGCGGCAGCCGCCGGAGATCCTGCTCATCCTCGTGCCGGACGGCGGCGGCCTCGACCTCTTGCGCGCCCTGCGCGCGGCGGACGCGAGCGGTCGGATGTATGTCATCGCCGTGACGAGCGCGCACCACCCCGCGCGGATGGTCAGCTCGGCCGTCGCGGCCGGGAGCCACGACGTCCTGTGCGCGCCCTACGCCCCGCAGGAGCTCCGCGCGCGCGTGGATGTGCGGCGCCGGCTGGCGCGCTGGATCGCGGGGCGGCCGCGCGACGTCCCCGCCGTCGAGCCGGTCCGACCGAAGGTCGATGATCTGCGTGCGTGGCACTACCTCGGCGACGTGGTCGCCGATGACCTCGAGACGATGCTCGGGCTGCCGCTGTGCGTCACGCAGGGCTGGCCGACGTTCACCGCGACGACCCAGCACGCCACGATCACGATGACGATGGCGACCGATCAGCTCGAGCTCTGCATCTCCATCGTGGCGGACGCCGCCGCGCGCCAGTGGCTCGGGGCGACGCTCCTGGGCGACGCGGCGGCCAGCGAGGAGGCGCTCGACGACGTGATGCGCGAGCTGGCGAACCTCGCCGGTGGCGCGCTCAAGCGAGCCGCGCGCGCCGAGGGGCCGATCCTCTCGACCGGTATCCCGGTGGACGGCCGCTCGCTCCCGCGCCGCGAGAGCGGGGCTCGCTGCTGGACACTGCCGGTGGATGCCCAGACCCAGCTCGCGGTGATCGGCGAGATCCGCCATCGCGCGAACCGCCGCATCCCCGCGCGCGGCCTGGTCGAGGGCATGGTCGTGGTCGCGGACGTGCACAACCCGATGGGCATCCTGCTGCTGCCATCGGGCACGCGCCTGACCACGACGACGGCCGAGCGCCTGAGCGACCTGCTCGATACGACGCTGGTCGAGGTCTGCGGTTAGCGGACGGCGGCGCGCCGCAGGTCGATCGCGAACACGCAGCCGACGCCCGGGACGTCGCGCACGCCGAGCGTCCCGCCGTTCGCCTCGATGGCGCGCCGGCTGATCGACAACCCCAGCCCGAGGCCGGACTTGTCGGCGCCATGCTGCGTGAACGCGTGGAAAGCTCCTCGGTGCGCCCACCCGGCAGCCCGCCGCACGCGTCGCGGACCTCGATCAGCACGCGATCCGCCTGCGCGCGCATGGTGAGCGCGATCTGGGTCTTCGGCCGGGTGAACTTCAGCGCGTTCTGCAGGAGGTTCGCGAGGGCGGACACCAGCATCTGCCAGTCAGCGTCGACGGCGAGCCCCGGCTCCACGAGGGTCGAGAAGGAGATCCCGCGCGTGGCCGCCTCGAGCACGACGGGGATGCGCACCTGCTCGACGAGCTCGTCGAGCGCGACCCGCTCGCGCTCCGGCTGGAGGCCCGCGGTCAAGCGCACGTCGGCGAGCGACCGATCGATGAGGCTACGCAACCCGTTCAGCGCGCGCTCGAGGACGCCGCCCGTGGCGCCACCGATCGCGACGCTGCCGCTCTTGATGGCCTCGTAGGCCAGCGACGCCGCGTTCAGCTGGTTACGGAGCTCGTGGGCGAGGAAGCCGAGGCGCTCGTTCATGGACTGGGTGCTCGCGGCGGCCGCGCCATCGTCGCGCCCGCGCGTGAACTCGGTGAGCGCGTCGGCGGTGGCGGAGTCCAGGCACCAGTTGAACGTGTGGAACTCGTCGACCGTGATGGGCTCGCGCTGCTCGTGCGCGAGCTCGGTGACGGCCTGGCAGAGGTCACCGTAGTCGTGGACCACCTGCTCGACCGTGAAGCCCACGTGGAGCAGCTCGCGACCGTGCTCGCTCGCGCTGTGCCCCATGGCAGCCGCGCTGGCCTTCTCGGGAACGGACGTGCCGCCGGTCTGTGCTCGAAGCGTCTCACTCGACGACGCGCGACGACCGTGCGACGGGGGTCATCGCGTTCGCCGGCCCGTCCCGCGTGCGAGGTTGATGGCGACGCGATGGCGTCCCCGTGCGCCATGAACGCGACCATGCGCGCGGGGCGTCCGCGCCGGCCAGCTGGCTGGGCGCGCCCGCGAAGCCGCCCGGCAGCGCCGCCTCGACCGCCGCGCGCCGCGCGACGACGGCCCAACCAGTACGCCCGCCGTGGCATTCGCCGAGGATCGGCAGGCGCCGGGATGGTCGGCGGGCCGGTCCGCCGACCAGGTGTCTCGTCGCCGCCGCGCTCGCGGTCACCCGGGCGCGCGCGGGTCGAAGTAGGCCTGCGCGAGGTGGCCGTCCGGGTCCGTGAAGAAGAAGCTCGCGAACGGCTCCGTGACGTACGCGCGCGCGATCGGCACGCCAGCCGCCTGCATGCGCGCGTGCAGCTCGCGGCAGGCCTCGGCCGAGGCGACGAGGAAGCCGACGTGGAACCAGGGCGGCAGCGGCTCGCCGCTCGGTCCTTCGAGGTACAGCTGGAAGCCATCCGGCGCGCGCAGGATCGTGGCCTCCGGCGCGGTGCCGCGCGGGAACGTCGCGTCGAAGCGAAACCCGAAGTACGTCGCGTAGAACCGGAGGCTGGCGGCGTGGTCACGCGACGCCAGATGACAGTGACGGAGCGCGGCGCTCATCCACGTGACGGTAACGCAAGCTCGCCGGGCGCGGGCGTTCGACTACGCGTGGGCCATTCCGGGCTTGCCCCCTGCGCGCCTGGTCCGGCGGCGAACGTCCGCCGCCAGCGCCGCGAGCGTGACGTCGGCGAAGCTCGCGCGCAGCAAGGCCTCGGCCTGCGCGAACGAGCGACCGAGCGCGGCGTTCACCGCCTGCTCGACGACGCAGCCCGGCGACTCCGTGCGGTTGCCGAGGGCGAGCAGCGTCGGCTCGCCGAGCGCAGTGTAGACGTCGAGGAGCGTCAGGGCGGCGGGCTCGCAGGCCAGCGTCCAGCCGCCACCGTGGCCCTTCTCGGCGCGCACGTAGCCCTGATCGCGGAGGCCGGCCATGACCCGCCGGATCACGACCGGGTTCGTGCTCATCGCCTTCGCCAGGGTCTCCGACGTGACGGGACCGGCGTGGTTAGCCATGTGCAGCAGGACGTGCAAGACGCCGGAGAGGCGGCTATCGCGCCGCATGCGGCGCCTCGGGTGCGCCGAGCTCCATCGCGAGGTCGACGTTGAGCATCGCCGCCGCATGCGCGGCGGACGCGGCCGCGAGGATGGCGCCCTGCATGCGGGTCGTGAGGTCGCCCGCGGCGTAGATGCCGGGGACGGAGGTCTCGCGGCGCATCGAATCGATCTTCACGAGGCCGTCTTCGAGCGCGAGGTCGAGCGCGGTCACGAGCGGCGTCTGGTGCTGCGGCGGATGTGCGAACAGCGCGTCGCAGGGGATGGCGCGACCGTCGGCGAGCTCGAGGGTGTGCGGCCCGATCCGCGCCACGACGGCGGGCTCGACGCGGATGGCGGCGGCGGCGAGCCGCGCGAGGGCATCCGCGGGCAGCACCAGGCCGTGCAGGAACACGGTCAGGTCCGCGGTCCAGCCGCGCGCCTGCAGCGCGAACGGCACCGCGTGCGGGAGCGACTGCGGGGTGACGAGGAAGCCCCACGGCCGGTCCTGCACCTCCCAGCCGTGGCAGTACGGGCACTGGAAGATCGAGCGGCCCCACTGCTCGCGGAAGCCGGGGATCGGGAGCTCCTCGTCGATCATGCCGGTGGTGAGCAGCACGCGCTTCGCGTCGACCACGGTGCCGTCGGCGAGCGTGGCACGGAAGGCGCCGCGCTCGCCGAGGATCGCCGCGACGCCGGTCTCGCGGACGTGCACGTCCGGATAGGTCGCGAGCTGCGCGCGGCCGACGCGACGAAACTCGTCGGGCGGCGTGCCATCGCGGGTCACGAAGTTGTGGATGCCGCGCGCCATGGCGTTGCGGCGCGGGCCGGCGTCGCAGAGCAGGACCTGCTTGCGCGCCCGGCCGAGCGAGAGCGCAGCTTGCAGGCCGCCGGGCCCGCCGCCGACGATCAGGGCGTCATATGCGTTCATGCAATATATGATGTTACATGAACGGGCCGCTGTCGAGCCGGCTGGGCGCGCCGGCCTCGGTAGGCCCAACGGCCGATGGACCCGGGCGTTTTCGGTTGCGCCGGGGCGGCGGGCCGTTTTAGAAACACTGATGTTTCCAAAGCTGCGTTTTGCCGTTGCGATCGCGGTGGCCGCTTGCGGCTCCCCGCACGCTGGCGTCGAGGATGGCCGGTCGGTCGTCGACTCCAACCGCGGCGCCGACGGCGCGCCACGCGACAGCGCGGGCAGCGATGCCGCGCCCTGCGTACCGCCGGCCCCGTCGCGGGACTGCGGCGCGCCTCTCGCCCCGGGCGACCAGCGCACGTGCACGGTCACGATCGCCGGCGCGACGCGCACGTATCTGCTCTACGCGCCCGCGACCTACGATGCCTGCCACCCCGCCCCGCTCGTCGTCGACGCGCACGGCGCGCAGGAGACGGCCGAGGTGCAGGCCGGGCTCGCCAACTTCTTCACCTGGCCCACGCTGGGCATCGGTTCCAGCTTCCGGCTCGTGGCCGATCGCGCGGGGTTCGTCGTCGCGTCCCCGCAAGGCCTCGACAACGCATGGGCCAAGTCGGATGCAGCGTTCATCTCCGCGCTCCCCGCGGCCGTCGGAGCGCACACGGCGATCGACGCTGGCCGCGTCTACCTCTCCGGCATCTCCAACGGCGGGGAGCTGACCTACTGGAGCGCGTGCGAGGACGCGGGCGTGTTCCACGGCTTCGCGCCGATCTCCGCGTGGAACGACGATGCCTGCCCGGTCGCGCACCCCGCGCCGCTCGTCCACTTTCACTCGCGCGACGACAAGCTCGTCTCGTACGCGAGCGGGCAGGCGACGTTCCAGCGCTGGCTCGCCGCCAACCACTGCGCGACCACGCCCACGTCGCAGCTGCAGTTCGGCGGCGCGGGCGGCGATCCACGTCCGGTCTGCCTGTCGGCGGGCTCGCCGTGGCAGCTGGTGACATGCGATCCGTCCGCGCCCGCGACGGTCTGCGAGCGCTTCTCCGGTTGCGACGCCGGCGACGCCGTGTTCTGCACGGTCCCGGCGGACAACGGGTACGACGGTGGGCAGGCCGGCGGCCACATCCTCTACTTCAACGCCACCCACCTCTCCCTCGCGGCCGTGACCTGGGACATCCTCACGGAGTGACGAGGCGCGTCCCGACGGTGCGGCTGGCCAACGTCGTGCGCACGTTGGCTCGCCGCGGCCTGTCGCGAACGACCGTGCACGACTCGCAGCGCTGGCGGCTGCTCGAGGCCATGATCGAGGTGACAGCGAGCCACGGCTATGCCGATGCGAACGTGGCGAACGTCATCGCGCGGGCCGGGGTGTCGCGCAAGGCGTTCTACGAGCACTTCGTGGACAAGGAGGCCTGCTTCCTCGCGGCCTACGACGTGGTCTCCGATCGAGTGCTGGCGGACCTCGTGGCGCCGGGCGCGCGGCGGGTCAGCGCGGCCGAGCGCCGCCGCGACTACGTGCTCGGCTTTCTCGCCGCGCTCGAGCGTGACCTCGCGGTGGCCCGGGTGTTCATGGTCGACGTCCTCGGCGCCGGTCCCCGTGCCCTCGCCCGTCGTGACGCGCTGAACCATCGCTTCGCGGACCAGCTGTTCGGAGACGCGGCCGTCGACGTCACCCATCGCCTCGCGGTCATCGGCGGGGTCAACGCTGTGGTGGCGAGCGCGCTGCTCCGTCCCGCGCCGCAGTTGACCGCTCTCGGCCCGTCCCTCGTCGGGTTCGTGCAGGCCGCGCTGCGGCTCCGCCGCGCGGACCGCCCGCGCCAAGCCGGGTCCAAACGAAGTGCCCAGGGACGGAGTTGAACCGCCGACACGCGGATTTTCAGTCCGCTGCTCTACCAACTGAGCTACCTGGGCTGGTGACGCGGCAGAGACTACACATCCGGGGGCCCCGGCGCAACGGGGCGAATGCGCGAAGCGGAGCGATCACGGGGGCTTGGTGGGGCGAATTTTGCGGTTGATGGCACAATGGGCGGGACCTCATGGCCTTTCGGGATGGCACCGATCCGGCGACCGACACGCCAGTGCCGCTCGACGGCGACGGCGAGGAGCTCGTCGGCACGGTCATCGACAACCGCTACCGCCTCGAGGCCACGATCGGCCGCGGCGGCATGGGCCTCGTCTACCGGGCCTCGCACCTCGGTCTCCGTCGGCAAGTCGCGCTCAAGATCCTCCACCCGTCCCTCGCCGCCTCGTCCGACGTCCGCAACCGCTTCGAGCGCGAGGCGCTCAGCGTCGGGCGCGTCGACCACCCGAACTGCGTCACCACGTACGACGTCGGCCGCCTCCCCGGGGGCGCGCTCTACCTCGCCATGGAGCTCCTCGAGGGCCGCGCCCTCAGCGAGGTCCTCGAGCGCGAGGGTCAGATCCCCCCCGCTCGCGCCCTCCACATCCTCGCTCACATCCTGCGCGGCCTCGGCGGCATCCATCGCGCCGGCCTCATCCACCGCGACATCAAGCCCGAGAACATCTTCCTCATCCGGCAGGGCGACGACGTCGAGTTCGCGAAGATCCTCGACTTCGGCATCGCGAAGCCGCTCAAGGGCGAGATCGACGACGGCGTGAAGCTCACGCAGGCCGGCATGGCGTTCGGCACGCCGATCTACATGGCTCCCGAGCAGGCGCTCGGCGCGCCGATGGACGGCCGCGCGGATCTCTACGCGGCCGCCGTCGTCGGCTACGAGATGCTCGCCGGCCAGCCGCCGTTCTACTCCGACGACAAGCTCGAGGTCATGTCGATGCACACGGCCAAGCCGGTGCCGCCGATCCGCCAGCGGCTCGGCAAGAACGGCCGGCCCGTGCCGTCGTCCATCGAGAAGATCGTCGTGCGCGGCCTGACGAAGAAGCCGGCCGACCGGTATCCGAGCGCCGACGAGTTCCTCGCCGCGGTCGAGCATGCCCTCGACACGCGCGACGGTGGCAACACCGACATCGAGTTCTTGAAGCCGTCGACCACCGGCTCGCAGTCGCTCGTCACCGAGAGCGGCAAGGTCCGCATCGTGACAGGCGAGGAGTCACTCGCGGCCGCCCTCGACGGCGACACCGAAGGTGATGACCTCCCCGCCGGGGTCGAGGACGGCATCAACGCCGCCATCGACGAGGCCATCGCCATCGCGGCCGTCGTGCCCGCGCCGTCGGCCAACCCGCGCGCGAGCTCGCCGGCTGTCTCGCGCAAGACCGCGACGCCCACCAAGGGCCTCGGCGGCACCGAGCTCGGCCGCCTCGTCGCGAAGAAGCCCGCACCGGTGTCCGCCGGCGACGCGACGATCCTGCAGGCCTCGCCCTTCGCGCGGCCCTCGCCCGCCGCCGAGCCGACGCCGCCGGCCCAGCAGCTCGCCCACGCTCAGGCGGCCCGCGCGGCGCCCGCGGGCGGGATCGGCATCGGCCTGCCGTATACCGGTCCGACGGGCGAGCCGATCTTCGGCCTCACCCCCGAGCAGCGCCTCGCGCGGGCCGCGCGCCCGCCCGTCGCCGCGCCGGTCGAGACCGGGCTCGCCGCGCCCCCACCCATCGCCGGCTCTCGCCGCAAGCGCTGGCCGATCTACGCGGGCGGCACCGGCATCGCGATCGCGGCGGGCATCGTCGTCGGCGTCGCCACGCACCACCCGCCCGCGCCCGACCGCGATGCCTCGCCGGCCGACACCGCCGCCGCGGACGCGATGGAGCGCGGCGATGTCGACGGCGCCATCGCCCTCCTCACCCAGCAGGGCAGCGCGATCGCCGCCGACCCCGCTGCGCAGCGCATCCTCGGCCACGCCCACGCCGCGCGCAGCCACTACGTCGACGCGCTCACCGCGTACGCCCACGCGCTCACCCTTGCCCCCGAGCTCGAGGCGGATCCCGAGCTCCGCGCCGACCTGCGCACGATGGCGGCAAATAAAGACCCCGCCGTCGTCACGCCCGCGTTCGACATGTGGCTCGGTCACACGAGCGACGCCGCCGCGAAGAGGGCCATCGCGAACGCCGCTGTCGCCGACGACGCCACGCGCCGCCACGCCGTCGCCGCCGTGATCACGAAGTACAAGGCCGACGATGCGGTCGACTGGGTGCAGGCGTATGCGCTCGACCTCCAGCAAGGCGCGACCTGCGAGCTGCGCCGCGACGCCGTCGTGAAGCTACGGGCCCTCAACGACGCCCGCGCCGTCCAGGCGCTCGAGCTCGCGTCGGTGCGCCAGGGCGCGACCGGCTCGCGCACCAAGAAGATGAACGCGTGCCTCGTCGACGCCGCGACCGAGGCCATCGGCTATCTCCGCGGCCTCGGCAAGCACCCGTGAGCCCCGCGCTCGGGCTGCCAGATCTGCCGCGCTACATCGAGGCACACGGGATCGCGGCGGTGCCGGGTTCGTGGCGCGCGCCGCTCGGCGATGGCTTCGCGCTCGGCCACGACGGCGCGCAGCTGGCCGTCATCCTCGGCGCGGCGGATCCGGCGGCGGCCGCGCGGCTCGCGCTCGCTCGCCCGGCGCACGCGCTGCTCGTCCCGCCGGAGCGCGCGGAGGTCGCCGCCGCCCTCCGCGCCGCCGGTCGCCCTGTCGCGCGCGCGCTCCTGCACACGCTCTCCGCGCCGGACGATCTGCCGGAGCTCGACGGCGCCGTCCCCCTCGACGCCGCCGCGCCCCTCGCGCACCTCCCGCCGGCGCTCGCCGCCGAGATCGCCGCCGCGCGCGCGGGCGGCCCCGTGTGGACGGTCTGGGTCGACGACGCGCCCGCGTGCTTCGCGTACGCGCCGTGGCGCAGCGACGCGTGGTTCGACGTGTCGGTCGACGTGCTGCCGGGCGCGCGGCAGCTCGGGCTCGGGACGCTCGTGGCGGCGGCGCTGATCCGCGACGAGCGCGCGCGCGGTCGCGAGCCCGTGTGGACGGCGGACGAGCACAACGCCGCGTCCCGCAGGCTCGCTCGGCGCCTCGGGTTCGGGGCGCCGATCGACGAGCTGCTCGTCGCGGTACCGGCCGCGACCGGCGTGAGCCCCGCGTGAGGTGGGCCGCGCTCGCGCTCGCGACCCTGGCCGCGGCGACCGCGCCCGCCCGGGCCGATCCGAGCACCGAGAAGCTCGTCGTCATCGGGGCGGGCCTCGCGCTGCCGGACTACATGCTCGGTGTCACGCTGCACGAGGGTAGCCACGCGCTCGCGGCTGAGCTCGTCGGCGCGGACGTGGACGAGCTCCACCTGTTTCCGCCGGGCCGCGATCCCCACATCCACAAGTTCCGCTTCGGCTGGACCTACGTGCACGGCCTCCGCACGAACCGCCAGCGCGCGCTCTTCTACATCGCGCCGAAGATCACGGACGCGCTCCTCGTCGGCGCTTACGCCGCCCTCGCTTACACCTCGGCCTGGCCGAGCAACCGCTACGGCTCGCTGGCCCTCACGGTCTTCGGCACCGGCCTGTGGGTCGACTTCACGAAGGATCTGTTCCTGTTCTCGCCGACGAACGACATCGAGCAGTTCTTCCGCGTCACCTGCGTCCACGGCTGGCGGCGAACGCTGCCGGCGCGCCTCGTCTACGCGGCAACTTCTGCCGGCCTCGGCTTCCTCGTGTTCCGTGGCTACGAGCACACGTTCGACCGCCCGGCGGACCCCGTCACCATGCGCACCCGCGGGGCGCTCGTGCTGCCGGTCCTGGAAGCTGCGTTCTAGTCCGAGCGGCAACCGCGCTCGCCACTGAACGCGCGGCGCGCGTCTCCGCACGTGGCCCGCCGATGTAACCCGCACGTTTCACGCACCTGCGGCCCGCTGAGTCCGCGGGCGGACGGCGGCCCCATCCTTGCTCTAACCGCTTGGATGTCGCGACTTTCCCTGGCCGGTTCGCTCTCGCTCGCCCTCCTCGTCGCCGCCGGTTGCAGCAGCGGCCGGCCGGGCGGTGATGGTCCGGACAGCGGGGCCACTGCCGACGCGACCGCCTTCACGAATGGCGTCAGCACGCTCGCGGGCTCGTCGGAGGCGGCGTTCGTGGACGGCGACCGGACGGCCGCGCGCTTCAGCGACCCGGTGAACGCGGCGTGGGGCCCGGACGGCCGCCTCTACGTCGCCGACTTCGACAACAATCGCATTCGCGCGGTCACCGCCGACGGCACCACGACGACCGTCCTCGACGACCCGCACGTGCAGCGCCCGTACGGCCTCGTGTTCGCGCCGGACGGGACGCTGATCGTCTCGACCGATAACGACCAGACCGGCACCGGCCACGACAACATGTCCGGCAGCGTGTGGAAGGTGAATGTGGCCGCCCAGTCCGCGACCATCCTCGCGAACGCCGTCGGGCGGCCCCGCGGCCTCGCGCTCCTCGGCGATGGCCGGGTCGCGTTGGCCGACGAGTTCCATCACGTCATCCGCACCCTCGACCTCTCGAGCGGCGCGATCGCGGATCTTGCGGGCACGTGGGACGCCGCCGGCATGGTCGACGCGGTCGGCGCCGCCGCGCGCTTCTCGACGCCGTACGGGATCGCCACCCGCCCCGACGGCTCGCTCGTCGTCGCCGACTTCGACAACAGCCGGATCCGCGCGATCGCGCTCGACGGCACCGTCACCACGCTCGCGGGGACGGCCGCCGGCTTCACCGACGGCACGCTGGCCAGCGCGCAGTTCGCGCACCCGCAGGCGATCGCGGCGGCCCCGAACGGCGACCTCTTCGTGACCGACACGGACAACTTTCGCGTGCGGAAGCTGTCGGGCGGCAACGTCACGACGCTCGCGGGCAACGGCACGCCGGGCTGGATCGACTCCGACACGTCGACGTCCGCCGAGCTGTACGGCATGGAGGGGCTGGTCCTCAACAAACCGGGGACGCTCCTCTACGTCGCCGACGGCAATCGCGGCACCGCCGTCCCGTACAACCGGATTCGCCAGGTCAAGCTCTAGCCATGGCCACGAGCTGTCTTCCGGTCGGCTCGCCGGCTCCCGCGTTCGCGCTGCGCGGCACGGAGGGACAGCTACTCGGAGCGCCCTCGGTCGGCTGGCCGCGGGTCCTCGCCTTCGTGCAGGTCTGGCGGGTTGCCGACGAGCACGTCGGCCAGCTTCGTGCGCTGCTCCGCGGCCTCGGGGCGGAGATGACGATCCTGTCCCCGGCGGGCGTGTGGTCGTTCCGGCCCGATGATGCGGTCGAGCGCCTCCCGTGTCCGCCCGAGCGCCTCGCCGACACGCTCCGCGCCACCGCGCTCCTGTATGGCGTCGCCGGCGACCGCGATGCGGTGTTCATCGTCGACGAGCACGGCGTCATCGCGTTCTCGCACGCGCCCGCGACGTCGTTCGCTGGACTCCTCGCGGGCGCCCTCGGCGCTGCGGTGGACGCGTTGCACAGTCGCAAGCCGCCGCCCGTGACGTTCACCCGCCGCGAGTGGGCGACCTCGTGCCTGGTCACGGGGTTTGCGCTGGCGCTGTTCGGCTGCAAGGGCGACGACAAGCGCCGGCCCGTCGCGGGTGCCCAGGACGTGACGGCCGCGCCGCCCGCGCCGCCCGCGCCGGCCGCGCCGGCCGCGCCGGCCGAGCTCGACATCGTCCTCGACGTGAACGGCACGAACCGCAAGCTGAAGGTCGATCCGCGGACCTCGCTCCTCGACGCGCTGCGCGAGCGGCTCGGGCTCGTCGGCACGAAGAAAGGCTGCGATGCGGGCCAGTGCGGTGCGTGCACGGTGCACGTCGGCGGCCGGCGCGTCGTCTCGTGCCTGACGCTCGCCGCGATGGCACAGGGGCAGCCCGTCACGACGATCGAGGGCCTCGGGACGCCGGACAAGTTGCACCCGATGCAGGCCGCGTTCGTCGAGCACGATGGCTTTCAGTGCGGGTTCTGCACGCCGGGCCAGATCATGAGCGCGGTCGCGCTGCTCGAAGAGAAGCACGCGACGAGCGACGCCCAGATCCGCGAGTTCATGAGCGGC